>DATNLN010000033.1:0-83859 GCA_035602855.1 Candidatus Acidiferrales bacterium
ACGTTCCACCGGACCCGCCCGAAGCAATCGTCTTCGCCGGCGACGGTCAGGTAATCTCGAAGTGGGGCCGGTTGCTCGGGAAGGCCGACGTACCGTCCACAATGATCGTCGGTGTACATGGGCTGACAGATGAGACGCCGCGGCTCCATGAGTACTCACCGGGCTTTGAGCCGGAGCGGTTCGCGGCACACGAGAAGTTCTTCGTCGAGGACGTTCGCCGATGGACGGAGTCGCGGTTTGGCGTGGCGCTGCCCACTGAACGTACCGCGGTGTTCGGCGTCTCGGCGAGTGGAGAGCTGGCCCTCGCTCTTGGGCTTCGGCACCCACATGTCTACGGTGCGGTCTTGTGCGCCTCGCCTGGCGGCGGTTACAAGCCGCCGGGCATTATGCCGAGTCCGCTTCCGCGCACATCCCTTGTCGCTGGCACACAAGAGCCGTTCTTCCTCGGGAACGCAAGGAGGTGGGCGGACGCGCTGCGCGATGCAGGTGCGGATGTAGTCATGAATGAGCGAAGCGGATCGCACGGTGGGGTATTCTGGCGAGAAGAGTTTCCGCTGATGGTGGCGTGGGCATTCGGACGATGATGCATCTCGGTGGATCGCTATAGCTTCTCCAACTGAGCGCTCGCGTGATGTCCTGCGCGCGATCTAAGCGGCAAGTGATCAACTCCTGTTAGACCAGGAGACGGTGATCGCCAAGCTCAATGTAAGCGACACCAGACGCGGCACTTAGATTTTTGACCGCCTCGGCATGTCGCCGAACCGCCCGCGCAGCATCCGCACTAACTTGTGTCCGAAAGGTCCGCGCCCTTCGCCTCGCGCCCGCTGATGGTCACAATCGCAACCAGCGCAGCAACCAGCAAGGCCGTCCACGCCAGCACCGGCGCGTAATTGCCACCGTAGTAGTGCTCGGCGATCTTGGCCTGCATCACGGAATTTCGCGAAGCGAGCAAATTGCCGAGTTGATATGCAAGACCGGGAAAGGTGCCGCGCACCGCCGGGGGCGAAAGTTCGTTCAAGTGCGCTGGAATCACTCCCCAGGCGCCCTGCACCATGAACTGCATCAAAAAACTTCCGAGCGCGATCATAGGTGCGCTGTGCGAATACGCCCAGAGCGGAATCATGGGAATGGACAATACCGCCGCAATGACAATGGCCTTCCGCCGTCCCACTCGCTCTGACCATGAACCGAAAACGATCCCGCCCAGCAGCGCGCCCACGCTGTACACAATCGCGACCAGCCCCACTGTCTTCGGCGAAAACCCGCGATTCTTCTGCAGAAATGTCGGATAGATATCCTGCGTGCCGTGACTGTAAGCATTGAACGCGAACATCAGTACTGCCAAAAAAATGAAAGTGCCCAAGTACTTCACAATATCTTTGCCCAGGCTTCGCTCGACGCCGACGGCGCTTCCACGGCCCTGCCGCCATGCCGGTGATTCGTCCACCTTCGTCCGAATATAAATCACCAGAAAAGCCGGCAGCGCCCCCACCACAAACATTCCACGCCAGCCAATAAATCGAAAAACGGTGGCGTATGCCAGCGCCGCCAGCAGATAACCCACTACGTATCCTTCTTGCAGGAGACCGGAGAAAAATCCGCGGTTTTCTTTCGGCAGGGTTTCGAACGCCAGCGCGGCGCCCACGCCCCATTCTCCGCCCATCGCAATACCGAACAGCGCCCGCAGGATCAGAAAAACGTGCAGCGACGGAGCGAACGCAGAAGCCAGCTCGAAAACCGAGTACGCGATGATGTCTATCATCAGCGCCGGACGCCGCCCATACCGATCGGCGATCGCTCCGAACAGAAAGGCGCCCACCGGCCGCATCGCCAAGGTCAGGAAGACCGCCTCGAGGACCGCAGAAACCTGCGCGTGGAATTCTGCCGCAATCGCACTCACACAAAACGTCAGAATGAAGAAATCGAAGGCATCCAGCGACCACCCCAGGAAGCAGGCGATGAACGTGTTGCGCTGTGCCGCAGTGAGCCGCCGAAAATGCGCCAGAAATTCTATGGTTTGCTCCCTAGCGGCCACCCCAGCTGCGTTTCGCCGCGACGCGCAATCCTGCTTTTGCGAATCACCGCTACCTATCTTCCGCGCACCCGCCCTGCAGACGCCACCGCATCACAAATTCGCGCCACCTGCGCCATTTCCGCCACGTCGTGTACTCGGACGATGTGCGCCCCTTGCAGAATGCTTGCCGCAACCGTAGCCGCCGTGCCCCAGATTCTTTCGGCCCCGGATCCAGCGCACAATTTGCTCTTTTCCAGAACCTTCCCGATAAAACTCTTTCGCGACGTGCCCACCAGCAGCGGATAACCCGAGCGCGCAAGCTCGGGCAAACGAGCCAGCAATTCGCAATTTTGCTGGTAGCTCTTGCCGAATCCGATCCCCGGATCCAGCACAATCTGCGATTTCGCGACTCCCGCTCGCCGCGCCAACTCGACTGCATGCCGCAAACCCTTCGCGACGTCGCGCAGCACATCCCGCGCAAAGGGACTTCGCTGCATGGTGCGCGGCTTCCCGCGCATATGCATCAGCACGAGCGCCAGCTTCCGCCTTCGCGCGACTTGCGCAATTCGCGGATCGTTGCGCAGCGCCGTCACATCATTCACAATCTCCGCGCCAGCCTCCGCAGCCGCTTCCGCTACTTGCGACTTGCTGGTATCTACCGAAATCGGAATCCGAATCTTGCCGCGCAGCCTTGCAATCACCGGCACGATGCGTGCCAATTCCGTTGCCGCGGAAACGCCCAGCGACCCCGGTCGCGTGGATTCGCCTCCCACATCAATAATGTCGGCGCCGGCGCGTTCCATGGCCACAGCCTGCGCCACGGCCGCGTCGGCTTTCAAGAATAATCCGCCGTCGGAAAAACTGTCGGGCGTCACATTCAGCACACCCATCACCAGCGTGCGTTCGCCCAAGGCCAGCGCACGCGCGGGCAACCGCAGTTGAAATTGTCGGCGATGGAACATGGCCGCTATTGAATCACGGTTTGCGCAAAAGCCTAAGCCTAAGCGCGCGGGTGCATCCAGTCGCGTCGGCAATGGGGGGTGGACAAGGAAAGCCGAAATTACGGCGTCGCGACTACGTAATACGACGAGCGATGCACCACGGTCGGATCTCCGTGACCGTTCACCTCGACGCGCAGCTGGTGCCAGCCAGGATGAGGTGCCGCAAGCGCGTTATTCGCAGGCGAAAATCCCAGCGTATACTCCGCGCGAATCTTCAGCGCGATCTGCCGGAACGTGTCCGCCAGCGTTTCCGCCTCGCGCAGGAAGTACAACTGTCCTCCTGATCGTCGCGTCAATTCCGCCAGGTACAGTGTGTATGCGGGTATCCCCCACCCTTGCGCCGCATATGTCAGCAGCGTTTGGCTTGCATGCAGCTGCACCCACGCCGGCGTCATAATTTTCGGCCGGCTCTCGGTGGACACCGCGAACACAACAATGTCTTCGGCCGCCAAAGCCCGTGCCAGGTCGTCAAAGGTCAGCTGATCGCGCGGCCATCCCGCACGAGGTTCCGCCGTCTTCGGATCGAGCGTAAGCCCCAGCCCGCTGTCCTGCCCATCGGTCAGCAGGACGATAGCTTTGCGCCCCGTGCGCCCTGCAAACAGCTCGCGCGCCGTCAGGAACATTGCCTGGTAAATATTCGAACCGCCCGTATCCTCCAACAACGATCGGGCATCCACCCGCGCCACAGCCTTGCGAATCATTCCCCAATCACTGGAAAAGGGAAGCTGCAGATAGGTGTGCGCCGAAAAATCCAGGATCGCGGTGTGATCCGAAGACGAAAGCGCATCTACCAGCGCGCGCGCCGCATTTTTCATTTCCTCGGACTCGCGCAGCACGCTGGGGCTTGCATCGATCACCACTGCTACGCTCGCCGATTCCGTAGACGCGTCAAAATAAGTGAGTGGTTGCTCGACGCCTTCGTCGAAGACCCGGAAATCTTCCATCCGCAATCCCCGCACCGCCACGCCATCGGCGCCTATCACGCTGCACGTCACTGGAACAATCTGCGTGACCACCGAAATCGCGTGCGCGTCAGCCGTTGTCCCGCCCTGGCCCGTTCCCGTCGCGCTGATACCCTTCGCTCCACCGCCCACGGGAATCGCTGTCAGTTCTCCCGTTGCCGGATCGCGCTTCCAGGTGACGTCCTCGTCCAGGCGCCGCGGACGTGGCAGTTTTGTTTTTTGCTGGGCTTGCTGCGGAACGGCCGGTCGCGCGAAAAGCAAACTCACGAGCGCCATGGCCAATAAAACGGCCGGTGTCACAACACGGGGTGTGGCCCAATGTGCACGGCGCTTCCCGGTAATCCGCCGCGGTCGCATCGCGCGTTTAATCGAGGTCGAAATCGCGCAGGGGTTTTTCGATGGGCCCGTCTTTCGCCTTCTTCAATCCCTCGGCGAATTTTCGAGCCAGCACATCTTCCTTCGACTTCTCCGCTTCCACCGACGCGCGGAATTTCGCTTCCACCGCGTCCACCTGCTGCCGCAGCAAGGCCGCTGTGTCGTCCAGGTCCACCGAGGGCGGCGGCTTCGGCGGAGGCACATGGGACAGCACCACGCCAATCTCGCGATCCACCGTGAGCTTCGCCTGGCAGCACGGGCAACTGATGGCAAACGTATCTAACGGTTTCTGAGCCATGCCCGCATTTTACGCCAATTTGGGCCGATCGGATGCCCGAACGCATCCGCAGCGCCATCCATCTTGTCGCGAACCCTCCGCTCGATTTCGCCAGGGCGCTCACCCCCAAAAAAAAGAACCTCGCCTCTTTCGAGACGAGGTTCCGAAAAATTCCTCGGTTGCGTGTTTGAATTCTAAGCCGGAGCGGGCTTTTCGCCCTTGGCCAATCCGGGAATCGGTCGCGGTTCAGGCCGCAACGAAAGCTGCGGTTCCTTGGTCGGCACGGGCGGCGCAGCAGGGGGCGGAGGCGGTATCTTATCGGGAAGCGGTTTGCCTTCCATCAAGAGTTTCAATTCCACCGCGTCCAAAACTTCGCGGTCCAGCAGAGCCTGCGCAATCCGTTCCAGCTTGTCCCGTTGCGTCTCCAGAATATTGCGCGCCTTGCTGTACCCGTTGGTGACAATGCTGCGAACTTCGCCGTCAATCTTGATCGCCGTGTCTTCCGAATAATCGCGATGCTGCGCGATCTCGCGGCCCAGGAAAATCGCTTCTTCCTTCTTGCCGAATGTAAGCGGTCCCAGAACGCTCATGCCCCATTCGCACACCATCTGCCGCGCGATTTCCGTGGCGCGTTCGATATCGTTCCCCGCCCCTGTGGTGATATGGTGCAGGAAAATTTCCTCGGCCGCGCGTCCGCCCATCAGTACGGCAAGCTGCGCTTCCAAAAACTCCTTGGTGTAGGTGTGTTTGTCGTCAATCGGCAACTGCATGGTGACGCCCAGCGCCATGCCGCGCGGAATAATCGTCACTTTGTGCAGCGGATCGGCGCCCGGTGTCATCGCCGCCACCAGCGCGTGCCCGGCCTCGTGATACGCCGTGTTGCGCTTTTCCTCGTCGGACAAAATCATGGATCTTCGCTCGACGCCCATCAGGACTTTGTCCTTGGACATCTCAAAGTCCACCATCGCCACGAACTTGCGGTTCTGCCGCGCGGCCCAGAGCGCGGATTCGTTCACCAGGTTCGCCAGATCGGCTCCGGAAAATCCCGGCGTGCCGCGCGCGATCACCGAAAGATCCACGTCTTCTGAAAGAGGTACCTTGCGCGTGTGTACGCGAAGAATTTCCTCGCGCCCCTTCACGTCAGGACGCGGCACCACCACGCGGCGATCGAAACGGCCCGGCCGCAGCAGCGCCGGATCCAGCACATCAGGACGGTTGGTCGCAGCAATCAAGATGACGCCTTCGTTGGATTCAAAGCCGTCCATCTCCACCAGCAACGCGTTCAAAGTCTGCTCGCGCTCGTCGTGACCACCGCCCAATCCTGCTCCGCGATGCCGCCCGACCGCGTCAATTTCATCGATGAAAATAATGCATGGCGCGTTCTTCTTGCCCTGTTCGAACAGATCGCGCACGCGGCTTGCGCCCACGCCCACGAACATCTCGACGAAGTCCGAACCGGAAATGGAAAAGAACGGCACATTCGCTTCGCCTGCAATCGCGCGCGCCAGCAAAGTCTTGCCCGTTCCCGGAGGCCCCACCAGCAGCACGCCTTTCGGAATGCGTCCGCCGAGCTTCTGGAATTTCTGCGGATCCTTCAGGAAATCGATAATCTCATACAGCTCTTCCTTTGGTTCATCGATCCCAGCCACGTCCTTAAACGTCGCCTTTTTCTGCTGCGCCGTCAGCAAGCGCGCGCGGGACTTCCCGAAACTCAGAGCCTTGTTTCCGCCCGCCTGCATCTGCTTCATCATGAAAACCCAGAACAGAACCAGCAGCAGCAGCGGCCCGAAATTCACTAGGAATGTCAGCCAGTCCGCGTTCTTCACTTCCTTGTAGTTATAAATGACGTTGTGATCCTGCAGGACCTTGGTGACATCTGGAATCGCGGTGTTGGCGATCGTCACGCCGCGGAATTTTCCGCCTTCGCGGTACTCGCCCTGCAACTCAGCGCTGTTTGGCGAAAGGTAAATCTGCACGTCCTTCACGCCGTTGTTCTGCACCTTGGCCAGAAAATTCGTGTAGCTGGGCTCGTCGTCGTGCGCGGACTGACCTCCCGTCGAGGCCATCCTCCACAGCACAACCGCCAGCAAGATCATCAAGAGCCAAAATAGAATTGTTCGGACTGTTGAGTTCACCTGATTACCTCACCTGTTCCAACCTGCTTGAAAAATTGCCAAAAATCGCTCGCGCCGGTCCGTCATTACTTTACTTTTATTACTTTAGATGCAAAAGACTCCCAGACATATTCAACTCGCCCGGTCGCTCCCAAGAACTTCTTCCTCGATCACAACTCCGGTCCGCGTAGTCTCTCGCGCGCGGAAATCTTCGGCCGCCGGCATTCCCTGGGCCCAAATCACTCGGCCGCCGCTTTCCAGCACCGGCCACGCCATGCGCTCGGCGCTCGGAACACGCCCCGCCAGGAACATGCTCTTCAGCTTCCGTTCGTGACGCCGACCTCGCGGTCTATAGGCGTCGCCAGGCCTCCAATTCCGCAGTATCAAAGGAGAGCGCAGGAGGTCTAGATCGAGGGCGTTAGCGTCCCTCTTAGTGTCGCTCTCTGTCACAGGCCAGTCAATCACTTTCAGCCGGAAGCACTTTCCAAGTTCCGGAATGGAAACAGTCGCCGTCCCGCACAAGGGCAGGCTTACGACATAGTGGTAGGCGCTCGCTTCTTTCGCAGTTCCATTGTTTCTGCACGGCTGAGTAGCAGCCCGCCGCGAAAAAATCAGTTCGCCAAAATTTCGCCGCACGATAATTTCGCCAGGAAGTTCTACTTGGTGGCCGCTGTTGGATCCGCTCGCGAGCTCGACCACTCGCTCCACGTGGTTCGCGCCTAGCTCTCGCCGGTTCCCCCGCACTCCTTCATAAAGACGGCGCACCAAGCGTTCCGTAAGCATGCGCAAGGGCCCGAAGCCATTGTACTTCGGCGATGTGAGACTTTCGTTACGGGGCAATTCCAGCTTCAAGGGAGTCAGCAGGGCCTCTACCGCGACGCGGATGCCATCTTCGTCAACCTTCGCTAGAACTTGGAATCGATCCTCGACCAGAGCATCCCAGAAATTTCCTTCTTCGCGCGCAAACCGCGCCAGCTCATTCAGGTGGCTCACAATCGCGCCGGAGAAATCGCGCTCGAGCACCGGCAGCAGCTGCTCGCGAATCCGCGCGCGTGTTCGCCGCACGTCCCGATTGCTTGAATCTTCTCGCCAACTCTGGCCGTTCGCGCGCAAATATTCCCGCAGAATTTCCCGGCGTGTGCCGAGCAGCGGACGTACAATCGCGCCGGCGACGGGATGAATTCCTCCCAGACCCGTCGGCCCTGTGCCGCGAATCAGATGTGCCAGCAGAGTCTCGGCTTGATCGTCCGCCGTATGCGCCACGGCGATGTGCGTCGCGTATCCCTGGGCAAGCACGCGATCAAAGAACGCGTAGCGCAACCGTCGCCCCGCGTCTTCCAGGTTCCACCCTTGGCGCGTGGCTTCTGCCCTCACATCCTCGCGCGCTGCCACCAACTCCAATTTCAGGGCTCCCGCAAGCTCCGCGACGAAAGCGGCGTCGCCTTGGGATTCAGCGCCCCGCAGATCGTGATTGAAATGCACAACCGTCAGCGTGATGCCCAGCTCGTCGCGCAACCGATCGAGCAAGCGCAAGAGCGCGACGGAATCGGCGCCCCCCGATACCGCTACGCCCACACGGTTTCCAGCCGTCAGCATTCGCGACGTTTGAATGTTCGTCAATACGGATTGTTCCAGCCAGACTCGCACAGGGCGATTCTCCCACGATTTCGGGGCCAGGATACGCCCATGGTAACAGCGTGATGGGGAAGGGTCGAGCACGGTGCGGCGGCGAGCACGCCAGGTGACCGCTCCGATCTGAAGAGTTAGAGCCGGTCGGTGATTTGTTGAGTGAAAAGATCGCGGCTGTAGGAAATGCGGCGATCGAGCGCCACGGCGGCGAAATACGAACAACTCTTGCGTTCCTGTTCCACCCAGACCGCAAATCTGGGCGCCACCGGCCGCGAAACGCGGTTCAGCATCGCAAGCAAGCCGTAATAAGTTCCTACGGCGCGAATCTCGGACTGGTCGTCGCCCCGCTCGGGGCACAATCGCACGAGCTGCAGCAGGCGGTTGAAATCATCGGCGCCAACTTCCTGGTCGGCGATGCCAGTCACTTCGCGCACGCGGTCCGATAGCGCGATATTTCTGCTGGACGCCAGGATCGAACGGCAGTAGGACACAAAGAACTGCAGGAAAATCGCCGCCGAAACCACGCAGATCAGGGCTGCAATCATCGCGCTCTCACCATCAAGCGGGCCGGCTCGAGGCGGGCGTCGTCATGAATATGCGTAAACGTGTAGGCCCACGCCAAGGGCAGCCACAACCCCACCAGGGGCGGAAACCAGCGCAGAAAGTTCGGCTCCAGGCCCGGGAAAAGATTGCGCAGTGCGTACGTGCAGGCATCGGCGCTGAAATATATCCCGAGCGCCAGAACCAATTGGATCAGCCTCGTCCGCGTCTCGCGCAACTTCAAGATCGCGCCCCAAAGCAGGTATGTCAGAACAACTCCCACGAAGTAGAAATTCTGGCCGATTTCGACCACGAAATGACTGGTCAAGTGCGTCCGATTTTGATGTACCACCGCATAGGAGAAAACCGCCGTCAGCAGTATCAACATGACCGCTGCTCCGCGGATGTACTTGCTCACACCCATTTCCGCGAACGTCTCCTGGTAGAACTTGATGATCACCCAGAACATCAGAACGTTCAGCAAGCTGTCGGTGTAGTAGTAAAAATAGACGTAGGTCGTGGATTCAAAGCCAAAATGGTGTACGCAATAATACTGTCCCCAAGTTACCAGGGCGTCGCACAACATATAGAAACAAATGGGGAAGTAGCGGAAAGCCTGTTTGCGGGTGATTAGATACACCACCACCCCGATCTCCACCAGGAAACCTATAAGCCATATCATGTAATCGAGTGGTCCAAGCATCGCTGTTTCGTTTCCGGTGCTCGACCACTCAACTCCCTTTTATAGGGAGTTCCCTGAGCCTAGTTCCAGGGTGTGGGGGGCACCGGGGCCGTGGTACTCATCCAAGGAGTCGGCGGCACAGGAGCCGTCGTACTCGCCCAGGGAGTTGGCGGCACAGGAGCCGTCGTACTCGCCCAAGGAGTCGGCGGCACAGGAGCCGTCGTGCTCGCGACCGAAATGGCCTTTAGACCGACGGCGCTGGCCAATACCGACATGACCAAAACCGTTACAACCAACCACTTACTCATTGACCCCTCCGAGTAGGGATACTACGCGGCGGAGTCTATAAGTGTTTAGTTGCCGTCAAGAGGTAAATTTTCAGGCTGTGTGTCTAAAGGGTACACACCCCTGCCTCTTGGCTGTTTTCGAGCCTTTCCAGATCGTACTCGTCAAATTAGCCGTTTGCATTGTGTACGGTCAATGGATCGAAAGTACCAAGCCGCCGGAACTTTCCATGGAGGAAAACAGCAGAAATGAGGGATTGCAGCGGCCCGCGGGCCTGATTTCACAGCTTCGTTCGCTCTGCTGTGGGACCAAAACTCTTCCCGCTATGGGCGGACTCTGCTAACATACGTTGGCAAGTAAATCGACAATTTACGATCTGTGGAGTGACGCAACAATGGCACTAGCATGTGAAATGTGCGGCAAGAAGCCGCTGTATGGCAATGCAATCAGCCACGCCCATAACGTTACGCGGCGCCGCTGGAATCCCAATCTGCGGCGCGTCAAGGCAGTAGTCAAAGGCGCCCGCAAGCATATCCGCGTCTGCACCTCCTGCATCCGCTCCGGCCGCGTGCAAAAGGCCGCGTGAAGTCGGCCCTCCCCTGGAAGGAGTCCCGTTTGTCACGACGAATCTTGGCTCTCGCTCTGGTCTTGGGGAGTGTGTGCGTGGCCGGTTGCAAGACACAGCCCCCACCCGGCCCGGACGTTTGGGCCGTCGTCAATGGCAAGCAGATCCAGCGCTCCGAGGTGGAGAAGTACTTTCGCACGCGCGTGAACGCCGAAGGTCCTGCGCCTTCTCAGGAAGAAGCACTTTCGCTTAAGCTGAATATCCTCGATGAGCTTGTGAACAATGAAATTCTGCTCGAGCGCGCCAATAAACTGAATCTGGTCGCCAGCGATGCCGAAGTAGAAGACAAATTCACCGAGTCCAAGAGCCCATATACCGAAGAAGAATTCCAGAAGAAGCTGAAGGATTCCGAGCTGACCGTGGACGATTTAAAAGGAGACATCCGTCGCCAGCTTTCCGTGCAAAAGCTCCTGAATCGCGAAGTCGTTGCGAAGATTTCGATCACCGACCAGGACGTGCTCGACTTCTACAACAAGAATCGCGCGCAATTCAACGTCGCCGAACTGCAGTTTCACATCGCCCAGATCGTCGTTACCCCGCATCCTGACTCGGCTGTCCACAACCGCAAGAACGACAAAGCCACTTCGGAACCCGAAGCCAAGCGAAAAATCGGCCTGATTGAACAAAAGCTGGAAAGCGGCGCAGATTTTTCCCAGCTCGCGATGGATTATTCAGAGGATTCCACCGCAGCCACCGGCGGCGATCTCGGTTTCGTTCCGGAGTCCGCGTTGAATCAATCCGACCCGCTGCTCAAAAAGACGGTTTTGGGGATGAGGCCCGGCGACGTAACGCAACCGATTGGTGTGAAAAACGGCGGGTACCGCATTCTGAAGCTCGTCGCCAAAGAGCCCGCAGGGCAGCGTGAGCTGTCCGATCCGCAAGTGCAACAGTCCATCCGCGATATGCTGCGCAACCGCAAGGAGCAGCTGATACGCTCGGCGTACATGGTCGAAGCGCGCGACGATTCACGCGTGACCAACTATCTGGCCCGCCAAATCCTGGAATCCGCAGGAAAGCTTCCCGCCTCGAAATAATCCGGGAATCGCAACGAAAATTCGCACCACTGCCCGCTGCCCAATTTTCGCGCGGACGGGAACCCTTGTGACCAGGGCAGGGTGCCGGGGAAAGGCATCGGAACCAAAAGGGAACTGAGAGGCAACCAGTCACGAAGCCGAAATATTCGCTCAGCTGACGATGACCACCACTTCGCCAGCGTTCACCGTTTGACCTTCGACCACTCGCACCCGGTCGATCGTTCCCGATTTCGGTGCGCGAATCTCGTTCTGCATCTTCATCGCCTCCACCACCAGCAGACCCTGGCCCGCGCGCACTGAATCGCCGGCGCTTACCAGGACCCGCACGATTTTCCCCGGCATGGGGGCCAAAACCTGCTGCCGGCCTTCCGCTTCGACGTTGCCACCACGATTTCGCCGCCATTCGCGCTCGTCCTGAATTACGACGCTTAAATCCCGGCCCGCCGTAATCGCTCGCAGCTCCGCGCCCAAGCGCTCAACGCGCACCTCGAACGATTTTCCGCCTAGGAGGATCGAATAGATCCCGGCAGAAACCGCGACTGCATCAGCCTCGAGGCGTTGTCCATCGATCGTCCATATCGCGCGCTCGCCCGCCTGCGCGAGTTCCACCTGGCGCTTTTTCCCCGCTATCTCAATCTGCAATTTCAAAATAGCTCCGCTCGTCGTTCCGCATTTTCGTCACGGTTGTGGCTCGCGATTCACTTGTTCCCGGCGGCCCTCGGTTCTCCACCGCGATTCCGCAATCGGGTGCGTCTGAGAAGCATTCCCACCGCCAGTCTGCGATAGGTGCCACAGAAATGCCGCGATCGCAGCCGCTTGCTCGGCCTGGGATTCTTCCCGGACGTTGCGGATTTCCGTAACGGGTGCGGCGCTCAGGAAATCATCCAGCCAGCGCGTGTAAATCGCGCCTTTCTGGAAATCGCTGCTCCCCAGGATGCGGCGGAAAAGCGAGACGTTGGTTTTGATCCCGCTCGCGTAATACTCTGCCAGTGCCCGCCCCATCCGCGCCAGTGCTTCCTTGCGATCGGCGCCCCACGCAATCAGCTTCCCCAGCATCGGGTCATACTCGTTCGGCACCGTCCAGCCCGCGTAGATCCCCTCATCCAGCCGAATCCCAGGACCGCTCGGAACTCCACAAGCAATGATTTTCCCGGGCGACGGAAAGAAATTATTGTCCGGGTCTTCCGCGTAGATGCGGCACTCGACGGCATGTCCGCGCAGTTGAATGTCTTGCTGGCCGAACGGCAACGGCTCGCCTGCCGCGACCCGCATTTGCAGCTTCACCAGATCAAGCGAGGTCGCCATTTCCGTGACCGGGTGCTCCACCTGCAGCCGCGTATTCATTTCCAGGAAATAAAAATTCCGCTGTGCGTCCACCAGAAATTCCACGGTGCCCGCGTTCGTATAATTTCCCGCGCGCGCCAGTTTCACCGCCGCTTCGCCCATCGCTTTCCGCAGAGGGGGCGTCATGATCGGTGACGGCGCCTCCTCAATCACCTTCTGGTGCCGTCGCTGCACGGAGCATTCCCGCTCTCCCAGATAAACGAAATGTCCATGATGATCCGCCAGCACCTGAATTTCGATGTGTCGCGGGCGCTCCAGATATTTTTCCAGGTACACGCGCGCGTCGCCGAATGCGTTCTGTGCTTCCGATGTCGCATCCCGCCATGCCGAGCCGAGTTCGCTCTCGCTCGCGACACTGCGCATTCCCTTACCGCCGCCGCCCGCCACCGCTTTCAAAATCACCGGGAAACCGATATCCCGCGCGATTTCCGCCGCCTCGTCCACCGTGTTGATCGGATGTAAGGTGCCGGGCACGGTTGGCGCTCCCACGTCTCGCGCAATCTGCCGCGCCGCGGTCTTCGATCCCAGCTGCTCCATCGCGCTGGCCGACGGTCCAATGAAGGTGACGCCGGCGTCCACACAGGCGCGAGCAAGCGCGGGATTTTCCGCCAGGAAACCGTAACCGGGATGAATCGCATCGCACCCGGCGTAACGCGCGACACCGAGAATCTTTTCAATCACCAAATAACTTTCGCGTGAGGGCGCCGGTCCAATCGGGTAGGCCTCGTCCGCCAGTCGCACGTGGAGTGAAGCGCGATCCACGTCGCTAAACACTGCGACGGCGCGCACACCGAGCTCCCGGCACGCTCGCGCAATGCGCACGGCAATCTCGCCGCGATTGGCAATCAGGACCTTCTTGAACATTACGGCTCCCCGCGCAAACCCGGAATTCTAGCACCTTGGCCGCCAGCCCGCCTGCGACGGCGCCTCAGCAAGCCAAGCCTGTTTCGTTGACAGCCATGTGGGCCACTGTTAGATTGCATACTTTGTGTTCATAGCCCGGCCCAAATTCAGCATACGGCGCATCCTCTGGATGGCATCATCGGCAGCGGTGCTCGCCTCTGCCTTCGGTTGCGCCGTCAGTCAAAAGACCGTCGTAAAACCAGCACAAGCGCCGGCCGCGCTGCAGACCGCTACTAAAGAACAGCTCATTGATAGCTACAACCGCCAGGCGCAAGCGATCCAGTCTCTCAACGCCGGTGTGAGCATGAAACTGACGGCAGGCTCTGCGTATTCCGGGGTCATCGAGCAATACCACGAAGTGAACGGTTTCATCTTGGCAGCCAGGCCCGCCAGCATCCGGGTAATCGGCCAGGCCCCGGTTGTCAGCAAGAATATTTTTGACATGGTCAGTGACGGCTCGACTTTCAGCATCTACATCCCGTCCAAGAATAAATTTATCGTCGGCCCAGCCGACCTGGAGCGGCGCGCCGAGAAGCCAATCGAAAATCTTAGGCCGCAACACCTGGTGGACGCGCTCTTCTGGCCCGCGATCACGGATCAAACGCCCGTGTTGTTCGAAGAAGCCAGCGAAGGCGCTTCGCGATTCTACATACTGACGGTGGTGAGAGCGCAAGCGCCGCAATCCAGCGTCGGCGCAAGCGATGCCGGCAGCGCTACTCCGGGTCAGCAAGAAAGTTCCCAGCGGCCAGCGGCGAACTGGGAAATCGCGCGGAAAATCTGGTTCGACCGCACCGACCTGCGCATCTCAAGAATTGAGAATCTCGCCGCGAGTGGTAAGGTGGGTTCCGACGTAGCTTACGCAAATTGGCAAAACACGGCGTCCACCGCTTATCCGTGGCAGATCAACGTCACTCGGCCCAGCGATGACTATCAATTGCAGATTACACTCAAGAAGCTTACTGTGAACGAGCCCATTGCTGCAGACCGCTTCTCTCTGCCGCAGCCGCCGGGCACGGATTTGGTCGATCTCAGCGAAAATCCCGGGGCAGATACTCACAAAGACTCTGGGCAAAGTCCCAAGGAGCCGCAACATTAGCGCGTTCACGGTTGCCTGAGCGCAGCAAAAATTTATGATTCGTTACATGATTGTGCAAAATGTGCTGCACCGGCCGCTCCGCACCTTCATCACTGTGCTGGCCGTAGCCGTCGAGGTCACACTCGTCATCATCGTCGTCGGCCTCACCAGCGGGCTTCTCGCCGAATCGGCCAAACGCATTGAAGGCGTCGGCGCGGACATTATGGTTCAGCCCCCTCAGGCTTCCTACCTGATGGCCTTTAGCGGCGCGCCCATGCCCATCGCGATCGCAGATAAGCTGGCGCAGCTGGAATACGTGCAGGCGGTCGCCCCCGTCCTGACGCAGTTCAATACGAGCGGCATCGAAATCGTTTATGGCATCGACCAGCAGAGTTTTCACGCTGTTACCGGCGGATTCGTTTTTCACCAGGGCCATGATTTGCAGGGGCCGAACGATATTCTGGTGGACGACGTCTATGCCAAATCAAAGAACATAAAGCTCGGCCAGACTCTGCAGCTGTTCGGCCACGACTTTCACGTGGCGGGAATCGTCGAGCATGGCAAGGGCGCGCGCCTCTTCGTCTTCCTCTCCACGCTCCAGGAAATTGGAGGGTCGCACGACAAGGCATCGGTCTTTTTCATTAAGTGTGATCGCACCGATAACACTCCGGCCGTGACCGATGAAATCAAGGATCTGCTCCCTCGCTATGAGGTTCGCCCGCTCAAGGATCTCATGACGCTGATGACATCCTCGAACCTCCCCGGCCTGGCCGCCTTCATCAACGTCATGATCGGAATCGCTGTGGTCATCGGCTTCCTGGTCATCTTTCTCTCGATGTACACCACCATCATCGAGCGCACGCGCGAAATCGGCGTCCTCAAATCCCTGGGTGCGTCCAAGGGCTACATCGTCCGCATCGTTCTCAGCGAGACGACGCTGCTATGCATCGGCGGAGCTGTGGCCGGCGTCGGACTCAGCTACCTGATGAGCGCCATCTTCATCAAGCTGTTCCCAACGCTCACGATCCTGATTACGGCACTATGGGTTCTGCGCGCTGGCCTCATTGCCATTGTGGGCGGTCTGCTCGGCGCCGCCTATCCCGCCTGGATGGCCAGCCGCAAAGATCCAGTCGAGGCTTTGGCCTACGAGTAGCTCCAAGCCACTTTCCCCGTGCGTTTGCGGCGTCCAGGCCGATTCGCGTCCGCGCATCCGCGCTAGGCATATATGCTAAAGGCGACTAGAATATTTCCATCCTCGGATTCGCTGACGCTTGAAGGGGAGCGGCTGTTGGAGCCCATACTCAAGACTGAAAATCTGTGGAAGGTGTATCGCCAGGGCAAAGTCGAAGTTCCTGCCTTGCGCGGCGTCAGCATTGATATTTTTCCCGGCGAATTCGTTTCCATCATGGGCCCTTCCGGCTGCGGCAAATCAACCATGCTGCACGTGATTGGCGGCCTGGCCCAGGCTACCTCCGGACGCGTCCTTCTCGATGGCAACGACCTCACTACCATGAGCGATTCAGCGCGCACTCTGCTGCGCCGCCACAAAGTCGGCTTTGTTTTTCAGCGTTTTAATCTGCTCCCCACTCTGGACGCATATCACAACATCACCCTGGCCCAGCACATCCACGGAAATGGGTTCGATCCGCATCGCTTCCAGGTCGTCGCGGACCTGCTCGGCTTGAGTGGTCGGCTCAAACACAAGCCTTCGGAACTTTCCGGCGGCGAACAACAGCGCGTGGCGCTGGCTCGCGCCATTGTCAGCGAACCAAAAATCGTCTTGGCCGACGAGCCCACCGGCAACCTCGACACCAAAAGTTCCGAAGCCGTCCTCAACCTCCTGCGTCAGCTCAATCAGGATCTCGGCCAGACCATCGTCATGATCACTCACAATCCCGAAGCCGCCGCCTACGGACATCGAGTCCTGCACATGCGTGATGGCGAAGTGGTGGACGGCTCGTCGGTTCACTAACATGCGTACCTTGTGGCGAGCTATTACCCGCACGATTTTCTGGTCCTATGAGCGCGGCAGTTGGCCCTACGATTTAGCCGTGATTCTGATTGTCCTGTTTGTGCTGGTCACGCCGACGCACTGGTTCCACGACCAGCCCCAAGCTTCGGCGGCCTTTGCTTCCAAAGTGCAGCTTGAATCCGAAGATCCGGCCAGTCAGACGCACACCTATCGCCTCGATGCCACCGTGCTTCCAGCGGAAAAACGCGCGGCCCGCGCCACACCGGAACTGGAGCGCGAAACTCACGACATCCTCGCGCGCACTGTCGCTGAACTAAAAGACCAGACTTTCCAGGTCGTGCATATCGAACCCGTTTCCGCTCAGGATGGCTCCATCCTGTATTACGATGTCACCGTACATCCATCCCCGCTGATGTAACTTTTTCTCCCTGCTGCAATCCCGTCTGAAACCCGGCAAGTGGCCCACCGCGTCTAATGTAGTAGTATTATGAACGCCTCGTTAACGCGCTGGCCACTCACTGAGGGACATGATTTGATCGTAAAACGCTTCGCGTTGGGAATTGCGCTTGTCGCCATCGTTTCGACCGCATGTCTCAGAGCGTTTCCTGCGGCTGGTCAAAACCACAGCCCGGCTACGCTCGACGGCACGCTCAGAGAACTCGATCGGTCGGCAAAAGGTTTTCACAGCCTCTCGGCCGATGTCGAGCGCACCAAAGTCACTGTCGTCGTTAACGACCGCTCCACCGAAGCCGGTTCGATTCTGGTTCGCGACGATAAGATGCTGCTCGAAATGAAGCCTCCGGATGCGCGCACAATTCTGCGCACCGGCGACACGCTCTACATTTACACTCCCGGTCTGAAGCGTGTTGAGGAATATAACCTCGCACAGCATCGCGCCCAGGTAGACCAATACCTTCTGCTCGGTTTCGGCACTCAGGGAAAGGAGCTTCAGAAGTCGTATCTGGTGACGCTGCTCGGCGAGCCAACGGTGGATGAAAAAAAGACAGTCGAGCTGGAATTGACCCCCAAGTCCCAAGAAGCCCGCAACCAGATCTCCAAGATTCAGATCTGGTTCGATGAATCCTCGTGGCTTCCGGTTCAACAGCAGTTCAACGAGACCGGTTCGGGCGATTACTTCGTCATTCGCTATTCCAGGATCGTGCGCAACCCCGACCTCGGCGACGCCCACTTCAAACCGCACTGGCCCAAGGGCACCGAAAAAGTCAAACCTCAGGGCTAGCGCCTATCTCGCTGATTTTCGCTGTGCCGTTTCACCGCGCCCGGCAGACTCCCGTTCGAGCAGGGCCTGTTTGCGCTCCAGGCCCCAGCGATAACCGGCTAGGTTGCCGTCTGCGCGCACCACGCGGTGGCACGGCACCACGACGGAGACCGGGTTGGTCGCGCAGGCCCGAGCCACCGCCCGAATCGCCTTCGGCTTGCCCATCGCGCGTGCCACCTGGCTGTAGGTGCGCGTAGCACCATAAGGAATCTTGCGCAATTCCTCCCACACCCGCCGCTGAAACGCCGTCGCCTGCACGTCGGTCGGCAAATCCAGATTCGGTTCTCGTCCGCGCAAGTGCGCCAGTATTTTCCCGACCCAGCCTTCCAGCCCCTTCCTGTCGCGACGGATCTCCGCGCGCGGATATTCCTTGCGCAGCGAACTTTCCAGTGGCCCGTCGTCTTTCCCCAAATACAGCGCGCTGATCCCGCGCTCGGTCGCCCCCACCAGCAATCGTCCGAGCGGCGAACCTGCAATCGTGTAATGGATCTTCATTCCCGCGCCGCCCTGCCGGTACGTAGCAGGCGTCATCCCCAAATGCGCCGGAGCGCGCTCGTATAATCGGCTGCTCGATCCAAATCCTGCGTCGTATAGCGCAGTGGTTACGTCGTCTCCTTTTCGCAATCGGGACTTCAACCGGCGCATCCGTCGCGCATCCGTATACTGCCGCGGAGAAATTCCCATCACGCTGCGAAACGCGCGTTCCAGTTGATGCGCGCTCATTCCAGCTCGAGAGCTCAGCATGCGCAGCGTCAAAGGGGTCTCGCTTGCATCCCCGTTCGCAGTCTTTGCGCCATCCGCATCGATCTGCGCCTCGATTTCCCGGCATACTTTCGCCACCGCAGCCGTGCGCGGATCGCGCAAACGTGCCAGGCGCGGCCGGCACCGCAGACACGCGCGGAATCCACGCTGCTCCGCCGCCGCCGGCAGCGAGAAAAATTCCACCTGCTCGCGCCGCGGTTTTCGTGAAGCACACGACGGCCTGCAGTAAATTCCAGTCGAGCGCACGGCATACACAAACGCACCATCGGCGCCGCGATCGCGCCTCTGCACCGACTGCCATCGTTTCTCGGTCACAGCCGTGCGCGTGCCCTCAAATCCCTCATTCGAAGTTCTGGTCATCAGTTCAATCATTGTATGAGCCTCGCTCTCACCTCAAACTAGCGAAACTCAATCAAAGCCGCCATCCGTTTCTAGCGGTCGAATTCAATGCGAGGATTTTCACCTCCGCAGCAAAAATCCCGACTGCTCCAGAGGCGAACAACCCTTCGCTTTCGGTTGTCCTTCGCGCCCAGCGAACAAACCACAAACCCAAAATCCCACCCCCAATCAGCCGAGAGGTCGCAACTCCCGCCTAATCATAGCTATGTGCCCCACCCCTTACTGTTGTATAATACGGCACCGGCCCATCACTTCCCTTGACGCGGTTCCAGACTCCGCGCATATTCGCTCTACTGGCTCGGGGGAAGTTTAGGCGATCTTGGGGGAAAGTACATGGGGGCTGCTCCGGATTGGAAGGGGCCGCGGTCGGTTGTGTCGCCGCTGCGTAAAGTTGAAAGCCACACAGTAAGCGTTTCATCTCCAAATGGGAAGCCTGGGCCACAGCGATTTGCGCGTGTTCCCACGCACGCCATCGGTGTCGCGCGCGAACGCCGCAGCAATCCGCGCGCATCGCTCTCGCTGCCGCTCCGCCTCACGCGCGTCGGCGATCATATCGAGCCCATTCCCGTCACGCTCGTAACCCGCAACATCAGCTCCAGCGGCGTCTATTTCCTCGCTCCGCGCGATTTTCAGCCCGGCACGGCCATTGAACTGGAAGTTGCGCTCATCGAGCGGCCGCTGGGCCAGGGCACGGTTCAGATGTGCACCGCAGCCCACATCGTGCGCGCTGAGGAAGTGGATATGCCCGGCTGGCGCGGTTACGCCGCCACCTTCGACGACTTCGCCTTGCGCCGCGACGACATTGTCCCGCTGCGCTATCGCAGTCACTAAAGCCGGCCAAGCAATTCAATCTTTAAGAGTCTGTTGCGCGGCATCCGCCACCGGGAAGGCGATCTTGGTTCGCACCGCCGGCCTAAGCTGAGCTTCGCGAGTCTCGTTGCGACTCTCCGTCTCTCGTTTTTCCCCGTCACCCCGGTCTGATACGATTCCCTGGTCGTGAAAACCGCACAGTTCGCTACGCGCGCAGTTCTGTTCGATTGGGATGGCACCCTGCTGAATTCCTACCAGGCGGATCTGCGCGCCTATCTCTCCATGTTTCACTCACTAGGCATCAACTGGACCGAGCGCGAACTGGCGCTGCACTACTCCCCCAACTGGCTGCGCGTCTATCGCGCCGCACGGCTTCCGCGCTCCCAATGGATCGCAGCCGACGACCTCTGGACCCGCGCCTACAAACTGGAAAATCCTCCGCTCCTTGCAGGCGCGCGCCGCGTCGTCCGGCTTCTCGCAGAAAAATTTGATCTCGGCATCGTCAGCAGCGGCAGCAGACCGCGCGTCCGCCGCCAACTCCGCCAGCTCGAACTTGCGAACTATTTTTCTGCGTGTGTTTGCAGCGAAGACGCCGCGAAAAAGAAGCCCCACCCCGCACCGCTGCTGCTCGCGCTCAAACGCCTCCGCCGCTCGGCGGACGATTGTGTGTACGTTGGCGACACGGCCGAGGACATCGAAATGGCCCGCAGCGCCGGCGTGCGCGCTATCGGCGTCCTGGGCCCGTTTCCCACAGCCGCTCGCCTGCGCGCGGCCAAACCCGAAGTCCTCCTGAGCTCAGTTCAAGAACTCCCGCAATATTTGCGCACCATGTCGTAGGGCCGGCTAGGCGAGTGCGCGCCTGTGATAACGCGAAAATTATTGCTGGGGAGAAGTAAGCGGAACGCTGGACGATGAGCCGGGATCCGCCGCAGGCGGCGCCGCCGCGTGTAGCTTGAAATCTGTCGAACGAACCACTAGCCGCAGCGGCATGTCTTCATTCCCGTCGCTCTTGTAGTAATCGTCGGACCTGGTGTACGTCGGCAGCCAATATTTGCTCTGGAAATTCTCGCGGTAGGTTTCAAACATCGTGAACGGCAGCGCCGTGCCATTGCCCTCCAGCTCGCTCACGTATTTCCCGTAACTTTTCACAATCGCAAAATCGTGATCGTCGACCCACACGACGCCTTCGAAATACCGTTTCTTCCGGCTCAGCATCTTCGGCTTCACCTGAAAAACATAGGTGTTCAGCTGGTCCAACTTGTCCTGTCCCGCATATTTAAAATTGTAATTCTGAAGCTCCTCCGCCGTCAGCGGAAATTCCGGCATGCTTGCGATCACTCGCACGTCCTCCAGCGAAAAATGCATCAGCTTCAGGTTGGATTCCGCCGGCTTCGTGACTCGTAAGTAGCGCACGCCGTCCGCCTTCGTGTACACCTCGCCGCTCACGCTGAACTTGCCCCCCGGATCAGTCAGCTCGTCCAAACGGATGGATTGCGTGAAGTCGTATGTGTCGTACGCCTTCTTCATCACATCTTCATTCGCCGCGAATTTCTGGATGATCTCTTCCACCGGCAACGGCGGCGGCCCCGGATGCGGTTCCGCCGGAATCCGCTCCACCTTGAATGTCGGCGGCGGAGCTTTAGGGCCGGGGTCTTGGGCAGGAACAGCCGCCGCGAATAACAGCGCTGCCAGGCCAATCAGCGCCAAGCGGCTCGCCCGGCAGTGCGCCAAGTAACGGAAAGTTCGCGGCAATTTGAGATATCGCGGCATCAATGTTTGGATGCGAAGTTCGCGCTTCGCGTCTAACCTCTTCCCGTCGTCACGTTCGCAAACACTCGCACTCCCTGCGGCCCTAAAGCATTTTATCGCGGTCCTGGGAAATCCAGCAGCCGCATCCTACGCTAAGCAACCCGCGCAAAAAATCGCGGCCTCTGCTCCCCACGCCTCTGTTAAAATCACCCGTTTGCGGAATACGTTTCCGCATGGGCCATGCCAGACACTTCGCAAGCTCGCGAGTCCAGACGCTTTTTCGTCAGCGGAATGGTGCAGGGGGTCGGTTACCGCTATTTCGCCATGCGTGCGGCGCAGCGCCTCGGCGTTGGCGGCTATGCCAAGAATTTGCCTGACGGCCGCGTCGAAGTTTTCGCCGTAAGCAGCGCTTCCAAGCTAGCCGAGTTCCGTACGCAGCTCGAACGCGGCCCTCAAGGCGCTTCGGTTTCAAGCGTCGCCGAAGAAGAAGCGCCGTTGCTCCAGGATTTCGCAAAGGTATTCTCGATCGAGTACTGACGCGTAGTTGCATCGCAGAACGAAGGAGAAGAATGACCGACCTGAAATCGCTGATCCGCGAGATCCCCGACTACCCGAAACCGGGCATCCTGTTCTACGACCTCACCACCTTGCTCAAAGATCCGGCCGGTTTCCATTCGCTAGTTGATCAGCTCTGCGAACAATACAACGGCACCAAAGTGGACATCGTCGCCGGCATCGAGGCCCGCGGCTTCATCTTTGCTCCCGCGCTCGCCTATCGCCTCGGCGCCGGCTTCGTTCCAGTGCGCAAACCAAAAAAGCTTCCCGGCAAAACGACCTCGGTCACCTATCAACTCGAATACGGCACCGACCAGCTCGAACTTCACGAAGACGCCATCCAGCCGGGCCAGACCGTCCTGCTTTGCGACGATCTGCTCGCAACCGGCGGCACCGCCGCAGCCACCATCAAGCTAATCCAGCAACTGCGAGGCAAGGTAGCAGGCGCAGCCTTCGCCGTCGAACTCACGTTCCTCAACGGCCGCGCCAGACTGCCCGGCATCCATGTGTTTTCGCTGCTGAAGTATGACAAATAGGTGCCCGTGTAGCCCGTGTAGGATGAACAGCAGATCGCCACTCTAAAGGGCAAGGATGTCGAAGGGTTTAAGCAGAGCTGTGTGTTTCAGGTTTTATCTATGTCCCTCGGCGTTCAACCGCGGTGCCTTTAACTTGCTTTCGCGCGCCGATCCGCGATCTCCCCCGCGCTGTCGCAACACCTCAAACAGCATTACCCCAGCCGCCACAGAAACGTTCAACGACCGCACCGGCCCCGAAGTAGGCAGCGAAACCAGAAAATCGCAACGCTTCCGCGTCAATTCGTGCAATCCTTCTCCCTCGCTCCCGAGCACAATTCCAATCGAACCCTTCAGATCCACTTCCGTATAACTTTTCTCGGCCCTTTCATCGAGCCCTACCAACCAATAGCCCGCCTCCTTCATCTCCTCCATCGCCCGCACCAAATTCTTCACCCGCGCAATCGGCAGATGCGCCAGCGCACCAGCCGAGGCGCGCTCCACCGTATCAGTCAATCCCGCCGCCCGCCGTTCTGGAATGACCACGCCATGCGCGCCCGCCGCCAGCGCCGTTCGTACAACGGCGCCCAGGTTATGCGGGTCCTCGACGCCATCCAGCAGCACCAGCAATCCCTGCGGCGTTTTCGCGGCAAGCAAATCCTCCAGGCCCATCGCCGGTTTCGCCGCGCCCAGCGCCGCGACCCCTTGATGTTCGCGCGTCCCCACCAACCGGTCAATCTGTCCGCGATCTTCAAACCGCACGGGCACGCCCTTGGCCTTCGCCAGCTGCACCACGGCCTCCACGCGTTCTCCGTGCCGCCCTCGCGCAATAACGATGCGGTCCAGCGCCCGTCCCGCCGCCAGCGCCTCCTCCACCGCATGAAATCCCGTAAGCCAGTTCGTCGCCATCCGACCTGCCGCCCCGCGTCTCTGCGGTGAATTCAACCTTCCAAAGTAGCAATCGAGTGCGCCGCAATCGCCTCGCCGCGCCCGATCTCGCCTGTCCCCTCATTCGTCTTAGCTTTCAGATTGATCTGCGCTTCCGCAATCCCCAAGGATTTCGCCAGCGCCGCTCGCATCGCAGGGAAGTGCGGGCCCAATTTCGGCCGTTCGCAGATCACAACCGCGTCCAAATGACTGATCCGCAGCTTGCGTTCATCGAGCAGCTTCCGCGTGTGCTCCAGAAACAAAAGGCTAGCCGCGCCCTTCCATTTCGGATCCGTATCCGGAAAATGCGTGCCAATGTCTCCCAGGCTCGCGGCCCCCAGCAATGCGTCGCACAGAGCATGCGCCAACACATCGCCGTCCGAATGCCCCACCGAGCCTTTATCGAACGGCACCTCGATTCCGCCGATCATCAGCTTCCGCCCCGCGGCGAGCCGATGCAAATCGTATCCAATGCCCGAACGGATCATTTAGCTTCCTTGCTCCTGAGTTTGAAAAGCTTCACGGAAGAATTCATCGCTGCGGCGCTTTACGTTCCTGCTCCAGATAAAACCGCGCCAAATCCATGTCCGCCCGCCGCGTAATTTTGAAATTCCGCTCCGAACCCAGCACCACAAACACGTCGTGCCCGAATCGCTCGACCAACGCCGATTCATCCGACGCCAGCGCCCCATCCGCCTGCGCCGCGCGAAACGCATCGCGCAGCAGACCATAAGAGAATGCCTGCGGCGTCTGTGCTAGCACGATTCGCTCGCGCGGTATCGTTGTCGTAATCAGCGCCATATCCTCCGGCAACGTCGCCCGCTTCACTTCCTTCACCGTATCGATCGCTGGAATTCCCAGAATGGCCGCGCCACGCTTCCGCGCTTCGGCGATCACCCGATCCAGCTGTTCTGGAGTCACAAACGGCCGCACCGCATCATGCACCAGCACCACTTCTGTCGCGGGATCCACCTGCGCCAGCGCGTTCGCCACCGACTGCTGCCGCGTATCACCGCCGTGCACCACCCGCGCCGGTCGCCCGAGCGCCGCCTTCGCAACCTTGTCTTGCAGGGAGACCACATCGTCCGCGCGCGTGGAAACGAAGAAATCAGTGATGGCGCTGCAGGCAGCCAGCCGGCGCAATGTGAAAATCACCAGCGGCGTTCCATCCAGTTCCAGGAACTGCTTCGGCATTTCGGCGCCCATGCGGGTGCCCAGACCTGCAGCGGGAATAATGGCGGCGACTCGGCTCATAAGAGGGAAGACAGTCTATCGCAATCCAGAGGCCCAGCACACGCACTCTTGTTTACAGCAGTAGAATGATCGGAGGGGCGCGGGCAGCGAAGTACGAGCCGGAAGCAACTGTCGAGGCGCACTCCCATGCGCCAGGAGCAATGCGCCGCGGACTGCTGAGAATACGAAACCGCCGCCTAACTCAACTCCTGCCGCTGTCAGGATAAAGCGGCCGCGCAGGCCGTTCGCCCCCGGGAGCAGCGCCTTCGCTGGCTCGTGGCGCCGAGGGAGGTTCGGCGTGTGGGGCGCCCTGCTGCTGCGCCGCGGCACGCGGAACCTGCTGCTCTCCGCGCTCGTCGTATCGTCCGAAAATCATTTTTCCCGCGGTCGTCTGATGTACCGAAGTCACAGTGATGTCGATCGTCTTATTGATCATCTTGCGCGCGCCATCCACCACCACCATCGTTCCGTCATCCAGATAGGCCACGCCCTGGTTGTACTCTTTCCCTTCGCGCAAAATAAACACGCGCATCGTCTCGCCCGGCAGCACCACTGGCTTCAGCGCATTCGCCAGCTGATTCACATTCAGAATCTCGATCCCCTGCAGCGCCGCAACCTTATTCAAATTGAAATCGTTGGTCACAATCTTCGCGTCATAGCGCTTGGCCAGTTCGATCAGCTTCAAGTCCACTTCCGGAATCTGCAGGAAATCGTCGTCGGCGATCTGCACTTCCAGGTGCGCCATTTTCTGGATTCGTTGCAGCACCTCAAGCCCCCGGCGCCCGCGTTGCCGTTTCAAAGGGTCGGCCGAATCTGCCACCAGCTGCAATTCGTGCAGCACAAATTGCGGAATAATCACCGTGCCATCCAGAAATTGCGCGTCCGCGATGTCCGCCACACGCCCATCAATAATCACGCTGGTATCCAGCACCTTGAACGAATGCTTCAAGCTGCGTTCGCTGCCGAACAATCCTCCCAGCGCCTGCAGATTGAGCATGTCACCCTTATTCGCGCCCAGAATCAACCCTATGTACGCCATCACCAAAAACGCCGCCAGGGAGAAAAACGACCGGGTGCTCTCAGGCATGATCGTATGCGTCAAAATCAGCGACGTCAGGTACGCCCCCAGCAGCCCGAGAATCGACCCTATCGCCGCTCCAATCAGCCTACGTAAACTTGCGTGCCGCAGCCGCAGCTCGAACAGGATCACCGCAAGGCCAAACAAAAGCCCCACCGCCGCTCCCGCTACCGGCGTCACGCTGAACGGACGGAAATGAAAACCCGCCGCGACGCAAACGGCCATGAACACCAGTCGTATCCCCAGCATGTCCCAAAACGTCCCGACGCGCTCGTGCACAGCGCGGGAGGGCGCTGTCGGCTTATTCAGGGAGTTTTCAGGGATCGCGACGCTAGGAGGACGATTCTGAGACCCAGGGTTCCTCTGCATGGTTCCACCTTATTAATATGAATGAGACGAACCGCTCTCTCTTGCTTCGTCTCCAGCTGTTTTCCTGGCCTATGATAATTTGGAGCGTTCTCGCCAGGATGATGATACGTGCTTTATGAAATCCTTATGAATTCCACAGTATAGCACCGCGCCCAAAGCCCCCGTCAACGGGCTGTGTCCATACCCTGCATTTCGCAAAGTTGGCAGGATGCTTCACGCTGGAGCTATCCAAGGGCCGGCCCAGTAGCTCTCGGTAGCGTCGGCTAATAGAATTAGACTATCGCAGGACGGAATGGTTAGGAATCACATCGGCCAGTACAGAACGCCGGCACCGTTTACTTTATTTTGGCCACCCGTCCTTCGCTAGGGAACTTCTGGAATTGCAGCGCGTCATGCCCCGGTACCACGCGGTCTGGCGATCCGGCCAGTTGAATCATCCGCGACTGTGCGGCGATGTTGGCCGGATGATCGGCATCGCTGAACGTAGCGCTGGCCAGATGCGCTGCAAGGTTGAGATAGAAATAACAATTGTCTGACGCCAGCACAAATGTCGGATTGCCTTCCACGCTCAGATATTGCGAAGCATACGTGTGCCGTGCTCCGGTGTAAGCGCGAATGCCCGGAAATATCTCGACGTTATCGCCATCCACCAGATGCATGCGTCCATCGGTATTCAGCTGTACCAGCTCTTTGGCATCTTCCGGATCAATCCCGCCGTGATTTCCCCCTGGCTGCCAGGCTTCCATCGTGTAGTAGCGATATTCTTCCTTCTGAATCCAGACATTTGCCTTCGGAAACAAGTCAAGCCCGCCCATGTGATCCCAGTGCGCATGGCTGATGACGACGTCCGTCACCTCCTCCGGTTTCACCCCTGCCGTTTCCACTGCCTTGTCCGGCCGCAGATAATCCTTCATCGGAAAATCTTTCAGAAACGTCTCGCGATGAAAGCCGCTGTCGAACAGAATCGTGCGGCCGCCGCCCCGGATCAGCCAAACCACCATCGCAATTTCAATTTTCTGATCCTTCGGTCCGCCCATTACCAGCTCAGCTACCGGCACGTCCGGCACACTGGCATAGCGTATCGCCTGAATCGAATACTCCGGAGTCGCCGGCGCTCCCAGCAAAGCAGCGAATACTGCCACGATCAAAAAAGATTTCATGTCGGGTCGATGATACGGCGCACGGCGCGGACTGCAAGAGGGAATTAAGAAGCTAAACGTAGAACTTCGGAACGCGCCGCCCCAGCGCGCACAATAAATCAGACGTCACAGTCCCAATCTCATGCGCCACTTCGGAAACTTCGATCGAAGCGCCGCCATCCTTCCCATAAATGGTCACCACGTCGCCCAGCACCGCCTCCGGCACGTCGGTCAAATCCAGCGTCGTCAAATCCATGGAGATCGTCCCCACCAGCGGCACGCGCCGCCCGCGCACCAGCGCCCATCCGCGGTTTGTCAGCGCCCGCACCACGCCGTCGGCATATCCCGCATTGATCACCGCAATGCGCGATGGCCGCTTGGTCACGAATCGCGCCGCGTAGCCCACGCCTTGTCCCGCCGGCAAATTGCGCAGTGAAATAATCCGTGCCCGCAACGAAAGGCACGGCTGCAGCGCTACCTGCCCCATCACTTCCTGCTTTTTCTGCGGCGGGTCAAACGACTGGTAATAGCCGTAGAGAATCGCTCCCGGGCGAACCATATCCGCCCAGGTACTGGGCCGCGCACAAATCGCCCCGCTATTCGCCATGTGCACAATTCCAGGCGATACGCCCCGGGCGCGTAATCGCTCCAGGCACGCCAGAAAAACCCTCTCCTGCTCGTTCGTCTGTCGCGCCGTGAAATCTTCCGCCGACGCGAAATGCGTGAACGTCCCTTCCAGCTCGATGTGCCTACACTCGCTCAGCGTTCGCGCGAAGCAGTCCACTTCATCCGCAGAAATTCCCAGCCGGTTCATGCCCGTATTAATCTTCAAATGGAATCGCAGTCGTGATTTTCCGCCGGCCGCCTTGGCGCTGCGCTCCAGATGACCCAGATCATCCACGCGCGTTACCGTGGGCGTCAGATTATTTTGAATCAGCCGTTTTTCTTCTCCCGGCCAGAAGCCCGTCAAAATCAGAATCCGTTTGCGGATGCCCGCCTGGCGCAGTTCCACGCCCTCGTTCGCGCAAGTTACGCCGAACCATTCCGTCCCGGCCTTCTGTAGCGCCTTTGCCACCGGCACAGCGCCCAGCCCGTAGGCGTTCGACTTCACCACCGCCAGAATTTTTCGCTGCCTTCCCACCTGTTTGCGAATCACGCGCAGATTATGCAGGATGGCCCGCAAGGAAATTTCCGCCCACACCGGGCGTCCCGCGAATCGAATTGTTTTCGCCATGCTCATTTAGAATGCCAGACTACTCGCCGCGCGCGCGAACGAAATTCCGATTCGCCAAACGCTTCGCGCCGTTTAGGTAAACATCCGCTCAGGATCGTTGCAGGACGGGCGCCACTCCATTGCACTCGCTTGCTTTATCTCCGCATCGCTGTAAGTATCAGACACAAATAGAGTTACACAAGCCGCAAGCTGGGGAGTCTCTACCTTAATAGAAGGTCAAATCCTGGAATTCGCGTGCCTCTCGACACGCAGCTGGGTTTGCCGGCACACGGCGCGCGCTACTCCTCCGGCTCGCCCCCGGCGCTCCAGGCATCGGGCGCCGCCTCTTCAAATCGCGTATGCCGCGCCAGAAAAACAAAATTCAGATTTCCTGTCGGACCGTTGCGCTGCTTGGCGATGATC
The DNA here is from genome assembly GCA_035602855.1 of Candidatus Acidiferrales bacterium. Taxonomy (GTDB): domain Bacteria; phylum Acidobacteriota; class Terriglobia; order Acidiferrales; family UBA7541; genus Palsa-295. The sequence goes on from DATNLN010000033.1 coordinate 29,281, forward strand.
AACTCCGCCTTGGCGCGATCCTCATCCGGCAAATCCGTCTTGTAAAAATTCGGCCGGTTGATAAACAGCACCACGTCCGCGTCCTGCTCAATCGCGCCGGATTCGCGCAAGTCCGCCAATTGCGGCTTGCGCTCTTCGCGCTCCGGCGCGCGCGTCAACTGGCTCAGCACCACGATCGGCACCTTCAATTCCTTCGCCAGCCCTTTCAGCGCGCGCGACATTCCCGAAACCTCTTCTTGCCGGTTGCTCTGCCGCCCCATATTCGTCGGCACCACCAGCTGCAAATAATCCACGATGATCAGTGAAAGCCCGCGATCGCGCTTGAGCCGCCGCGCCTTCGCGCCCATCTCCATCACCGTTGAAGAAGCCGAATCATCAATCCACAGCGGCGCCTCGGCCAGATTCGTCAGCGCTCCAGTCACTTTCCCCCAGTCATCGCGATTCATGTGGCCCGTGCGGAATTTGTGCGCGTCCACGCGCGCCTCCGAAGCCAGCAAGCGCAGCAGCAGCGACTCCTTCGACATTTCCAGGCTGAAAATCGCCACCGGCTGGCGATGCCGCACCGCCACATTTTCCGCGATGTTCAGCGCCAGCGCCGTTTTTCCCATCGATGGCCGCGCCGCCAGAATAATCAGCTCCGAAGGCTGCAGGCCCGCCGTTTCGTTGTCCAGGTTTGCGTAGCCTGTAGCGAGGCCGGTGATCCGCCGCCCTTCGCTGAATATTTTTTCCAGGCGTTCGAAATTGTCACGAACCAGTTCCTTGACGCCGATTAGCCCGGCCTTCACCCTATCTTCCGCCAGCTGGAAAATCACCGACTCGGCGCGATCCAGAATCACGTCCGCATCGTCGCCCGCCGCGAGCGCCTGTTCCTGAATTGCCGACGCCGAAAAAATCAGATTGCGCAGCACCGATTTTTCTTTGACGATCCGCGCGTAATGCTCCACGTTCGTGATGCGCGGCAGTCCGTCCGCCAATTGTGAGAGATAGGCAATCCCGCCCGCCGCTTCCAGCTCGCCGCGCCGCGACAAATCTTCCATCAACGTCACAATATCAATCGCCTGCTGCTTTTCTCCCAGTTGGATCATGCGCTCGAAAATCTGCCGGTGCTGCGGTAAAAAGAAATCATCCGAGCGCACCTTCTCGATCGCCGCGTTCAGGGCGTGATTATCCAGCAGAATCGCGCCCAGTATGCTGCGCTCTGCCTCCAGATTGTGCGGTAAAGGTCGTTCGAGTGTGGCGTCGCCTGGCATGGTCTGTGTTTGTGCTCGGATGGTACGGCTGCAATGCTACGACTGCAATCTTACGCCCGCTTCCACTCCGCGACAACACGCACGCGGACACTGCGCGTCTGAGAAATTTTCTTTCATCGGCAGGCGGGATTGTGCGCATTCACAACGGGCGCGTCAACCGCACCAGCCTGTGCAATAAATCGGAAAAGTGGAAAAGCCTGGGCGCAAAAAAAAGGCGTCCCGAACTTCGAGACGCCCCATTCTGCTGCGATTGCTAAGATCCAGCGGCCGGCGAAGGCGCGCGATACTACAAAATAAACGCCGCCTTACTCTTCCTTCTTCACCGCGACCTTCACATTCACGATCACTTCGCGATGCAACTTCACCGGAACCTCGTACTCGCCCATCACCTTGATCGGTTCAGCCAGCACAATCTTTTTCCGGTCGATCTCAAAGCCCTTGCCCGCCAACGCTTCGGCCACATCCAGCGACGTCACCGACCCGAACAACTGGTCGTTCTCGCCAGCCTTGCGCGTGAATTCCAAGGAGACCGCCGCGAGCTGCTCGCCCTGCTTCTGCGCCGCATCCTTTTCGGTCGCTTCCTTCTTTGCGAAGTGCGCCCGCATCCGCTCCAGCCGCTTCAAATTGCCAGCCGTAGCTTCCAGCCCCAGCTTGCGCGGCAACAGAAAATTGCGTGCGTATCCTTCCGCAACTTCCACCAGCTCGCCGCGATTTCCCAGCTTTTCCACGTCTTCCTGCAGAATGATTTGCATTGTATGCGAACCTCGAATCCTTTAAATGTAGCGCCGGCGTCTGGCCGGCAGCTTGGCTTTTCGTCCCGCTGCCACTATTCCTTCAACCAGTGTCTGCTCTCGCCCTGTGTACCTGTTCGCGAACTACAATTCCGCCGCGAATGGCAGCAATGCGATATTCTGTGCCCGCTTGATCGCTACAGTCAGCCAGCGCTGGTGCCGCGAACAAGTCCCGGTCATCCGCCGCGGCAGAATCTTCCCGCGCTCCTGAATGAACGGCGCCAGAATTTCGGCCTTCTTGTAATCAATGAAGTCGGCCTTATCCACACAAAACCTGCAGACCTTCTTCTTGCGCACGAAATTGCGCTTGCCGCGTTTTGCTGGTCCCCCGGGCCGTCCTCCGCCCGGACCACCAGGCCCGCCGCCCGGTCCCGAAGACCGCATCCCTCCCGAAGAGGGGCCGTGCGATTGCTGCTGTGGTGCGTTTTCTTCTGCCATTCGAGTCTCCTGACTAATTTCCCGCAAAAATATCCGTTGGCCTAACCGCCCGTTTCGTTTGCGCGCACAAACGCGAAACCTCTAGCCACCAACTACGCCGTGGGCGCCGACTGCTCGGTCGGCGGCGCGATCGGTGCCGCAGGCGTCGCCGGCGTCGCCGGTGCAGGCGCCGCCTTCCGCGGACGGCGCGCCGCACGCCGCTCCCGGTGCCGCTTCAACTTCTCCTGCCGCTTCAGTTCTTCGTCCAGCCGCACGGTCAGGTACTTGATCACCGGATCCGCTACCTTCAACCGGCGCTCCAGTTCCTTCACCACTTCGCCGTGCGTGGTCTTGATGACCATGTACACAAAGTATCCCTCGTGCAGTTTCTGCACGCGGTAGGCCATGCGCTTCCGGCCCCACTTCGCCACCGACTCGATCTTCGCGCCCTTGTCCGCCGCAGTGCTCTCCAGGGTCGCAATTACCTTGTCGATGTCTGCCTCCGGCGTATCCGGCCGGCAAATAAAAATCAGGTCGTACTGACGCTCTTCCATATGTCCTCGATTCCTCGTCTTCTCTTGCGTAACTTCCGGGCCCTAAACTAAAAACCCTTTATTCCGGATCTTCTTCGTCGGTCTCGACGCGCCGGTTAAACTTCGCCATTGCCTTCGCCGCGCCCTCTGCCACAATCAATTCCACAGCTTCAGCCGCATCCGCCGCCATCTGCGCCGCAATCTCGCGCTCCGGCTTCCGCATCGTGCCCAGGACGTATTCCGCCATGTCCTCCAGCGGATACTCCGGCTTCACGCCCAGCCGCACCCGAATAAATTCGTTCGACCCGACCGACGCAATCACCGACTTCAATCCGTTGTGCCCGCCGGCGCTGCCTCGTTCCCGTATCCGCAGCATGCCCCACGGTAACGCCGCTTCGTCGCTCAGCACGATCATCTCAGCGGCCGTGCACTGATACCGCTCGAGCAGCATCCGCACGGCCGTGCCGCTCAGATTCATCATCGTCTGCGGCTTGGCCAGCACGACTTCATTTCCGGCCATGCGGCCGAGCCCGACGTAGGATTTCGCTTCCGGCCGCGTCACGCGAATTCCAGCGCGCCCGCCCAACGCATCCACCGCCAAAAATCCCATGTTATGCGGCGTGAACTCGTATTCCGGGCCAGGGTTTCCGAGGCCAACAATAAGTCTCATTTTTACCCTGAGCGTTCGCCGCTAGCGCCGCATTCGCAAAGCTACTTCTTCTTCTCGGGCTTCTCGGCCTTCGCCGCAGGAGCTTCGGCCGCTTCGCCTTCACCCTCTTCAACTTCCTTCTTGCCCTTCTTCATTACTTCCGGTTCCGCCGGAGCCGCATCCGCCGTCACTGCAGCATCCGCAACCGGTTCTTCTTCCTTCTTCAGCACGACGACGTGCGCGATCACGCGAACCGGGTCGGTCAGCAATTTGATCTTCTTCGGGTCAAACGGCAGATCGGCCGCGCGCAACTGTTTGCCAATCAGCATCTCGGTCACATCCACTCTGAATTCTTCCGGAATGTCCGAGGGCAAGCATTCGATTTCCACTTCGCGCGTAACCGTCTCGAACACGCCGCCCTGCATCTTCACGCCCTGCGGCTCGCCAAACGTATGCACCGGCACCATCACGCGCATGCGCACGTCCATCGCGATTCGGTACAGATCCACGTGCAGCAATTTGCCGCTCACCGGATCCACCTGCCAATCCTTCACCATCGCCTTTTCCGCCGCGCCCGACGCCACTTGCACAGTAAAAATCGTGTTGTGCCCCGTTTCCGACCGCAGAATCCGCGCCACTTGTTTTGCGTTCACGGAAATGGAAATCGAATCCTTCTTCCCGCCGTACAGAATCGCCGGCACCATCCCGCTCAACCGCGTGCGGCGCGCCGGACCCTTCCCGCGCCCTTCGCGTACCTGCCCTTCGATTGTAAATGTCTCCATGACTCCCTCGTTGCGCCGGCTGCTCTTGGCTACCTCCAGCCGGCTATCTTAAACTCGCAAAAAAAATCCGCCGGCGAAGCCGGCCCCGCCCCCTAAATGAACAGCTCGCTGATCGAAGTCTCTTCGTGAATCGACTGAATCCCGCGCGCCAGCAGCGGCGCCACGCTCAAAGCCTTGATCTTCCCTAGCTTCTGCGCCGCTGCGCTCAACGGCACCGAATCCGATACCACCACAGCCTCGATCTTCGATTTCGCGATCCGCTCCACCGCTGGTCCGGAAAGCACCGCATGCGTGCACGCCGCAAATACTCGTGTCGCGCCATGCTCCAGCAGCGCTTCGGCCGTCTTCACCAGCGTGCCCGCCGTGTCAATAATGTCGTCAATCACCAGCGCCGGCCGCCCTGCCACGTCGCCGATCAGATGCATCACTTCGCTCACGTTCACATCAATGCGCCGCTTGTCCACGATTGCCAGCGGCGCCCCAATTCTCTTGGCGAAAAATCGCGCGCGCTCCACTCCGCCTGCATCGGGCGAAACCACCGTGATCGGCCCCAGCTGCATCTTCTGAAAATATTCCACCAGCACCGGCGACGCAAACAAGTGATCCACGGGAATATTGAAATATCCCTGAATCTGCGGCGCGTGCAAATCCAGCGTCAGCACCCGGCTCGCCCCCGCGGTCTCCAGCAGATCGGCCACCAGCTTCGCCGAAATCGCTACCCGCGGACGGTCTTTGCGATCCTGCCGCGCATACGGGTAATACGGCACCACCGCCGTAATGCGCCACGCCGAAGCCCGCTTGAATGCATCAATCATCAGCAGCAACTGCATCAGATTGAAATTCACCGGCGTGCTGCAGGGCTGCACCACAAATACATCCGCGCCGCGCACATTCTCCAGTATCTGATAGCGCGTCTCGCCGTCGCTGAACTGCCCGTGCTCGGCTTCGCCCAGCGGCACGCCCACGTACTTGCAAATCGCTTTCGCCAGCTCCGGATTCGCAGTACCACAGAAAATTTTGAATTTATCGTCGGTCAAAAATCTTTCCTCACCCGTCCACACTCAGGCGCGCAGGCGCAACTGCACGCCAGCCCAAACGACGGCCATAGTCTTCCCTGGATAGGGTTTCAACGACGAAAACCGAATCTTCCGGGAACGCACGAGCGGCTCGGCGCGCACGCGCTGGGTTTCGGAATATTCCGAACACCGCCGACCCGCTACCCGCCAGCGCGGCATCTGCGGCTCCTCGCTTGAGCAATCCGTCCCGAATTTCTTCGAGTCGCGGATGACGACGGAAGACCGGCCCCTCGAAATCATTCGCAAGGCCTGTCCCCTGCCGGCTCCAGCACAGAGCGCAGAACCCCCAAATTTTAGGGGGTTCTGGCCGTTTTGTCAATTCCGCAGAAATCCACCCGAAGGCGTCCTTGGTGCTTATGCCAATGTCGCGCGGAGACACCACCACAATCGTCTGCTTCGGCGCATTGGGCAGCGGATAGATTTCATCGCCGCGATTCACCGCCAGCGCCCGCCCGCCAAACAAGAAGAACGGCACATCGGCGCCCAGGCCCGCCGCAATCTCCATCAGCCGCGCCAGCGGCACCTTCCTTCCCGTCAATCGCAACGTGCCGATCATCGCCGCGGCCGCGTCGCTTGAACCTCCGCCCATGCCGCGCGCCACCGGAATTTTCTTTTCTAAATGCGCGGTAACGTAGCCGTGAAATCCGATTTCCTGCTGCATGGCTGTCAGCGCGCGCGCCACAAGATTCTGGGGACCCAACAGCGCCGCATCGTTTGAAGTCAATGCGAAGTCGAAACCGGACGAACCGGGTGTAAAGGAAAGTTCCAGCGTATCGCGCAGCGAAATCGCCTGGAAAATCGTGCGCAGCTCGTGATAGCCATCCGGCCGCTTGCCCAGCACATGCAAACACAAATTAATCTTCGCAAACGCGGGCAGGCGCACCGATTTTTTCTTGCCTGTCGCGCGAGTCATGCGGGGGAGCTTACTGCGGTTTCGGGGAATCCGGCGTGGTTTTTTGCGCCGTCCGCCGTTTCAGATTCTTCAGCTGTGCATCCAGCTCGTTCACTTTGTCCGTCTCGTAATCGGCGGGCACCGACTTCTGCCATTCCGCCAGCGCACGTTCCCAATAAATCGCGGCCTGATCGGTCTGCCCGAGCTTGGCATACACATCGCCCAGATGCCCCAAAATCGTCGGATCGTGTTTTTGCCGATCGTTCGCCTTGCGCAGATTTTCTTCGGCTTCCGTCAACTTGTTCTGTTTGTAATACGCCCAGCCCAGGCTGTCCAGATAAGCCCCGTTGCCGGGCTCCTGCGTCACCGCTTGTTTGATCATCGCGGTCGCTTCTTCCAGACGCACTCCCCGATCGGCCAGCATGTAACCGTAGTAGTTCAGCACCGATGCATTCCCGGGGCTCACTTCCAGTGCTTTGCGGAATTCCTGCTCCGCCTGATCGAATTTTTTCTGCCGCTCGTAAATCGCGCCCAACATGAACCAGGCGGTCTCCTTATCGTCATTCCCCCGCGCCATTTGCTCGGCCTTCTGTGCCGACTGCTCCGCTTCCGCGTACCTCTTGCCGCGTTCCTGCACCTGCGCCAGATTCAAATAGATTTCCTGGTCGCTGTCGTTTCCTCGCAACAGGCCATCCAGCAGCTTCGTCGCCGCATCCGCATCCGATTTCTCGCCATACAGCATCGCCAGCGTCACCGTCAGACTTGGATCGTTCGGCGCAGCTTCCTGAGCCTTCTTGGTCTCTGCGATGGCTCGGTCCAGATCGCGGCTTTCCCGATACGTGTCAATCAGCAGCATCTGCGCGCGTTTTTCCGCATCCGCTCCCAGCTTGCTCATGTCCTGATAGGTCTGAATCGCCGCCGAATAATTCTCCTCTTCACGGTAGGCGTGCCCCAGTTGCTCGTAAAGAATCGCCAGCGCATTCGGGCTCGCCTCGCCACCCGCCGCTCCGTCCGCGCCACTCCCCGCGGCAGCCCCTCCCGAATTTCGCGCGCTACTCGATTGGCTCTTCATCCCGGCGATCGCGTCGCTCAGCACCTTCACCGCGTCGTCGTAACGGCCCTGATCCTCGTACAGCAGCGCTTCGTTATAGAGCACTTCCAGACTGCCCGGCGCCAGTTGCTTCGCGCGCAGCAGACTCGCCTCTGCCTGATCGAATTTCCCCAGGCGGCGATACAGCTGTGCTATGCGCAAATAATTTTCCGACGTGCTCGGCTCGATTTCCGTCAGCCGCTTGAACTGCTCGAGCGCCTCCGCGTACTTGTCTTCCGCCATCAGCGCTTGCGCCAGGCCATGCAAGTGGCCGGGATCGTCCGGATCCTCCTCCACCGCTTTGCGATACGCATCTTCCGCCTTCGCGTAGTCCTTCGCTTGCGAATAAGCGTCGCCCAGCAAATCGTAAACTTCCGGCGAAGAAGATTCCCCGGCCGCATCCGAAAGCAGCTTCACCGCTTCCTGCGACCGCCCTTCATCCATCAACAGCTGGCTCAATTGTTCCAGCGCCGGACCATTCGCCGCGTCGCGCGCCAGCAATCCGCGCAGCACCGTTTCCGCTTCGCTGTGCTTGTTTTCAAAACGATACAGCCGCGCCAGCCACAGCGCGGAATAAACATCATCGGGCTGTATTTTCAGAATTTCCTGGAATTGCGCGATCGCCTTTTCCAGGGTTTCCTTTTGCACTTCGCCTGCGCTCAAATCCCCCAGCTCGCGCACATAGATCCGCGCCAGCAGCCGGTGCGCATCCACATTGTCGGGATCACTCTTCAGCGCTTCTTGCGCCTGCTCCACGGCTTCGCGCAGCCGCTGCGACTTGGCATATATCTCCGCCAGCCGCTCGCGGATGACCGGCGATGCCGGAGCCAGCTCCAGCGCCTTCTTGTAAGCCTCAATGGCCTGCGTCGCCAGTTCCGCACGCCCGGTCAATTCGTATTGCTGCTCGTCCACATGCCCCATCGTGAAGTAGTAATACACATCGCCCCGCGCCCCCTGCTCACCCGGGTTCGCTGACGTGGAGGCGGGATTCCTCGAAGAATCCGCGGTCTTAGGAGCGACTGGCGTGGAAGATGCAGGCGAGGTATTCTGCGCGCGCGCGGCCTGTGCCGCCGCGACCAGCCCGAACGATGCCAAAAACGCGATTCCTATGATTGTTTTCATGAGTCCGTCGCAAAACTCTATTATCGTACAGCGGCCCAAAGCGGTCAAAGCAATACCGCGCGCCCGTTGTTTCCGGCAGCGCACACTATTTGGACGCAAATCAGCCGCGTTAGGATACCTCCATGATAGAGTTTTCTCCGCCATGGCCCGAACCTTCGCAAAACGATTGAACTCCACCGTGAATCATGTGGGAAAATCTCACCGCTTGATCCAGCGGAGGCCCAGGGTGTTCCGGCTCAAAATCGGCGTTTTCTTCCTGTTCGCGTGCATCGCCGCGCTCGCATTATTCGCCCCATCGCCTGCGGATTCCGCGCAACAAGCCGCTGGAGCAACCTCGCGATCCAATGCCGCCTCTGCTGTGGCAGCGAATGGAGCCGCCTCTCTGGCTGCACCCGAAGCAGCCTCTAGCCCCAATCTTTCAGACTTCTCGTGGCTGGAAGGTCGCTGGCGCGGCGATTGGGGGCCGCGTGTCGCTGAGCAGATCTGGACCGCTCCCAAAGCCGGTACCATGGTCGGTGATTTCCGCCTGATCGAAAACGATAAAGTGTTGGTAATCGAGTTTTTCACGCTACTGGAAAAAAACGGCGGCATTAATTTCTATTTCCGCCATTTCACGCCGGAACTGGTGCCCTGGGAAAAATCAGACGCCACGCTTCTGAAACTTAGCACCGTCGAAGCGAAGAAAATTGATTTCGAAAATCCCGCGAACGGCAAGCCCAAGCGCGTCGTCTTCACCAGAATTGACCCCGATACCTATACCTGGCGCTCGGAAATCATTACCGAAACGGGCGATCCGCAAGTCGTCGAAATCACCTATCATCGCCAACCGCTCGCTGCCATCGCACCCAATTCCGGCGCCGCCAAGAAAAAATAGCTGCGCCATGGTTGCTGCATATTTCCGAGGCGCGCTCTAATGCCGGAAATGTCGCACGCCCGAAAACACCATCGCCATACCCAGCTTGTTCGCCGCAGCAATCACATCCGCATCGCGCATCGACCCGCCCGGCTGTATCACAGCGACGGCTCCCGCCTTCCCCGCCTCCTCCACGCCGTCGGGAAAAGGGAAAAATGCATCCGACGCCACCACACTGCCCTTCAAGTCCAGCCCATTTGTCGCCGCCTTGATCACCGCAATCTTCACCGAGTCCACACGGCTCATCTGGCCCGCGCCCACTCCCACCGTTTGCCCCTCGCGCGCAAACACAATCGCATTCGATTTCACGTGCTTGCAAACCTTCCAGCCAAAAAGTAGCGCGCGCGTTTCCGCGGGCGTCGGCGCGCGCTCGGTCACCACCTGCAGTTCCGCTTCCGCTAGTTCGTGGCGGTCCGCTTCCTGCGCCAGCATGCCGCCCGAGATGCGTTTCAGGTCAAGCTCTTCCACCACTTTACCGTTCTGCATTTCCAGCAGCCGCAAATTTTTCTTCGCGCCCAGTTTTTCCAGCGCCGCCGCCGCGTATCCCGGCGCCACGATGCACTCCACAAATAATTTCCCGACTTCCTCTGCCGTCGCTGCATCCAGCGCGCGATTAAACGCTAGCACCCCGCCGAACGCTGACACCGGATCGCACGCCAGCGCCTTCACATACGCATCGCTCAACGACTCCTGCTCCGCCGCCCCGCACGGATTGTTGTGCTTGATGATCGCCACCGCGGGCCTGTGAAATTCCTGCGCCAGCGCCCAGGCCGAATCCAGATCCACCAGGTTGTTGTAGGAAAGCTCCTTGCCCTGCAGCTGCCTCGCGCTCGCCAACCCGGCTGGCGGATATCCCGCGGGAATGTACAGCGCCGCGGCCTGGTGCGGGTTTTCTCCGTATCGCATGGACTGCCTCCGCTCCAGCGCAATGTTTATCCGCTGCGGCAGTTTTTCCAGCTCGCCGATTACAATTCCAATTCCGTCTGGCGCTTGGTCGCTCACGCTAAGCCTTTCGAGCTCGGTAGCAATTTCTCCGTCGTAACGAGCCGTCCGCGCATACGCTTTCCGCGCCAGATTCAGCCGCGTCCCGACACTCAATTCGCCCCGCTCGCGCAACTCCCCCGTGATGGCCGCGTAATCGTCCGGATCGGTCACCACCCCCACGCTCTGGAAATTTTTCGCCGCCGACCGCACCATCGCCGGCCCGCCAATATCAATATTTTCGATCAATTCCTCCGGCGTCACGCCCGGCTTAGCCGCCGTCGCCGAAAACGGATACAAATTCACCACCACCAGATCGATCGGCACAATGCCATGCTCGCCCACCTGCTTACGGTCCTCCGCCTTCCCCCGCTGAAATAAAATCCCGCCATGCACTTTCGGATGCAACGTCTTCACCCGCCCGCCCAGCATTTCCGGCCAGCCGGTCAGCTCCGCCACGTCGCGCACCCCGACTCCGCCCTCGCGCAGCAACCGCGCCGTGCCTCCCGTTGAAACAATCTCCACACCCAGCGCTGCCAGCTCCCGCGCAAACTCCACCACACCCGTCTTGTCGAACACGCTGATCAGCGCCCGCGTCACGGCACTTTGTCCCGCCACGATAATTCCTCCCATCCAGAAAGCCCCGCCAGTGTATGCGTTTGCGGAAAAATTCGGAAGAGCATCACTGCGCGAAATGGGATTCATGCGAGGAGAATTTCAAGTAGAGAGCGAGGGTCAGGAGGCAGACGTCTTGCCAGAATTCGCTGCCGTGGGGATGCAATTGGTTTGAACTGCGGGATTCCTCGCAACCGCTGTGCCACGAGGAAAATTCTCAACTCGAAACGCGCGCCTTCAATTTCACGTGCCCGCCCTCAATACTGACGGTGTACTCAATCTCCCGCCCACCTTTTTCCTTCAGGTCCTTCGTCTTCTGCCGCACGAACCGCTCGAAATCCTTCAGGCTAGGCACTCCGGCCTTCTCGCCCGTCTCGGTGCGCGCATCCACCAGCCGCTGATAGAGCTTCTCCACCTTTTCAGTCTCGTGTTCAGGATCAGAAAGCGCCAGAGCAAAATCCGCCGCGTGTCGTACCTCGGCAGCCCGCGTCGCAGCATCCGCCGCCGCGTGCGCGATCGCCGTCGCCGAAGACACGCCCATGTCCTCCGCTGCCACTTTCACCGCGGCTTCGGCCGCAACCCGCGTCCGCATCGCATCTTCGGCGGCCTTGCGCTGTCGCTCGCCTTCGATGGCCTTCGCCGCCGCGCCGTAATGATGCTGCGTCGTTCCCGATTCCTTCTGGATCAGCTTCTTCCGCCACATGTCCTGATACTTCGCGTACGTCGAAGCCAGGTTGCTATAGCGAAAGCGTTGCCCCGAAGAAAGCTCCCCCGTCCGGTCCGAGTAGCGCTTCAAGTTCGTCTCCAGCCGCCACTGTGTATCGGTTGGAGGCCGCGAACGCCCGCCACCGAAATATTGCTCAAACTCAATTTTCAGCGTGCGGATGTCGCGCTCGATTTGTCCGAGTTCTTCGTCAATCGTCGCCATAATTTTTCAACCGCCGCGCGCCGTGCTCGCCGCCCGACAGGCATTCCCGCAGCCCGCGCCTGCAGCCAGCTCCCAGCCGCCGCTAACTCCAGCCTAGAGTGCGCAATCGACGCCGTCAATGTGACCCTCCGCCGATATGTCGCAAAGGGAAATGCCCCGGCGCAAGCCTTCGGTTGCCAGCCCTTATCACACTGTGTTCAAATGCCTTAGCAATGAGCCCCGTTCCCGAATCCGCCGCCGGATTGCAACAGGATTCAGGCGCCCGCCTCCGCGCCATCCCTTCGGTCGATGAACTGCTCCTCCAGCCGCGCCTGATTGCTCTGGCCGAAAAATCCGGGCGCACCGCTGTCACCCGAGCGGTTCGCCAGGTTCTCGCCGACTACCGAGCGAACTTGAAAAATGAGCCACCACGCTACGCCGTCCCAATACCGGAAACGTCCGAGCGGGCGCCATACGAATCGCGCCCGCTCTCCGAAATCTCGAACGAGCTGGTCGCCGCAGTCGTTCTCAAAGTCGAGTCCGCTCTCGCGCCATCTCTCCGCCGCGTCATCAACGCCACCGGAGTCATCCTGCACACGAACTTGGGCCGCGCCCCACTTTCACGTGCCGCCCTGGAGCAGATCAGCGCCACCAGCGCTACCTACTCGAATCTGGAATACGACGTCGCGCGCGGTGAACGGGGCAGGCGCGACGTCCACACCGGACGCCTGCTCGCCGAATTGGTCGGCGCCGAATCCGCCATCCTCGTCAACAACAATGCCGCTGCCGTTTTTCTGGTCCTGAACGCGCTAGCCAAAGGCGCTGAAGTCATCGTCTCCCGCGGCGAACTGATCGAGATCGGCGATGGCTTCCGCATCCCCGACATCATGAACGAAAGCGGCGCGCAGCTCCGCGAAGTCGGCACCACCAATCGCACGCGCCTCCGCGACTACGAGCGCGCGATTACCGATCACACTCGTCTGCTCCTCCGCGTGCATCCGTCGAATTTCCGCATCACGGGATTCACCGAGCGCCCCTCGCTCGCGGAATTGGTCGCGCTCGGCGAACGCTGCAATCTTCCGGTCTATGAAGATCTCGGCTCGGGCTGCGTGGCCGATCTGGCAGCCAACGGAATCGCCGAACCCGTCGTGCGCGCCAGTTGCGATGCCGGCGCGTCCGTTATCACCTTCAGTGGAGATAAATTGCTGGGCGGCCCTCAGGCGGGAATAATCGCAGGCAAGAAAGAAATCGTGGAACGCATTCGCTCTAGTCCGCTGTTTCGCGCGCTCCGCGTCGACAAGCTCACCATCGCGGGCCTGGAAGCCACGCTGCACTCCTACCTGCGCGGCGCGCTCGACGAGATTCCCGCGCTGCGCATGATCCGCCTATCTCAAAAAGAAATCGGCGAACGCGCCCAAGACTTCTGCGAAAAGTTCCGCCCCGCACTGCCAACCGACGCGAAACTGGAAATCCTGCCCGGCTTTTCCGTGGTCGGCGGCGGCTCGACACCCGATCAGCAGTTGCCCACCACCCTGATCGCCATCTCCACCCCGCGCCACTCCGCCGCAAAACTAGAAGATCGTCTGCGCAAGCGACAAAGCAACAGCCCAGGCGGCGCCACATCACCTACCGCAATACCAGTAATCGCCCGCATCGAGGACAACCACCTCATCCTCGATCTCCGCACAGTGAATCCCGAAGAAGAGACAGAAATCGCAACCGCGCTGGTAAACGCGCTCGCTTAGAGAACTCTCGGTTTTCTCGCCCTTCGCTGTGCAGTGGTCTCTGCGTCCTCTGCGTTAAATCTTTTCGCCCCGCGTGGCCAAACCGCAATCTAGAGCCGATTGATCACGCTAGCCACGCATCCCGCGCCAAACCCGTTATCAATATTCACCACGCTCACGTTCGAAGCGCAGCTATTCAGCATCGCCAGCAGCGCGGTCAACCCGCCAAAACTCGATCCATAACCGGTGCTCGTCGGCACCGCAATCACAGGAGCCGCTACCATCCCTGCCACCACGCTTGGCAGCGCCCCCTCCATCCCTGCCACGCAGACAATCACCCGCGCCGCCGCGAGTTTCTTGCGATGCTCGAGCAACCGGTGCAACCCCGCGACGCCCACGTCATAAATCGCCTCTGCGCGATTTCCCATAATTTGCGCGGTCACCAGTGCTTCTTCCGCCACGGGTACGTCGCTGGTTCCCGCGGTCACGACCAAAATCAAACCCTTCCCGTGATTCGCCGCGCTACGTGAAATCGTGATCGCGCCCGAAAGCTCGTGAAATCGCGCCGCCCGTGCCAGTTTCTTCACCGCAGCAAAAACCTTCTTGTCCGCACGCGTGATCAAGATATTGTGCGATGCCTTGGCGCGCAGCATGGCTCGCGCAATCTCCGCCACCTGTCTCGCCGTTTTCTTTCGCGCGAAGATCACCTCCGGGAACCCCTGCCGCAGGGCGCGATGGTGGTCGATCTTCGCGAACCCCAAATCCTCATAGGGCCATTGACGCAGTTGTTCGACGGCGCTTTCCACCGGCAAACTCCCGCGCTTCACTGCCTCCAGAAATTTCCGTACGTCCCCTTCATCCATGGCGTGTCCTCGGCAAGCGCCGCCTAGTTCTCGGCCTTCCCAGTGACATCCACCACATTCACGGTGCCGTATTTTTTCAACACGCTTTCAATTTCCTTGCGATCACCTACGCAAATCCACTGTAGGTGATCGATGTCCACGAATTTCTTTGCCGCAACCTGCACGCCCGCCGCATCAATCCCGCCGATGTGATCGGGATACTTATCCCAATAATCCGCCGGCAGCCCGTAATACTGCGCGGTCAGCCAATCATTCAATATCTGGCTCGGTTGCTCCAGCGAAAGCGCGAAGTTCGCGATGATTGCCCGGTGCGCGTCGTCCATTTCGCTTTGTGGCACCGGCTCGTCGTTGATCTTCTTGAATTCATACAGGAACCGGTCGAATGCATCGCCCGTCACTTTTGTGCGCACCGGCGCGGAAGCTTGCCAGTCGCCCGCATAAATCTCCGCGTTAAACCGGCTATAGGACCCATATGTTAGGCTGTGCTCTTCGCGCAGATCCAGAAACAGCCGTGCCTGTGGTCCGCCTCCCAGCACCTGGTTCATCACCGCCAATCCATAATATTCCGGATCGGTCCGCCGAATTGCCCGGTCGCCGACGATAATAAATGTCTGCACCGAGGCTGGACGATCCACCAAGGTAATTTTCGTGGCCTGCGGCGCAACCGCCGCTGCAAACTTATCCGGCGCCTCCGCCGCTCCCGTCCAAGCTCCGAAATATTTTTCGATCGTCGCGCGCATTTCACTCGCCGTGAAGTCACCCGTCACGCCCAAAATCGCGTTTCCCGGCACGTAATGCTTCTCGTGGAAGCGTTTCAAATCCTCCACGCTGATTTTCTCAATCGATTCTTTCGTCGCGGATGCCACGGCCATCGGCGTATCGCCGTAAATCACCCGCCGGAATCCCTGCGTTGCCAGAAACGCAGGGCTGGATAGCCGCTGTTCCAGGCTTGCGCCCTCGCTCTGCTTGAATTTGGCAAGCTCGCTCGCAGGAAAACTCGGATGCAGCACCACGTCGCTCAACAAGTCCAAAATCTTCGCAGCGTCGCTGATCAGCCCGGACGCATTCACCGACGTATAGCTCACGCCAAACCGAGAACTCGCCTCCAGCGTCGCGCCCAGCGAATCCACTTCGCTTGCAATCTGCTCGCTCGTCCTCTTCTCAGTCCCTTCGCGCAACATTCCCGCCGTAAACGATGCCAGCCCCGGCAGATCGCCGGGATCCGCCAGCTGGCCCGGGCGAATCCACATCGTGAATGCAATTGTCGGCAGCTTGTGGTCCTCTTCCAGCACGAGCGTCAACCCGTTCTTCAGCTTCACCACCGTCGGCCGCGGCAGCTGTACGCGCAAGACTTCCTTGTTTACGGGCGCCCGGTTTAGCCGCTGCACCTGGCTGAGCGGTGCGCTTTTGTCTTGGCCTTGGCCTTGCGCAAACGCGGCGCCCGGCAGCAGCAGTCCTGCGAATGCTGCCAGCAGTGCCAATGTTGCGAGTGCAGCCGGAGCGACGATGGCAACTCCCGAGGTCCGCCAAATTCCGCTGAAATTCTTCATCGCGCTCCCTCTCATTGCGCCCCCTTCGACGACGCTTTCTCATCCGCCGCAGGATAAGTGATCACCACCGCTCGCTGGTCTTGCACCAGATATTTTTTCGCTACCGCGTTCACTTCGTCCACCGTCACCGCCTGTTCCTTGTCCACAATCGTGTTGATCAGGTTCGGATCGTTAAAATACACCGTGTAATTTCCGATCAAAATCGCCGTGAACAAAGCCGACCGCCGCCGCTCGATGAATTGCCGCAGCAACTGTGATTTCGCTTTCGCCAGCTCGTCCGAGGTAACGCCGCTTTTCACCACGGCGGCAACCTCCTCGTCGATCGCTTTTTCCAGGTCCTCCACTTTCACTCCCGGCCGCGGATTCGCTGAAATGTAGAGCTGGCTGACGCCGATGCGTGCGTCGGACTGCACGCTGACCTGGGAAGCGAGTTGCTTTTCCTTCACCAGGCGCTGGTAGAAACGCGAACTCTCTCCCTGTCCCAGCACGTAGGTCAATTGTTGCGCCGCGTAATTTTCCGGCGTGTTGCCCGGCGGGATGTGATACGCCATGTCAATCTCCGGCAAACGCGCCAGCGGATCGTAAATTACTTCGCGCCGCTCGCCGTAATGCGCCTCCTCGGACAAATCCACTTTCGGCGGCGCGGGCTGCGCCGGGATCGCTGCGAAATATTTCTTCACCTTGGCCAGCGTCTCGTCCGGATCGAAATCGCCCACCAGCGTCAGCACCGCGTTGTTCGGCGCGTAGTAAATCCGGAAAAAATCCTTCACATCGTCAATGCTTGCCGCGTTCAAATCCGTCATCGAACCGATCGTCGAATGTTTGTACGCGAAATTGTCATAAGCCAGGTTGTCCAGGTCCAGCTGCGCCCGCCCGTACGGTTGATTATCGATCCCTTGCCGCCGCTCCTCCTGTACCGCGTTGCGCTGGTTGTCCAGGTTCGCTTGCGTCACGTTCAACGCGCGCATGCGGTCGGCTTCCAGAAACAATCCGAGATCCAGCTGGTTTTTCGGCAGCTCTTCGAAGTACGTGGTGCGGTCTTCATTGGTCGTGCCGTTCATATTGCCGCCGTTGTTGAAAACCAGCACGAAGTGCTCGCCCTTGGCCACGTTCTCCGAACCTTCAAACATCATGTGCTCGAACAGGTGCGCGAATCCGGTGCGCCCCGGATGTTCGTTGTGCGCGCCTACGTTGTAGCAAACGTCAATCCCATAGACCGGCGCCGAATGATCCGGCACCAGAATGACACGCAAGCCGTTGTCCAGCTTCACGTCGCGAAATTCCAGCTTCGGCACCTTCACGCCCGCGCTCGCTGCTTGATTTTCGCCCGGCGCTGCGCGCAACACTCCACCGAGCCCTAGCGCGAATCCCAGCCCCACGATCGCGGCTGCGCGCATTTTCCGCATAAGATTCATTTCGAAGCCTCCCAACGGCGGCAGGTATTCTCTACCTTTGTGGGTTTCGACGCAACGAGCCCGCATTTGGGGTCGCCTGCGGCTGCATCAATGTGACAAAAACTAGCGATTGAATTGCTGCTGGTGGGTAAGTCGACTGGGCGAGGTTCTCGGCTTGGGCCGCGGGCCGTATCGTGCGTCGTTTTCCGGGGCTTCCACAGCGCCCCGAGTCAGGTTAAGACACAGGTTCCCGGCAGCCGCAACTTATATCGTTGCCTCGGCGCTCCGCTTTTCCGCGTACAGTCGATTAATCCGCGGCTGGATAAACCACACGCCAATGAGGAAAAACCAAATTAGGAAAAACGGTCCAGCACAGTCAAAGAAGGAGGGACGCTTGCGGATCTCCGCTATTACCAGGCCTTCGGCCACGAAATACAGGTTGTAGAACATGCAAAACACGGCAAACAGATGCACAGGAATTGTGATCACAAATAGCTTCGGGTTGATGCTCTGAAACAGCGCGATCGATACTGGCACATAGATGGCCGTGAACAGGACCGTAAACGAGAAAAATTTCTTCTTGAGCCTCAGAGGAGCAGGTGCCACCGCGGTCAGAAAGGATCCTGCAGACCACAACCACAGCAGAAAGCACCAAACGGCCATCGCCGTGAGAACTTCGGTCAAAATCAGAACCGCCCCGTAACCCTCCGGCGATTTCACAGCTGCCGCGAAATTGCCGAGGACGGGAAATTCCGAGATGGCGCCTAAGAGCACGAAAAGCAGAAAAATCTGCCAGTGCTTCGCTCGCACAAAGAGTCGTTCAATCCAATTCATGTTTCCCTGCTTTCGCCAGCACTCACGCCTCCTGGCTCGCCAGTGACTTTCGGAAATACGCGCGCTCTTGTCAACATCAATCCCTACGAATCCGCGCCAGCCCGCTCGCCTTGACTCCGTCACAACCCGCCACCTAAACTCGTTGATTCAACATTCACCCATGGCAAAATTCAGCGGCTTCACGATTACAGTCGGAATCACCGGTGCCAGCGGCGCGGCCTACGCCCAGTCCGTTCTGCGCCTCCTCGACGCCGAGCAGCGCGTGCGGCGCGTATACCTCGTCTCGAGCGAAGCGGGCATGCGATTGCTCGCGACAGAACTCGACGTGGTCCCGACCGATGCGAAAAAATTGCCCTCGCTCCTCACCGGCACAGCAGCAAAAAAAATCGAATATCTCCCGAATAAGGATATTGGCGCCAGCATAGCCTCGGGCAGCGCTCCGGTGGATGGCATGGTGATCGTTCCGTGTTCCGCCGGCGCGCTAGGCTCCATCGCTACGGGAATCGCGAATGACCTACTTACGCGCGCCGCCGACGTCTGCCTGAAAGAGCGACGCCCGCTGGTTCTGTGCCTGCGCGAAACGCCGCTGAATCGCATCCATCTGGAAAATATGCTGCGCGTCCACGACGCCGGCGCCACCGTAATGCCCGCGATGCCCGCTTTCTACTACGCGCCAAAAAAGATCGACGACCTCATCAACCAATTCGCATTCCGCGTCCTTGCGCAGCTAGGTCTGCCGCAAGAAAAGCAGTATCGTTGGAAGGGTGGGAAGGATTAAAACTGTGGCGAAGAATCGCATCCGGATCGTGCTCGAAATGATCAAATTCGAGCACTCCATTTTCGCCCTGCCCTTCGCGCTGGTCGGCGCATTGCTAGCCGCCCGCGCCAGCGGCGCTTTCCCCACCTGGCGTCAACTTCTCTGGATCATCGTCGCCATGGTCGGCGCCCGCTCCGCCGCGATGACCATGAACCGCATCGCCGACGTGGAATTCGATCGCCGCAATCCCCGCACCGCTAGTCGCGCTCTGCCCAAAGGCGAACTCTCCGTCGGCTTCGCGGCCGCGTTCACCGTAATCGCATCCGCCGTCCTGATCGTCGCCGCATGGCAATTGAATCCGCTCGCGCTCAAACTATCTCCCGTCGCGCTTGCCGTCCTTTTTTTCTACTCATTCACAAAACGATTTACCGCGTGGTCGCACTTTGTCCTCGGCTTCGCCCTGGGCATCTCGCCCGCGGCCGCATGGATCGCCATTCGCGGCTCGCTCGACCTGCGCATGTTAATCCTCTGCGCGGCCGTCACGCTCTGGGTCGGCGGATTCGACGTTCTCTACGCCTGCCAGGACGTAGAATTCGACAAGTCCGCCGGTCTCCACTCCATCCCCAAAAAATTTGGCGTCGCCCGTGCGCTGCTGATCGCCCGCGGGATGCATCTGATAATGGTCGCCTTACTGGTCTGGCTGGCCGTCAGTCTTCAACTCGCGTGGCCGGCCTGGGTGGGCATTGCAGTCGTAGCGGCGCTGCTGGCCTACGAACATTCACTGGTTCACCCTCACGACCTGAGCAAAATGAATGCTGCGTTTTTCACCGTGAATGGCTATATTAGTTTGTTGTTCCTGCTCTTCTGGGGCGCGGCCACATTTGTGAATCGCCCCTGAAAACGCGGCGAAGGAATCGTGAAACGTAAATGGGTCTGCAACTACACACGCTGCAAGTAAACGATGCTCGCCTCCAGCCGGTGGCCGCAAAAGTTCTGGCCGGCGAGCGTCTCAACGCCGAAGACGGTCTCGCGCTCTATGAATCGCACGATCTTCTGGCGGTGGGCTGGCTGGCGAATTTCGTTCGCGAAAAAAAGCACGGCAACGTCACCTATTTCAATGTCAATCGCCACATCAATCCCACCAACGTTTGCGTGGCGCACTGCAAACTCTGCGCCTTCGGCCGCTCGCCCGATTCACCCGGCGCCTACAACTTCGCTCTCGATGAAATTTACAAGCGCGCGGGAGAAGGCGTCGCAGAAGGCGCCACGGAATTTCACATTGTGGGCGGCCTGCATCCCGACTTGCCTTTCGAATATTACCTGACGCTGATTCGCGGCCTGAAGGAGCGCTTCCCGCAAGTGCACTTGAAAGCTTTCACGATGGTGGAGGTCGGCTACTACGCGCGCATCTCCAAGCTTTCCATTCGCGATACGCTTCTCGCCATGAAAAGTGCCGGAGTGGACTCGCTTCCCGGCGGCGGCGCCGAAATTTTTCATCCCCGCGTCCGCAAGATTATTTGCGATCACAAAGTCAGTGGCCAGCGCTGGCTGGAAATCGCGCGCACCGCGCATGAACTCGGCCTGCGCTCCAATGCCACGATGCTCTACGGCCACATCGAAACCGCCGAGGAGCGCGTAGATCACCTGCTGCAGCTGCGCGCGACGCAGGACATCACCCACGGTTTCGTCACCTTCATTCCGCTGGCATTTCATCCGGCGAATACCGGCCTGGCCCATCTGCCGGGGCCCACGGGCATGGACGACCTGAAAGCGATCGCGGTCTCGCGCCTGCTGCTCGACAATTTCGATCACATCAAGGCTTATTGGATCATGCTGACGCCGCGCATCGCGCAAGTGGCTCTGCGCTTCGGCGCAAACGATCTGGACGGCACCGTCGTCGAGGAAAAAATTTATCACGATGCCGGCGCCACCACTCCTGAGTTCATGACGCGCGCCGAACTCGAGCGCCTGATTCGCGCGGCTGGACGCGTGCCGGTGGAACGCGACACTCTTTACAATCCGGTGGATCGCGTTAAGAATCCGATGCCACCGCCGCGCGCAGCGCACAGCCGCAGCGACGGTTTCGTGCCCGAAACATCTCTGACTCTCAACGTCTAGCTTTCTCCATCATGGTGCATAACCGTCGGATCCCTGGGGAAATCGTTCCGCAGCCGGCGGACCCTGGCGTCCGCCCCAAAAATCCCGCGCCCGGCCAGCCGCCGCCCGTACACCGCGGCCCCATCGAAAACGAATCGCGCCTGGAAGCCCTCATCGGCTCCATTGATGAAATCGTTTTCGAACTCGATCGCGAAGGCACTTTCCTGAATATCTGGACCACCAACGAGGAGCTTCTGTATCGCCCGCGCCACGAACTGAAAGGGAAGCGCGTTTCCGGCGTCATTGGCGAAGAATTCTTCCGGCCATTTTCGCAAATTTTCGACAGAGTTCTGGCCAGCGGCCGCAGTGAAGAATTCGAATACTCCCTCGATGTCCCGGCCGGCAAGCGCTGGTTTCTGGCACGCATGAACCGCATCCCTCCCGCCGGCTCGGATCAGTACACCCTCTGCCTTGCCGTCCGCGACATCACCGACCGCAAGCACGCCGAAGAAAAATTGCGCGTCTCCGAAGAAAAATTCTCCAAGGCGTTTCACCTGGGCCCGGACGTGATCACCATCACTTCCATGGAAGATGGCCGCTTCATCGAAGTGAACGACAATTTTCTCCGCCTCACCGGGTTTGCCCGCCAGGAAGTCATCGGCCGCACCTCCGTGGAATTGGGACTCTGGGCCAATCCCAAGGACCGTCAGCAGATCGTCGCGCTTTTGAAACGTTCCGGCAAAGCGCGCGATCTGGAAGTCCGCGTGTTTTTAAAGTCGGCTGAACTCCGCACCGTTCAAATTTCCGCCCACAGCATCGAACTCTCCGGCCAGCTGTGCATGATCGCCATCATCCGCGATGTCACCGAGCGTCGCGCCCTGGAAGTCCAGCTGCGCGAGGCGCAGAAAATGGAAGCCGTCGGACGTCTGGCCGGCGGCGTCGCTCATGATTTTAATAATTTACTCGTCGGGATTCTCGGCTATAGCGAACTGCTGAAAAAAAAGCTCGCCGATCAAGGCTCTCTGCTGCGCATGGCCAACGAAATTAATTTTGCCGCCATGCGCGCCCGCGATTTGACCTCGCGCCTGCTGGCACTAAGCCACCGCCAGCTCCTGCAGCCGGCCGTGCTGGATTTGAACGCGCTCGTACGCCAATGCGAAAGGCTTTTGCGGCCCATCATCGGCGAAGACGTCCGCGTCGTCCTGCGCCTTGATCCCAAGATCGGCAGTGTGAAAGCCGACCCCGCTCAGCTCGAACAGGTCATCCTCAACCTCGCGCTCAACGCGCGCGACGCCATGCCACGCGGCGGCACGCTCTCGCTCGAAACCGGCAATATCCACGTGGACGCTGCACTGGCCCGCCAGCATCCCGGACTGATTCCTGGCGCCTACGTCCGCTTGCAGGTCGCGGACACCGGCCACGGAATCGCGCCGGAGGTGATGCCCCGAATCTTCGAGCCGTTCTTCACCACCAAGGAACTGGGCAAAGGCAGTGGTCTTGGGCTTTCCACCGTGTACGGAGTCGTGAAACAGAGCGGCGGCTGCGTCACCGTTTCCAGCGAGCCAGGAAACGGCGCCGCCTTTAGAATTTATCTTCCTCGCGCCAGTGAACTTCCCGATCGCAAGTTGCCTGCGCCGGCAGCTGTCACCTCCAGCGCCGGTACGGAAACCATCCTGCTGGTCGAAGATGAAGCAGTGGTGCGGGACTTGGTGTGCGAAATCTTGCGGGAAAGCGGTTACAAAGTTTTGTCAGCGCCCTCGGGCCCCGACGCCATGAAGATCACCGCGCAGTACAGCAATCCGATTGACTTGCTGATCACCGATGTCGTCATGCCGGAAATGAGCGGTCCCGAGCTAGTCAACACCTTGCGCCGCGCGCGCGGCGAAATGCGCGTCCTCTATATGTCCGGCTACACCGACGACGCCGTGCTGGTCCGCCAAGGCTTGCCGGAAAAATGCGCCTTCATCCGCAAGCCCTACACTCCACTGCAATTTCTGCAGAAAGTTCGCGAGACGCTCGATGCCAAGTTGCGCCGTTCGCATTAGGTTGCGCCGCCGCCGCGCCCGCGTCCCAATCACGCGTTAGCGTTTTGAATCGTCCGCGACGCCAAGCACTTGCACGTGAATCGTCCGCTCGCGCGGGCCGTCCAGTTCCGCCAAAATAATGGATTGCCAATAACCCAGCGCCAGCTCGCCGTTGCGCAGCGGAACTGAAAGCGTGTGCCCCAGCACCATCGCGCGCAAATGCGAATCGGCATTCTGCCGGCTGCACTCGGAAAGGTTCGGATCGTTGTGCCGCCAGTAATCAATGCGCCCCACCAACCGTTCCAGAAACGATTTGATATCGTCCAGCAACGCCTGCTGGAATTCGTTGATGAACACCGCCGTCGTGGTGTGCAGTGACTGCACCAGCACGAATCCGGCCTTCAGGCCGTTCTTGCGCACCACCTCGTTCAAGTCCTTGGTAATATTTATCAGCTCCAGCCGTTCCCGCGTCTTGTAGCACAGCGTTTCCAGATACATTTGCCAGCCAGCCGTCGGGCGAGTTTCCGGCACGAGCTCGGTTGTTTTAGCTTGCGCTGTTTTCATTCTAATTATTCCTTGTTATCCATGATTCAGCTGCAGTCAAAACCCTGCTGATTGGATGCCGCAATAGCAGGCGAGTTGCTTTCCTCTTCATCGCCGTTGTACGAGTGGGCATCGCAGCGATTCTAGGTCGGCAAGGATTTGACGCAAGCAGGCGGCAACGTATGCTGCCCTGCGCTAACGCGACACGCTGGGAAGCTCCAAACGCGGCAAGACAATGCTCCGGCGCGCGGCTCAGGCGTGCGGGTGGGATTTGTCGTATACCGCCATCAGTTGCCGGATGCTCGTCTGCGTATAGCGCTGCGTGGTGGAAAGCGATGCGTGGCCCAGAAGCTCCTGAATCGCGCGCAAGTCCGCTCCGTCGTTCAGCAAGTGGGTGGCAAAAGCATGGCGCAATGAGTGCGGATGCAGGTCCAGATTACTTCCCGCCAGCAGGCAATATTTTTTCAGGATGTAACGCACCGCGCGGTCCGTCAGCCGCCCGCCCTGCGGATTCAAAAATACGGCCTCCGCGTTCGGAGTTCTGCGCGCGTGCTGCAGAATCCGGTCGCGCACCGGCCAGTAAGCATCCAGCGCTTCCTGCGCTTTTCCGCCGTAGGGCACTACCCGCTCCTTGCGGCCCTTCCCCAGCACTCGCAGCATTTGCCCGGTCTTGTCGAAACTTCCCAGATTCAAGCCCACCAGTTCACTGACGCGCAGTCCGCAGGCATACAATAATTCGATCATCGCGCGGTCGCGCCGGGGCATCAGCTGCGCTGTAGAATTTACCTTCGGCGATGGGTTTTTCCCGCGTTTCGCGCGCCCAGGCGCCGGCTTGGCAGCCGCGCCGCCCGGCAGGCCGTCTAGAAAATTATTGATCTCCTCGGCGGTCTGCACTCGCGGCACCAGTTTGGGTAGCTTCGGAGTGCTCACCAGCGCCGCCGGATTTGTCCGCGTGTATTTCTCACGCACGCAAAATTTGAAAAAAGTCCGCAGCGCCGAAAGCTTGCGTGCCACGGTTACTTTCTGCAGTTTCCGGTCGTACAGCCAGCTCACGAATTCGCGAATCACACGATGGTCCACCTCCGCCAGCGGCAGCGTGGCTGCTCCCGGCGGAGTAAGGAATTGCTGGAATAGCCGCACGTCCCCGCCATAATCGTCCACGGTTTCCGGCGACGCGTTGCGCTCGTACCGTAGATAGCCGATAAATTTTTCGATGATCTCTTTCATGGGAACGTCACCTGGTCGCGGCAATCATAGCTCGCCGGCCGTCAACTGCCGCCACAGACTTGCCGTCAGGCGACCTGAGAGGTAACCGCGAACCTGCGAGGCGCAATATCAGCAGCACAGACGACTTGGTTGCCACGTTTCTTCAGCCTAGTGGGATGTGTCACTTATGTGCCAAGCGATGGCGCTGCGTGGGCTGCACCTGGAACTCGCTCGGTTCGGTCACCGGAGTTGCCGCCGTAACATAGGTTTGTGAGATGCGGTCCTGCCACGTGAAACGGTCTTCATCCCACAGCGACCACAGGAATCCGAGCATCATCGTTGCACCCGAAAGCAGATAGCCAAAACTGCGCCACAGCAGCTGCCGTGTGTCCGGCAGGCTTCCGTCCAGCCGCACAATGGTCAGCCCGCAAATCTGCATTCCCGGCGTCGCTCCCGCAAAAGTGGTGAACAGAAAAAAATATTGCGCGTAGAAGAGATAGAAGGTGGCCACGTACACGATGGCATCCACTTTTTCCAGCACCAGTTGCCCGCCGAGCGAGCGGAACAAGCCCAGAAATCCCGCGTAGGTCAGCGCCAGGAACAGAAAATCCAGCCCGCCCGCGCGCCGCCGTTCGGCCAGGCCCGCCACGGGCACCAGCGCCGTTTGCGGATGTGCCCGGTCGTCCGGGAAACTCGTGAAGTCGAGCTCCGGTTGAATATTGATCTCGACGCGTTCATTTTGCAGTTTCTTTTGCGCCGGGCGCTGCTGCACGCGCGCACGCTGCCGTCCGTAAAGCTCGACCTCAGCGATTTCGTAATCTTCTTCTGCCAAGGCAGTCGATGCCCGCAAAAAGGGCAACCCGGATTGCGAATCGTCCGGCCGAGAGCGACCGCGCCTCACGCGATATGCTTCCAGCCGGCGCGAAACTTCTCGCCGCCATTCGGGTTGAGCGGAACTGGCAGTATCGGGATCGTCGTCCCTGTCGGACGCACCATGGGAAATCTCTGGCGCGGACACAGTTATGCCTACTGGATCGGAATTGTCGCCTGTCTCGGCGAGCGGTGTGTCACAGAAGCTGCAATTTTCGACGTCCTCGAGCAAGAGGGCGCCGCAATGCCTGCATATTTGTATCACTGGTCCGTTTTGCGCTGCGGTATTCCAGTGACGGAACGCCGCTATGGTAGCACGCGGCCGGCACACAGGACCCCCTGCCAACCGCCCAACGCGGCCCATGTTGCGTATCAGGCAACCCGCAAACACCCGTCTCGTTCTGAATGAATTGGAAATAGACGCTCGCCCGCACCTGGGGGTCTGTTCCAACCCGGCGGGCAGCACGAGCCATACTGCGGGTGAATCTGGGAACGCCGCCGCGTGCTCACTCAAACAGCGCCGTCACGCTTGGCTGATTGCGGGCCCGCAGCACGCGTGTTAGGCTCGAATTTCTTTTTTCAAGGCAGGAACGCAATTTTCACGAGGCATGCCGAAAGCAACGGTCTTGCAACCTCTTCGCAGATACGTTCTTTTCCCCTTGTTGCTGCCGATCTGGCTCGCAAGCCCATGCCTCGCACGCGCGCAAAGCGCCAGCACCGCGCACCAGCAATCTCCCCAAAAGAAACCGTCCCAGCCTGTCTCCAAAAACGCGTCCGCAACCCCCGGCGAGGAAGCCACTCTCGAAGCCAAACAACAGCGTCAGGTCGGCCAAATTTACTACGCCGATGGCGACGTGGATGTCCGTTACCAGAACACCCGTTTGCGCGCCGATCACGTCGAGTACAACGAAGACACTCGTGTCGTAATCGCCCGCGGCCACGTCCAGCTCGATTACCTCACGCAGCACCTGGAAGCCAGCGACGCCCGTTATGAACTGGCCACCGGACGCGGCACCTTCCACAACGTGCGCGCCACTTTTGCTGTTCAGCGCCGCCCTCCGGCACCGCCGCGTGAAGTAAACGCGATGCAGCGCCAACCTACGCAGACCCTGCTCCTTAGTCCCAATCCAATTTATTTCGAAGCGCAAGAGGCCGAGCGCATTGATGAAAGTACCTACGTCGTGCACCACTCCTGGATGACGGTCTGCGATCCAGACAAGCCAACTTGGAAATTCTATGCACCCAAAGCCACCGTGTACATCAAGACCTCGATTCATCTGGAAAACGGCAGCTTCCATCTGTTTTCCGTCCCGATCTTGTATGTTCCCTACGCCACCTTCCCCGCAGAAAAGCAGCGCGCCTCGGGCTTCCTGCTTCCTGATTCCGGTGAGAGTTCCAGCAAAGGCTATATTTTTGGCGACGGCGTGTATTGGGCTCCCACCGATTGGGCGGATCTGACTCTGGGCGCCTATTACTACAGCCGCCGCGGCTGGGCGCAGCGCGGCGTCTTGCGCATGCGTCCTTGGGAGAACGCGTCCCTGGAAGTAACCTATAACGGCGTGGAAGACCGCGGTCTCCCGCAACCCACGGGCCCTCCCATCAATCAGGGCGGACATGAAGCACGTCTGCTTTTTACCGCGCTGCTGCCCGATGGCTGGCGCGCCGTCGCCGATCTCGATAACTTGTCCTCGCTCACCTACCGCCTGGCCTGGAGCGAGACTTACGTGCAAGCGGTCAACTCGGAAGTGCGCAACAGCGCGTTCCTCACCAAGAATTTCCGTGGCTTCAGCCTCAACTTTGCCGCCCTTAGTTATCAGAACTACGTGAACGCCACTCCGTCGCAGTACGTCTCACTGCGCACCGCGCCCGAAGTTCGTTTCGGCTCGGTGGATCAGTCGCCGTGGCATAATTTGCCGTTCTATTTTTCCTTCCAGGCGTTTTCAGACGCGGCGCATCGTTCGAACACGGTAACCGACTTCAGTACCGGAAATTTCGTCGAGCGCAGTGAAATCGCCCCGAGCGTGACCATGCCGCTGCACTTGGGCTCCTGGCTCAGCGTCACGCCTACGTTCACCTTGCGCTCCACCTACTACGGCGGACAAATTCAAAATGGCTCGTTCGTCAATCAGGGATTCTTTCGCAACACCGAGGAGCTGTCGGTGGACATCCGGCCGCCCACGCTCGACCGCGTCTGGGGCTCGTCGGATTCGGGCACGAAATGGAAGCACGTCATCGAGCCTGAAATTGTCTACAGTTACGTGAACGGCGTCACCGATTTCGGCCGCTTCGTGCGCTTCGATGAAGATGAAACGCTCACCAACACCAACGAGTTCGAATACGGAGTGACTCAGCGTCTCTACCGCCGCAAAAAAGACGGCACCGCCGAGGAGATCATCAGCTGGAAGCTGGCGCAGAAATATTTTTTCGATCCCACCTTCGGCGGCGCTCTGGTCACCGGGCAGCGCAACGTGTTTCAAACCACCGATGCGCTTACGCCCTTTGCCTTCGCCAGCCAGCCCTACCAGTTTTCGCCCATCGTCAGCGACCTGCGCATCGAGCCGGGAAAACATTTCGATACCCAGTTCATCGTCAATTTCGATCCCCGCCACGGCCAATTGACCGCCGTCGGCACCCTGCTAAAGTTCAAGCCCTACAAGGAGACTTTTCTCACACTCGCCCATTTTTCGGCAGTGAATCTGCCGACGCCTCCTCAGTTCAATCCTCCCGATTTTGTTTTCGAGCCGCGCTCCAATCAGATTCGTGCCCTGATCGGCTACGGAGATCTCACGCGTCGCGGATGGAACGCCACCGTGGGAGCCAGCTACGACCTGATGCAGCATCAATTTCAAAACCAGGTCGCCGAAGTCATCTACAACGGCTCCTGCTGCGGCGTCGGCGTCGGCTACCGCAAATTTTCCTTCGGCAACATCCGCAGTGAGAATCAATATCTGTGGGTATTCCGCATCTCCAATCTAGGCTCGGTAGGCACCCTCCTCCGCCCAGAAAAAATATTCTGAGCCGCGCTAGCGTAATGGCGGCACAGCGCCCTTGCATTCCAGGATCCATTGTCCCAGCGCTCCGCCCATCGCGCCCACTACAATTCCAGCTAGCACGTCGGCCACGTAGTGATATCGCCCGTACACGGTAGCTACGCACATGCTCAAGAAAAAGGGGAAACAAATCCAGAACAGCCACGGCTTATAGCGCCGCGCCGCCAGCAAGGCGACCATCGAACCAGCCACGTGCGCCGAAGGAAACGCCGCGCCGTGCACGCGCCCGAACCGCTCGATAAACTCGATGGTCGTCGTAAACGCGCCGCCCGCGAGCGGTGCCAGATGCAACGACGCCAGTGCAAAGTAAGGGCTCTCCACCGGAAACAAGACAGCGATCACGTAAACGGAATAATGCGCGATGGCTGTCGACGCCATAACGGTCCAGAACGCGGTTCGCTGATTTTGTACATAAAGGATCGCCGGCAGAATTACCAGGAACAAAAAATAAGTCATGTAAGAAAACTGCATGAAATCGTTCAACGCGGGCGTCGCGAACCCAGCCAGCCAGGCAGCCGGATGCACGCCGGCAAAGTTGTAGTCGAACGAGATGAGCCAGCGGTCGAACCAGCCCGGGAAAATCGCATGCACCAACCCTTGCAGCTCCTCGAAAAAGAAAATGTAGAGCGCTAGGGGATACCAGTGCCGCGCGAATTGCATCGCGCGATTTCTGGAACGAGCGCCCATCCATGCCGTAGCGATGATTCCCGCCGCGAGCGCGCAGTGAATTGCAAAATAGCGCTCAGCATGCGGGATGTTGCGACGGCACACGCACAACAGCGCAAGCGTCCAGAGCAGATAAACAATCGTCACCCACTCCCAGGCGCCGCAAGCGCGCCACGCCGCCGCGAGCCAGCGCCCATTCTCCTCCCGCGCCGCGCTCCCTATCGCCGCGCTGCGCGTTTCCGCAGGAGCGGCGCTGGATTGGCAAGGATCGAGCTCAACTGCGTCGCGCCCAATCAATGCGCCGCGCGCCATTTTCATCGCGCCGCCTTCGACGCAAGCCGCCCCCTCGCGACGTTTGGCATACAGCCGAGCGTTTTCTCCCAAACACACGTTTTCCAGCCGCGTTTCCGCGCCACGCGCGCCAGATGCCGCGTCGGATTCACTGCGATGCCGTGCCCAACAGCTTCGAGCAGCTCCACATCGCCGGCGCTATCGCCGTACGCGTAGCTGCGCGAAAGATCCAGGCCGTGACGCGCCGCAAGGATCCGCGCCGCGCGCAATTTCGCGCCCCCGCTCATGTGCTCGCCGGCAATGCGTCCATTCCACATGGGCGGACGGCCCGGCGCAACTTGCAGTTCGGTCGCACACACTTCGATGTCAGCAGAAGCCAGCTGGGCCAGATTTCGCGCCGCCACGCGAGCCAACGGCGCCAAAGTTCCAGAAACCAGAAACACACGATGGCTCTGCGCACAGTGCCAGGCAACCCGTTGCAGTCCTTGGTCGAAAAACGCGAGCGCATCCCCGCCGAAAAATTCCGGCCCAAGCGATTTTTCCCATTCATCCGCCAGCGCTTCGCGGAGTCCGCGGAGATAACTTCTGTTTCCCGCCGTAGCACCATGCGGATCGTGCCAGAAACTTCCAGCGAGGTGTGCAAGCCAGCGGGCCACATGCGCACTTGAAATCTCGTCGCGCTCGAGCAGATAGCCGATAAACCGCCATTCCAGCGATGTCGGGGGAAGCAACGTGCCGTCGAGATCAAAGAACGCCCCCGTCATTTCTGCCTGCATCCCCGGCAACGTCATCGCACGCCCTCGATCGCCGCGGCCCTGGGCGCAGGAATTTTTCGCTTGACCGCGGCCGCGCGAAGATAGCGGCGGCCCTCCCACACCACCGGCACGGCCCGCAGCACACAAAATACCGCCGCAGCCCCCGCCAGGCTTTGCCCAGCCAGCAAAAGCGAATGCCGTACGCCCGCGTTTAACCACCCCGCTTGCCAGCGCGCGACCGGCAGCAGCAGTCCCAGGCAGCAGAAGCATGCGCACTTCAGAATCGCGTAAGCGGCGCGGCTGGCGCGTGATGCTACCAGGGCCCGCCCCCAGCGCGTTTCCAGCATCGATCGGTCCCCGAATCCGCTGCGCCCCGCACGGCTCGCCAACCCGCGCAGAAAATCAATCAGCGTGCCGCGCACAAAAAATAAAATCGGCAGCCACAACGAAACCAAGCCAGCCACCGCGAAAAATGTGAAGAACAAATTCTCCACCACGCGATCACCCAGAATATCCAGCTGCGCTCCGAGCGGCGTCGCCATGCCGCGCGTCCGTGCCAAGTAGCCGTCCACACCATCCAAAGCAATCGCAGCCACAATCAGCAACACAGCCGCGATGTCCGCAGCGAGCCAGCCGCCGAAAAACGTAAACAATGCCACAGCCGCAAATGCCGCAACCATTCGCGCCGCCGTCACTTGATTCGGTGTCATAGCGCCTCTCCCGTCCGCAGTCTCGCGCGGAAATTTATGGGCCCGCCACCGCGAACGGCAAATTTCCAGCCGCTCCCGGCTCCAGCGGACGGGCCCTTGCGGCAGCTGATTGCATCCGCCATGCCACGGGCGCCATGGGGTTTAGTCGTGTTTTGTCAGATACTTAGCGCGAGCAACAGGTGGACGACGCGCCGCAAGCAGCAGGATTTGGACGACACCTGGCGGGTTTCCCCGCGCAGCGGAGAAAGCGCGAAAATCCGCAGCCACGCGTCCAAAGGATGTGGGAAAATTACAGTTTGTGAGCGCATCGTCGCCGCATCTGATACATCCAACGATTCGGCACCACAAGGAAGCGGATTAATCGAATGGACGTCTCCATATTTGCCGCATTTCTGGCCGGCCTCGTGTCGTTTCTTTCGCCGTGCGTGCTCCCGCTGGTGCCCGGATACATTTCCATGCTGTCAGGGATTGGCGTCGAGCAGCTGAAGGAAGGCAAGACGCCGCGCGCAGGCTTGCTCGCTTCCGCGCTGGCGTTCGTCACCGGATTTTCCGTGGTCTTCATTTCCTTCGGAGCTTCGGCCAGCGCCGTGGGCTCATTTCTCCTGCGCAATCGCGCCTCACTCGCTCCGATCGCCGGGGCGTTGATCGTCCTGTTTGGCCTGCACCTCACTGGCTTGCTGGCGAAAATTTCCGTGCGCGCCGGATTGCTCGTTGGCTGCGCGCTGGTCGCCGCCGGAATCGCGCTTAGCCTCCGCGCCGGCCTCGTCCCCGGGTGGCTGAAGCCGATACACTTTGTCGCCATCTCTGTGATTTTTCTCCTGGGCCCGTCGCTCACGCGCTGGCTCAATCGCGACGTTCGTTTTCGCAATCTGGGCGGGCAACCGGGAGCCGCCAGCGGATTCCTCATGGGTTTCGCCTTCGCTTTCGGTTGGACGCCTTGCATCGGACCGATTCTTGCCAGCGTGCTGGCTGTCGCGGCGACGCGCGACACGGTGTGGCAGGGAATTTTTCTTCTGGCTGTGTATTCGGCCGGTCTTGCGATTCCGTTCTTGATCACCGCGCTAGGCATCGGCGGCTTCCTGCGCTTTTATCAAAAGTTTCGCCGCCACCTGCACACGGTGGAAGTTTTCAGCGGCGTGCTGCTGCTGGCGGTCGGCGGCCTGGTATTTCTGAACCGCCTTACGTGGCTGTCTGGCAAGCTAGCGTTTCTCAATAAGTTTTCTCTGTAACGGGAGTATTGCGCATGCATGTATCGCTGAAATTTTCGCTGACCGTGATCCTGCTGGCAGCCGCTGCAGCGGGCTTCGCAGGCTGCAAATCCGGAGGCAGCCAAGCGGCCGGCCTCGGCACGGAAAAACCTCTACCGAACGAGCCGGAGGTCACCTTCAAGGATTTGCAGGGCAAAGACGTCGCCCTCGCGAGCCTCAAAGGCAAGGTTGTCATCGTTAATTTCTGGGCCACCTGGTGCGAGCCTTGCCAGGCGGAAATTCCCTGGATGATCAATTTCCAGAAAAAATACGCGGACAAAGGTTTCACGCTGCTGGGCGTTGCCATGGACGAGGAAGGCAAAAGCGTCGTCGAACCATACGTGCAGAAGACCCAGTTCGACGTCGAAGGCCATCCCATGACCATGAATTACCCGATTGTGCTGGGCGATGACGATCTGGCCGCGAAATTCGGCGGCTTGCTCGGCCTGCCCACCACCTACGTGATTACGCGCGAAGGCAAAATCGCCAAGCGCTACATCGGCCTCGCCAGCGAAGGCGATCTCGATAAATTAATCCAGTCGCTGCTCTAACGTCTCGGCGCTCGCATTCCTTGCTCCCGCTCGCGCAACTGCGGTAACCTGCCAAAGCCATGATGAATGAACAGGAATTCATAAAAAAATGTGACGCGACGTTCGAAGCCTTGCGCAATCGTCTGCTCGAATTGGGCGACGTCAACGATTTCGAAGTGGAAGGCGGCAGCGGAAAACTGGAAATCGAATTTGCAGACGAAGACGAAACGCGTTTCGTGATCAGCCCCAACACGCCCGTCCGTCAAATATGGATTTCCGCGCTGACGACGAGCTTCAAACTCGGCTGGTCGGATTCCGCGCAAGCCTTCGTGCAGGAAAAAACCGGCGAGACGCTCAATCAAGTGATGAGTCGCATCCTGACCGAAAAACTCGGCACCCCGATTGAGGTTTAGAGCGAAGATGCGAATCACACCAGCTGTTGTCTGCTGCGCGTTCTTTTTGGCGCTCGCCGCCGCTGATTTCGCGCCGAACGCGCCCTCCGCCGTTGCCGCACAGAGCTCAGCCGATGTCCCCAGTCCCGCCGCGGTCGTACAACCCCGCGCCTTCGTTTCACTGGCGCCGGTCCCGCGCGGAAAAGAATTTCAAGTGGCCGTGGCCGTAGACATAGCGCACGGCTATCACATGAATTCACATCACCCGACTGACCCCTATCTGATCGCCACGACCCTCACGCCCAAACTTCCCACTGGGTTCGAGCTACGGGACACGCTCTATCCTGCAGGCCGGGTGGAAAAATTCTCATTTTCGCCGGACAAAGGTCTGGACGTGTATACCGGCAAGGTAACTCTGAAGCTGCGCATGGTCGCGCACAACGATGCGCCCGTCGGCGCTGTAACTTTTCCCGTGACGCTGCGCTACCAGGCCTGCAACGACACCACCTGCCTGCCGCCTGTGAAAGTTCCCGTTGACGTCCGCGTGGACGTGGCCGCGGCCGGCACGGCGACGCGCGCAACGCATCCTGAAATTTTCTCGAATTCTCCCGCGCAGTGATGGCGGCAATCGCGCAACGGGCGTCCGCAACCGTGTTGGAGTGAAGCAGTTTGGTTCGGACAAATTTCCAGTGGCTAGTGAGAAGAGAGAAACGCCAGAGCACGCCGCAGCCGCTCGACCACGTGTTCTTTGCGCAACACCACCATGGTATCGAAAAGCGGCGGCGCCACCGCGCGGCCCACAATCGCAACGCGCGTCGCATTGATGAGCAGTCCGGCCTTCACGCCCTCCGCTGCCGCAACCCCCCGCAGCGCCGCATCGCAAGCGTCATGATTCCAATCCGGCAGCGCGGCGAGCGCCTGGGTTAGCTTTGCCAGCAGCGCTGGAACTTTTTCGTCCTTCCAGAATTTGTTGCGCGCTTCCTGCTCGAAATCAAACTCATCTGTGAAAAATGCGCGCGCCCAGCCGGTAAAATCTGTCAGCAAACGTGTGCGCGGCCGAATCAAGTCCACCGCTTGCGCGAACCACGCCCGCTCCGTCGTTGCCCATTCGGCCTTCCACAATTCCGCGCGGCGCAATTCCGCTTCCACAAAAGGCAGCAACTCTTCGACCGGCGGCTTCTGCAGATATTGCGTGTTGTACCATTCGAGTTTCGCGCGATCGAAAATTGCATTCGTGCGGCTGACGCCCGAAAGCTGAAAGCGCTCGATCAGTTCCGTCGTGCGCATAAATTCGCTGTCATCGCCTGTGGACCATCCCAGCAAGGCCAAAAAATTCCGGAACGCCTCCGGCAAAAATCCTTCGTCCGCATAAGATCCCACGCTGGTCGCACCATGACGCTTCGAGAGCCGCGTGCGATCCGGGCCCAGAATCAGCGGCACGTGCGCGAAAATCGGCGGCGCCGCGCCCAGCGCGTGATAAATCAGCACCTGCTTCGGCGTATTCGACAAATGATCCGCGCCGCGAATGATGTGCGTGATACGCATGTCGATGTCGTCCACCACCACGCTCAGCTGATAGGTAGGCACGCCGCTCGAACGCAGCAGCACAAAGTCTTCGATGTCCGCGTTCTGAATCTCGCGCGGCCCGAACACCGCATCCTGGAATTTCGTCACGCCGGTGCGGGGAGTCTTGAAACGGATCGCCCGGGGCGCACCTTCTGTTTCTTTCGCTGCGCGCTCCGCCTCCGAAAAATCGCGACAAGGGCAGGCCACTGCCTTCAAAGTCTTCGGACCTTCATCGTCGCCTTCACCTTCGTGGTCTTCATTTTCGGTCGCGGAATAATCGCCGCCGGCGTAAGCTGTCGCTTTGCAATAGCACGCGTAGCCGGCGCCGCTCGCCAGAATGCGCTCGGCGGCCGCGCGATACATTTCTCCGCGCTGCGACTGGAAGAACGGCCCCTCGTCCCACTCGATCCCCAGCCATTGCAGCGCCACCAATATTCCATCCACCAGTTCGGGCTTGTTGCGCTCGACGTCGGTATCTTCCACGCGCAGCAGCAGCGTGCCGCCTTCGTGTTTCGCGAAAAGCCAGTTGAATAAAGCGGTGCGCGCTCCGCCCACGTGCAAATAGCCCGTCGGAGAAGGCGCAAAACGCACGCGCGGCTTTTGTGCTGCAGACATTCTGTCGAATTCCTTTCTAGTAAGAGAGTGACCATCTTATCGGAAGCACGAGTTAAAATCGAGCTAGCCTCCAGGCGTGCGCTTCGCTGCGTCTGAAAAAACCCCGGAACCTTTTTCGCATCCGTGCGTATCAAAGGATGAACCCTATGAGCACACGACTTGTCACTCGGCCCCTCGTCTTGCTCTTCCTTTGCTTCGCCGTTCCCCTCGAAGCGCAGGACGCCAGCAAAATCTTGGATCAATACGTGAAAGCCTCAGGCGGGGCGCACGCTCTCGCGAAGATCCAAACCCTCACGCTGGAGGGAACCGTCGCAGCGCAGAACGGCGGCAAACCCGGCGCCTACACCTTCGCTGTGAAAATGCCGAACCGCTACTACTCGGAACTGGTGATCGGCGACCAAACCTTGATCGAAGCGTTCAACGGCAAATCCGCGTGGCATCAGAACGCCGGTGCAGAAATCTCGACGCTGGTTGGCCCCGAGGGGGTGCAACTGGAAGCCGCCGCGCGCTATTACAATTCGCATCTACTGAATCCGAAGAAGAACAAGCTAGTGATCACCTACGTGGGCACCGCGCCAGTGCGTGGCAAGGACGCGTCCCAGTTGCAAATCTCGACGCCCTCGGGCGTGCAGTGGCAAGTGTTCTTTGACGTGCAATCGCACCTGATCGTGAAAGAATCCGCACAAGTAGGCGGCGTCAACCAGGAAATTCTTTACGACGGCTACCGCGCCGAGAACGGCGTCCAACTGCCGCACAAGATCGAACTGCACCGCGGCGCCGAGATTTACTCGATTGCAGTAACCCGTGCAGCCGTGAACGAGCCGGTGGGTGAACGCGTCTTCGATTTCCCCAGGAAATCGCAGGTGCAACTTCCCGACCTGAAAGCCCTCTTCCGGCAAATTGACGCCAACCAGCAGGCCCTGGACAAAATCAAAGAGAACTACGCCGGCAACAAGGTCGAAGAAGAAACCGAATACGAAGGGAACGGCAAACCGAAAAAGCCCCAAGTCCGCGAATCCACTTTCTTTTATTTGGACGGTACCGAAGTCTCCACTCTGGTCAAAATCGACGGCCAGCCCCTCAGCGCCGAAGCCCAGAAAAAGGAAACCGCCCGCGTCCTGAAGCAAATCGACGAGCTGCAAAAGAACGCGAGCAAAAAAGAAAGCCCGGATGAAAAAAGCAAGCAAGCGCGGAAGGAAGACGAGGAAGAAGACGTCTCCATAGACGCTTTCCTGCGCGCCTGCCAGTTCGTCAATCCGCGCCGCGAACGTTTCCGCGGCCAAGACGTGCTGGTGTTCGACTTCGAGCCCAATCCCGAATTCAAAGCCCACACCCTGGTCGAAAAAGTCATCCAGAAGCTCGGCGGCGTCATCTGGATTGACGAAAAAGCCCTCGACGTCGTCCGTCTCGACGCCTTCTTCGTCAACAACGTGAAATTCGCCGGCGGCCTGCTGGCCGATTTGCAGAAGGGAACTCGCGTAGTGCTCGAACAAACCTTCGTCAACAACGAAGTCTGGCTCCCGACCTATGAGGAGGTGCACCTAGACGTCCGCGTCCTGCTGCTGAAAGGCATCAAAGTGGACGGCACCACGCGCTACTCCGATTACAAGAAATTCAGCGTCGAAACTCTGTCCGCGATCGGCAAACCCAAAGCCGCTGCCGACCCAGCGGCTGCAAATTCGCCTGAAAAACCGCAGTAACGAGCCCCCGAGAGCCGCCGCACACGGCAGAAAATGCCCGCCCGCGTGTGTTCCCAAATGCTACGCAAATTGCTGATCCAAAGAGAGTTGGTACGGCGGTACTGTTGACGCAGGCTGGGCCGAATCGGATAGTGTTTGCCAGGCCGCAGCAGCAAGGGCCTAGGCTATGCCATGCACCCTTGTAACCGATATTCGAACAATTTTGCGTTCCGCTCAGCCGTTTATCGAGCGCGAGTTAGTACAGGTGACCTCCACGAAACTGGGCTGGACACCCGGCCGAACACCCGACAATTTTCTGCTATTCTCAGGAGAAATCTGTAGTGTCCTGGTTACGGAGTTTTGAGTTGTTGAGTCATCTCAATGCGAGTGCGGTCGTGCTCCTGGCGGGCGCGTTTCTGCTGGGCATATTCTTTGCCTACGTATATCAGCAGAAGCGTCAGGCGTACCTGATGGTTTGGGCGTCGGCCTGGCTGCTCCTTTCGCTCTACTTCGTGCGCTCCGCGTTCGCTGGGCCCGCGCCTGTTTCTCAGTGGGTGGGCGTTATCAGCGAATGGGTGATGGCGCTGGCAGCGCTGGCATTTTATTGTTCGGCGCGCCTGTACGCGCGGCTGACGCTCTCGGCTCGCCGCATCGCATTCGCGGCCGCCGTCGCTGCGGCCTGGTCTTTCGCCTATCTGCGTGATTGGATCGCGATCCCTCTGGCTTTCGGAGTCGCTGTCGTTTTCTTTCTCACCGCGCAAGTCTTCTGGCAGGAAGGCCGCAAACAGGAATCACGCGCCGACAAATTGCTGGCCGGGACGTTCGTCGCGACCGGCGCTTTGCGCCTGCTCTTCATTTTCCAGGCGCATTTGGGTCCGCTCGCGAGCGCCAACCTGCAGCCGTTTGCTTTGCTCGCCGAAATTATCGGCGGCGTGCTCATGTTGATGGCCGTGTACGACGAAGAGCGCCGCCGCGTCGAGCGCAACATGCTCGCGCTTTCCAATCTGAATTTAGCCACTTCCGGCTTTGCCGGCGGCGAAATTCAGAAAATGCTGGCGCAGGCGCTGGATCGCGTTCTCAATGTGGTGCGCATCCCGGCTGGCGCACTCATTCTGCACTATGGCGAGGAGAATGGTCCCGCATCCGTCGTAGTCACTGGCCTGGACGATTCCTTCTGCACCTCCGTCCAGGAAAGCAGTCTCGACGATTATCTCGTCAAGCTCGTCGCCCGCCTCGGCGGTCTGGTCGTCTTGCGCGATCTCGGGCGCGATTCCAACTGGGTGGCGCTGGAAAAAGAAGAGCCGTTCCGCGACGTTCGCAAAATGCTGCTCGCTCAAGGTCTGCGCACCATGGTCGGCATCAGCTTGCAGGCCAAAGATCGCGTCTTCGGTATGTTGTTGCTCGGCACGCCGGACAATCGCAATTTCGCTCCGCCGGAATTGCGCCTGCTGCTGGCCCTGGGCCACCAGATCGGCATGGCCGTCGAAAATAGCTATCTGATCCAACAAACGGCGCGCCGCAGTGAAGAACTGCACATCCTGAACGAAATCGGCCGCGCGCTGAGCTCCACCCTCGAACCAGACGCTCTCTTCGAACGTATCTATTCCGAAATGCAGCGCCTGCTCGACGTCAACAGCCTCTTCATCGCCTACTACGATCGCAAATCGGAACAGATTCGCTTTGAAATTGAAGTCATCGACGGCGTGCGCCAGTGCAAACGAACGCGCCCCATGGGCAATCATCTCGCCGAGTTCGTGATTCGCACCGTTCAGCCGCTCTTGATCCGCGAACAGTTCTCCGAGGAAACCGCGCGCATGGGTTTCGCGCCCAACAAACAGACCGGCTCGATGTGCGCCGTTCCGCTCATCCTGTATGACCAGGCCGTCGGCGTGATGGCCGTGCACAGTGCCCAGGAACGCGCTTTCGACGAAGGCCACGTCGAGCTGCTCCGCGTGCTCGCCAGCGAAGCCGCGATCGCCATCGAAAACGCCCGCCTCTTCTCCGAAGAGCAGAAAAAATCCAAGCAGTTGATGCTCATCAATAATGTCTCCAGCCACGCCATCACCACGCTGAATCCCGAGGAAATGCTCGCCAAGATCGCCGCTGAAATCGAAAACGCGCTCACCTACGATCACATCGGCATTGCGATACTCGATTATTCCTCGAAGGAACTGGAAATTCAGGCTGAAGCTGGCGCGCGCCGCGACGCACTGGGCCGCCGCATTCTGCTGGGAGAAGGTCTGGTAGGCCAAGTGGCGCGCTCCGGCCAGATCGCTGCCGTCACCACCGTGAGTGCAGAATCGCCAAGCCCCGTCCTGCCAGGCACCGTATCGACGATCGCTCTGCCCGTCACTTACGCGGAAAGTTTACTCGGCGTGCTCTACGTTGAATCCTCCAAGCCCTGCGAATTCCCGGACGAAGAAATTCGCCTCCTCCGCACCCTCGCCGATTTATTTGCCGGCGCTCTGCACAATGCCGTGATCTTCCAGAAAGCGCAGGAACAGGCCATCACCGACGGCCTCACGGGCGTTAAAACGCACCGCTTCCTGATGGAAGCGCTCTCCTCGGAATGGAAACGCTCGACTCGCGCCAATCGCCCCTTTGCCCTGGTCCTCATGGACCTGGACCGCTTCAAGTTCGTGAATGATTTCTACGGCCACTTGGAAGGCGACGTCGTGCTGCAGCGCGTAGGCCACATCCTCGAGCAGAATTGCCGCCGCTCCGACGTCGTCGCGCGTTACGGTGGTGACGAATTCGTCATCCTCATGCCCGAAACCAGTGTGGAGCAGGCCATTCAGTTAGCCAGTAAGCTCCGCGGCTGGGTCGCCGCCGATCCGCTGCTGCGCGACAAGAATATTACCGCCAGCTTTGGCATCGCCGGTTTCCCATTGCATGGCTCGACTCCGCAGGAACTGATTCAGGTCGCCGATTCATCGATGTACCTGTCGAAGCACCAGGGCGGAAATTCCGTTTCCAGCGCCGAACAAGGCGATCCCAACGACACCAAGCGCTGGAAAAAAGATGTTCTGGAAGCCTATCTGGGCGTCACGCTCAAGCGCCAATTCTCGACTGGCCCCGACGCTTTCGACGAAATTTACCGCCGCCTGGAACAGTTCACGCGTTCGCTGATCGAACATGGCGATGGCGACGCGGGCGATCCTGTTCCGGCCGCCGTAGTGGACACCGTCACTTCGCTCGCGCTGGCCATTGACGCCAAAGACCGCTATACCCAAGGCCACTCGCAAAAGGTTTCCGCCTATTCGGTGATGATTGCCCAGGCGCTGCGCATGAACCAGGCCGAAGTCGAGGAAATCCGCCTCGCCGGCTTGCTGCACGACATCGGTAAAGTTGGCATCCCCGAAACCATTTTGAATAAATCCGGGCCGCTCGACGCCACCGAATGGACCACCATGAAAACCCATACGGAGCTGGGCGCGAAAATTCTGGAGCCCCTCGCCGCCATGAATCGCATCCGCGAAATGGTTCGCCACCATCACGAGTTTTACGACGGCACGGGCTATCCGGACCGCCTCCGCGCCGATCAGATTCCGCTCGGCGCGCGCGTCATCGCCATCGCCGACGCTTACGACACCATTACGTCCGAACGCACCTACAAGAAAGCTCGCAACCCGGAAGAGGCTTTCTCCGAACTCGAACGCTGCGCCGCAAACCAATTCGACCCCGAAATCGTCCGCGGCTTCGTCGAAACCATGCGCCGCGCCCCTCAACACCACATCGCAGCCTCTGTAGGCGCGTCGGAATCCGAAAACCTAAGCCCCTAGCAATAAGCTCCTGCGCCACGCAGTATTCCCAGCATCGAGCCACGATGTAAGACACGCCCTCCACAACAGCACAGTAGGGTACCCTTCGTCTGAAATTTTGCCCTCCAAGGCATCTTGGGATGCCTTTCAAGGCATTTAGCGCAGCGGTATTCGGCATCGACGCTTACCTCATTAACACCGAAGTGCTTCGATCAGACCGCAGCACGACCGCATCCTGAAAGTTTCGCGTACCGTCGCCAATCTTGGAGGCGCCTCCCTGAGCGCGCATCTCTTTTGAGCCGCGGCGAATCTGTACTAAACTCCAGCCGCGCGCCGCGCCTCAACCTTATGGCCTCTTCCCGTGATCCCGAACCTCGCTGGCCCGCCTTCGTCGCGATGCTCGCGGCGGGCGGCGTATACTTCTCGCTGCCGGAGCGACTGTCGGTGGGCCCCGGCTGGGGGCTGCTCGCTGTAATCTTGGTCTTGATGGTTCCGATCGCGGTGTCGAACCGGCGCGGCGATTTCCACATCACCAGGCCGCTAGTGGTTTTGGCCAACGGCGCCATCACAGCGGGCATGATCACTTCGCTGGTTTGGCTGATCAAAGGCATCCCGCAACATCGCGATTCGCCGATGGCTCTGCTGCGTGCCGCGATCGCCCTCTGGGTTACGAACATCGTGGTCTTCGCGCTGTGGTACTGGAAGTTCGACGCGGGCGGCCCTGCGCGGCGAGACGTTCGCACCGGACGCCTGAAAAGTTCCTTCCTGTTTCCGCAAATGTTGGACGAGGAAGGCCGGGATCCCGACTGGTCGCCGCAATTTATGGACTACCTGTTCCTGGCGTTTAATACCAGCACGGCATTTTCACCGACGGACACAGCGGTCCTTTCGCGCTGGGCTAAGGCAGGCACGATGTTGCAGTCGTTGATCTCGCTGGCGATCGTGGTGCTGCTCGCCGCGCGCGCCGTGAATATTTTCTGAGCGCCTCCCGAATTACGCCAAGCGATGCGGTTCCTCACGCTCTTTCTGCAGCACACTCTCAGCTCGCAAAGTAACGCCGCGGTGTTTGTCCCAGCTGCCGCCGGAACATCACGATGAACGCACTGGCGCTGTTATAACCTGCGTCCAGCGCCGCTCCCGTTACTTTTTCTCCGGACGCCAGCAGCTGCATCGCGTGCAGCAGTCTCAGTTGCTGGCGCCATTGGCTGAAAGTCATTTTCGTTTCCGCCAGGAACCGTCGTTCGATCGTCCGCTTGCTTGCGCCACAATCTTCACAAAGCGCTTTCAGCGTCCGTCGCCTTCCGGGCTCTGCAAGCAGCGCATGTACAACCCGCATCGCCCGGCGATCCGTCGGATGAGGCAACTGCAGCGGGATGGAATGCACGGTTTCTAACTGATCGGCAATCATTTCGATGATGCGCCGTTGCACCGGCAGCTCCTTTTTCAACTTCGGAAACTTGCAAGCGTGCAGAATCAGCTCCCTCAGCAGCGACGATACGTTCATCACAAAACATTTCTCCGCCTTCGTTCGCACCCGCTTGGGGGCGAAGTACAGGGTTCTCATCGAAACCGGCCCCAGGATCCCCACCGAATGCGGCGTTTCGGCCGGTATCCACACCGCACGCAGCGGCGGCACGACCCAAATACCCTGTTTCGTCCGCACCGTCATGACGCCCTTGGAAGCGAAAATCAATTGATCCTCGGGATGAAAATGCTCGGGGATCACGTGGTCCGAGTCAAAATCGTGCGCCAGCGTAGCGAGCTGCGCGGTTTGTCGGCCACGGCGATCCAGCAACAGGCTCTGGCACTTATGCGACATTTGTTGTCAACATAGCGAGAGACAACATGGACCGCAAGTGCTACTTTCCAGCGGTGCCACGGCGCACCGGAGGACGAAAATGTTGGCTTCCAGCAAAATCACCGGCTTTGTTCCCACGCGCGATTCCCAGAAAGCGCGCAAATTTTATGAAGACAAACTGGGCTTCCAATTTGTCAGTGACGATCCCTTCGCCCTGGTCGTCCGCGCCGGAGACACTAAAATCCGCGTCGCCAAAGTCCCTCAGGATTTCAAGCCCGTCGCCTTTACCATCCTTGGCTGGGAAGTCCAGGATATCGAAGCAGTAGTCGCCTGGCTCCAAGGCCGCGGAGTGGCGTTCGAAAAATACCCATTCATTCAGGATCAAGAACTAGGCATCTGGACAGCCCCCGGCGGCGACAAAGTAGCCTGGTTCAAAGATCCCGACGGCAACGTGCTCTCGGTCGCTCAGCATGTCTGAAACAAGCGGCTCAGAAAGTCGTCGCTAAGTTGGCAGGAGGCGCCATGACAAAATCGTTGATCCTGGGAACCATCCTGGGCGGGCTGGCGGCTTTCGTGTGGAGTTCCATTTCATGGGAACTGATCGGCTGGCACGAAAAAACCCTGGTCGCGTTTCACAATGAGGACGAAGTTTCCGCGGTGATCGCCTCGCACGCCGGCCAGGACGGCACCTACATTTTGCCAAGTATGCCGTCAACTGCGGGCATGACGCCGGAACAAAAGAAAAACGTGACGGCTGCAGCAATGCAAAAGATGCAGGCCGGCCCCGTCATGGTCGCAGCGGTGCGCCGCGGCGGATTTGGCTCCTACACCCGCGGCCTGATCATTCAGCTGCTCAGCTTGATGGCCGCGGCATTCCTGCTCACATGGCTGCTGATGCAAACCGCAGGACTGAGTTACGCGCGCCGGGTGGCGTTTCTCGCGATTGTGGGTCTCGCCGCCAGCGTCATCGTGGATCTTCCCAACTGGAATTGGTGGGGCTTCTCCAGCGCATACACCGCCGTGAACCTGGCCGATTCCACGCTCACCTGGCTGGTCGCCGGCCTGGTCATCGCCAAAGTCGCCAAGCCCGCAACCCACTAGCTCGTGCCGCGCGGCTATCCACAGGGCGCTGCCCGGAGTTGATTGACTTGCACTCCGGCGCTGTGATAACCATACTCGCGTCCTTTTATTAAACGGACCTTGCCCCGACAACGGATGGCGGCCAAAACCCAACGGATTGAAGTCATGCTGGAGACGCTTCTTGAAAGCGTGGACCTCGCGGAAAGCATTTCCATGCGCGTGGCCGAAGCCGCAGGCTTTCCCGAGGAAGAAGTGCACAAAATTGGCATGGCTGTCCGCGAAGGCGTGATCAACGCCTACAATTACGGCAACCAGCAGGATCGCCACAAGAAAATCATGATGACCGTCGAGCTGCAGCCGGACAACATGATTGTCCGCGTGCTCGATCAGGGCAAAGGATTCGAGCTCACAGAAATACCCGACCCGCTGGCGGAAGAAAACCTGCTGCGCACCTCCGGCCGCGGCCTTTTCCTGATGCGCGCTTTCATGGATGATTTCAGAGTCGAACGCGGGCCCGAAGGCGGCGCCCACTTGATTATGATCAAGAAACTGCCCCAACCAGTTTCCGACAACGGCAAACACAAAGCAGAGTAGAATCAATACACGAGGTCACCGTGGCTCT
The DNA here is from genome assembly GCA_035602855.1 of Candidatus Acidiferrales bacterium. Lineage (GTDB taxonomy): Bacteria > Acidobacteriota > Terriglobia > Acidiferrales > UBA7541 > Palsa-295. Next base: position 73,923 of record DATNLN010000033.1, read on the forward strand.
CCAAGGAACGCGCCGCCAATTGGGCGACGTAACGATTGTTGATTTCAGCGGCAAGATTACACTGGGCGAAGGCAGCGCCATGCTGCGCAATACGGTGCGCGAGTTGATCAATTCCGGCAACAAGAAAATCCTGCTCAGCCTCTACGATGTGGATTACATAGACAGTTCCGGCATCGGCGAACTGGTCAGCGCCTACACCACCGTGAAGAACGCCAGCGGTGAGCTGAAACTCCTGCACCTCACCAAACGCGTTCACGATATCCTGCAGATCACCCGTCTGTTCACGGTATTCGACGTCCAGTCCGACGAAAACACCGCCATTCACAGCTTCAAATCATAACCTCGCCTGAGCACCTCCGCTCGCCGGTCATCCGATTGGCGCATCGCGCCCGCGCGTTTATGCTAATATTTACGTTTCTAGTCTCGCTTGGGGTGCACACTTGGCGCAGCATCTTTCCCGCAAGGAACTAAAAACGGACGAAATTCGCGACACACTCGCGCACGGCGCCGACGCCGTCCTTTCCCACAAACAGCTGACCGTCTATATTTTGCTCGCCGCGGTGCTGGTCGCTATCGGCATTTTCGGCTGGCAGACCTACACCGAGCGCCAGACGGTGAAGGCCGCAGCCGCCTACGACGACGCCATGAAATCTTTCGAAGCGCGCATTCGCACTGCGGGCGAGCCGGCTCAGCCAGGCGAAACCACCTACAGCGACGACAAAAGTAAATATTCCGATGCTGTGCAGAAATTCAGCGCCGTCAACGCGAAATTCGGCCACACCCGGCCCGGCCAGCTCGCCGCCTACTACGCCGCCTTGAGCGATGAAAAGCTCGGCAAAAATGACGAAGCGAAAAAATGGCTCCAGGGCTTGTCGGAAAGCGGCGTGGAGGATTTCGCTGCCATGGCGCGCTTCGAACTGGCGCAATTGAACGACCGCATGGGCCAGGGCGATGAAGCCGTCAAGCTCTACCAGCAATTGATTGCCAAGCCCGTAGTGCTCGTCCCCAAGCCGGTAGTGATGCTCGCCCTCGCCGAGCACTACGGCGCGAAAAATCCCGCGGAAGCCAGCAAGCTTTACACCCAAATTAAATCCGACTACCCCGACACTCCCATCGCCGAGCAAGCCACGCAGGAGCTGAACCTCCTGCCCGGCAAATCCTGATCCTGCGCCGCCTTAACGCTCGGCCTTTTTCTTGCAGCGCGTGAAGCTCTTGCCTTCCTAGCGGGCGTCGGGCGAAGCGGGGCGGGCGCGGCTGACTTTGTTTTTGGGAATCGCCCTCGAGCGCGATTTATCCTAGAATAAACCGAACGAATGCTCGCGCCCCACGCCATGGACGTGCGCCGCACTCGCGGCCGGCGCTTTCCCGAGTCGCGCCATACCTATCGCAACGACTACGCGCGCGACCGCGACCGCGTGATCCATTCCCGCGCGTTCCGCCGCCTCGAAGCCAAAACGCAAGTCTTCACCACGCGCTACTCCGATCACTTCCGCAATCGCCTCACGCACACCCTGGAAGTCGCGCAAGTGGCCCGCACCGTCGCCGACGCGCTGGATTTAAATACCGATCTCGCTGAATCGCTGGCGCTCGCGCACGATATCGGCCATCCACCCTTCGGCCACGCCGGAGAAAAACAACTCGACCTGTGCATGCGCGCATTCGGCGAACGCTTCAACCACAATCTTCACGCGCTCTATATCGTCGAACAATTCGAGCAGAGTTATCTGGATTTTAAAGGCCTGAATCTCACCTTCGAAGTCCGCGAAGGCATCATCAAACATTCCCGCGATTATTCCGCGGCTGAATTTCCCCAACTCGCCGAATACTTGCTCGACGAGCGTCCTCCGCTTGAATCCCAGCTCATTGATTTCGTGGACGAGATCGCCTACAACACCGCCGACCTTGACGACGGTTTCGAGGCGCATCTGATCGATCTCGGTCAGCTGCGCGCCGAAGTTCCCATTTTCAATTCGGCGTACGAAGACGTGGACCGCCATTACCGCGAGGCCAAGCCTAAGCTGAAATTCAACGAGTCCCTGAAACGCGTGCTCGATCTGCTCGCGACCGACCTCATCGAAAGCACGCAGACCCGCGTGGCAGCATCCGGCGTCGAGACCGTCGAAGACATCCGCCGCCAGCCGCAGCGCCTCGCCGGCTTCTCCCCTGACATTGCCAAGCTGAACGGCGACCTGAAACGCTTCCTCTTCGCTCGCCTCTATTCGCAACCGACGATCGTCGAAGACCGCGACCGCTCGGTAGCCGCGCTCGACGCCCTTTTCTTATTTTTTCTAGACGATCCCAAGCGCCTGCCTCTGCAGTACGCTGAACTATCCGCGCAGCAACCGCCCCACCGCGTCATCTGCGACTACATCGCCGGTATGACCGATCATTTCCTCCTCCGCCAGTGCCACGAACTCCTTGGCCTCCCCGCCGCGCCTTAACGCTTGCCGCTCCTGCAGCCAATGTCTTCGATTTTTCGCCGCTACCTGCAGCGTAAACTGGTCATTGTCCGTTTAGTGTCAAGCAAACGATCTCCACAGCAGGCTGCCTTGACATCACGGTCACTGGACTTATAATTGAATTTGCTCTATAAAGACGGGGAAATCTAATGTTTCTCGATGTCAACGAACTCGCGCTGCGCAAGATCCGCATCCGGAAGAGCTACACCCCGGGCACCCTCGATTTCCATTCCGGTGAATTCCACCAGGTCGAGCCGCTGGAAATTCGCGCCACCGCCGAGCTGGTCGAAGGCCAAATCCGCATCTACGGAAACCTGCACACCCGCGTCGAGCTGATCTGCGCCCGCTGCCTGGATACTGTCGTCGAGGAAATCAGCCGCGATTTCGACCTCTTCTACCGCCCCATGACTTCCATGGCCGTGGACGAGGAATTTCACCTGAATTTGGACGACACCGAAGTCGCCTTCTTCGAAGGTGACGGCTTGTTCCTGGCCGATATTCTGGCTGAACAAGTAAATCTCGCCCTCCCCATGAAGGTCATCTGCCGCAGCGATTGCCGCGGCCTCTGCCCCCATTGCGGCGCCAATCTGAATAACGAAGAATGCCGTTGTGAAAAGCATGCCTCTGACCCCCGGCTCGCCCCGCTGGCCCGTCTGAAGCAGGACTGGTTCAAAAAGCAATAAGACGCTACAATACCTTTTCCATTTCGGCCGCTCTGGTAGCGGCCTGTCAATTGAGGAGCTGGAATGCCTAATCCAAAACGCCGTCACTCGCATGCGCGCAAGAACAAGCGGCGTGCCCATGACTTTCTAACACCCTTGTCCTTGGCCGAATGCCCCAACTGCCACGAGAAAAAGCTGCCTCACAATGCGTGTCCCCATTGCGGCTTCTACAAGGGCCGGGAAGTGATTGACACCGCTGCCAAGACAGCCTAAGTTTTCATCGCCTACCTTTCGTTTGGTGCTCTCTGGGTGCCCATAGGTGTATAGATGACCACCATTGCCGTTGACGCTATGGGAGGCGACCATGCGCCGCGCGCCGAAGTCGAAGGCGCGATTCTGGCCGCCCGCGAGCTAGGCGTCCGCATACTGCTGGTTGGAATCGAAGCCACGGTCCGGCAGGAACTCAGCCGCCACGGCCATCGCGGTCTGCCTATCGAAATCGTCAACGCCACCGACGTCATCACCATGAGCGATTCGCCTTCGCAGGCCTTTCGCCGCAAGAAGGAAAGTTCCGTGCATGTTGCCGCGCGCCTGGTGCGCGACGGCAAGGCTGAAGCTCTGGTGAGCGCCGGCAATACAGGCGCCGTGATGACTGTCGCCCGCTTCGTGCTCGGCACGCTCGCTGCGGTCGATCGCCCCGCGCTCGCTGCCGCCTTCCCCAACATGAAGGAAAAAGTCACCGTAATCCTGGACGTCGGCGCGAACGTCGATTCCAAGGCCGAGCAGATCAAGCAATTCGCGGTGATGGGCGAGATTTATTACCGCACCATTTGGGGCACGAAGCGCCCGCGTGTCGCTCTGCTTTCCATCGGCGAAGAAGAAATGAAAGGCAACGAGCTGACCCGCGAAGCCGCCGCGCGCCTGAAGCAGCTTTCGCTCAACTTTGTCGGCAATGTCGAGGGCCGCGATGTATTCCGTGGCGACGTGGACGTGATTGTCTGCGACGGTTTCATCGGGAATATCGCGCTGAAAATCAGCGAAGGCCTGGTCGAACATATCGGGGCCATGCTGAAAAAAGCCATCAAAAGCAGCCTGAAATCGCAAGTTGGCTACGTTTTGTCGAAAGACGCCTTCGACAGCTTCCGCAAACGCACCGATTCCTCCGAATATGGCGGCGCTCCGCTTCTCGGCGTCCGCGGCATCACCATCATCGGGCACGGCCGCTCCAACGCCCTCGCCGTCAAGAACGCCATTCGCGTCGCCAGCGAACTCTGCCGCTCGCGCTTCAACGAAAAAATCGAACAGGAGCTCTCCGCTGCCGCCGTTGCTGCGCGCGGCTGATCTGCGCGGAACCGCCAATCCCTCATGGGCAAACTCGCATTCCTTTTTCCCGGCCAGGCTTCGCAGTACTGCGGCATGGGCCGCGACCTCGCCGCAAATTTTCCGGAAGCGAAAGCCGTCTTCGATGCGGCAGATTCCGCCCTGGGATTTTCCATCACGCAAACCTGCTTTGAAGGTTCCGAAGAAGCGCTGAAGCTCACCGAAAATACGCAGCCGGCCATACTGACGGTTTCGACAGCGGCCCATCGCGCGCTGGCAGGGAAGGGAATCGTTCCCGATTTTGTCGCCGGCCACAGCCTGGGTGAATATTCCGCGCTGGTGGCGGCAGGTGGTGTGGACTTTTCTGCGGCCGTGAAATTGGTGCGGGCACGCGGGAAATATATGCAGGAAGCCGTGCCCGCAGGGCAAGGCGCCATGGCCGCCATACTCGGCCTTTCGCCGACCGAAGTCGCGGAGATCTGCAAAAAAGCCGCCGAAAACGACGTCGTCTCGCCCGCCAATTTGAATTCACCGGAACAAACCGTCATCTCCGGCTCAGCCGCAGCCGTAAAACGCGCCGTCGAGATCGCATCCCAGAGCGGCGCCAAGCGCGCGGTAATCCTGCCGGTTTCCGCGCCGTTCCACTGCGCGTTGATGATGCCGGCACAGCGGCGCCTGGAACCGGACCTGCGCGCCACTCCGTTCAGCGCGCTGAAAATTCCGCTCGTCAGCAACGTAGACGCGCAGGCCATCACCACTGGCGAAGAAGCCCGCGACGCGCTCATCCGCCAGGTCACCGCCCCCGTCCGCTGGTTGGATTCCGTCCGCGAAATGATCGAATCCGGCGTTACCGTCTTCCTCGAAGTGGGCCCCGGCAAAGTCCTCAGCGGCCTGCTCCGCCAAATCGATCGCTCCGTCCGCGTTTTCAACGTGGAGGATTGCGCCTCTCTAAACTCCACGATGGAAAAACTAGCCCAAGCCCGCGCCGAAGTCCGCGAACCGTAACTCGCAGCACAACCGCTTCTCGCTGTGTTTTTCCTAGCTCCGACACAGCCAGTGGCCAGCTTTAGCCGGACGGCTTTGACTTTCGTGTCACGACAACGGTCAGCTCGGCATCAGTTGCCATACCCATTCCTAGTAAGGTAGTTTCAATCTCTATGTTCTCACTCCAAGACAAAGTCGCTCTGATCACCGGCGCCTCCCAAGGCATCGGCCGCGCTACCACACTCGCGCTCGTCGTCGCGGGCGCCAAGGTAGCCGTCGCCGCGCGCAACGGCCAAAAACTCGCAACTCTGGTACGCGAAATCGAAGCCGCCGGCGGCACCGCGCTAGCCGTCCCGATGGACGTAGCCGATCCCGTACAGGTGAAAACCGCGTTCCCGCAAATTCTCACGAAATTCGGCAAGCTCGACATCCTGGTGAACAACGCGGCCATCACCCGCGACACTCTTGCCCTGCGCATGAAGCTGGAAGATTGGAACGCCGTGCTGCGCACCAACCTCACCGGCGCGCATCTCTGCATGCAACAAGCCCTGGGCGCGATGCTCAAGCAGCGCTCTGGCCGCATCATCAATATCACTTCGGTCGTCGCGCGAACCGGCAACGCCGGCCAGTCCAATTACGTCGCCTCGAAAGCTGGGCTGATCGGCCTCACCCGCGCCATCGCCATCGAAGTCGCTTCGCGCAGCATCACGGTGAACGCCGTCGCTCCCGGCTTCATTGACACGCCGATGACAGCGCCGCTCTCGCAGGAACTTAAAGAGAAAATGAAATCTATGATTCCGCTGGGCCGGTTTGGCAGCGAAGCCGACGTCGCCGCCGCCATCGTCTTTCTCGCCAGCGACGAAGCCGCCTACATCACCGGCCAAGTCCTCGACGTAAACGGCGGCCTCTACATGGGCTAAGGTAATTCCTACCGCGCAGCCCGCGCGGCGAAACATCACGGCGCCGCACATTCATACGTTACGACTCGAATCCGCCACACCCGCTGCCCCGTCGTAGGCTGATACTCCTGCTTCCATTTCGCTCCGGTATCGCGCACCAGGTCCTGTTCCCTGGCGACCTTGCAACGCGTACCCAAAGCCGCGCGAACTTCGTCCATCGAAGGCCCCGGCACCCCAAAACTCAATCCGTCGAAAACCGCAACCGTCCTGCTGGTAGGCGAACCGGCGTCGAGCCACTGCCGCGGTGTGTATACGTCGCGCGCATGCAATGACATAGGCAAAAGCCCAGCGAAATATCCCTTCGTCGCCGGGCTGGTAGACGGCGTGGAATACGTCGGATAAAAAAAGAACGAAGGATTATTGCCAATCACGATCCCGCCGTCGCCTGCAACCTGCGCCGCTTCTCGCGCCACCTGATCCCAAGGCTCGATCCAGTGCGGCGCAGCGTAAAGTGTGCGCGCGAAAATTCCGTACCAGCCGATCGCGCCCAGCAAAAGCAGCGAGCCCGCCAGCAACCGTCGCGCGACTGGCGGCGTCATCGTTGCCAGCGTAGTCCCAAGCGAAAGAATCAACCACGGGCTGATCATCAGCATCCGCCGCGTTGTAACAATCTGCAGAATCGTCATCACCGCCAGCAGCGAGGCGAAATACAAAAAGAATCGCCGAGCGTCCGCCTTCGCGTAAATGAGCACCAGCAGCAACACGCACGCAATCGCCAACCCCGCAGCAATCCCCGGCACCCAGAACCATGGCGCAACCGATTCGCTCACGAATAAACAGTAGAGATTGTAAACGCCCGTCGCGAGCGGCGAGCTGGTATGGCCAGTCACAACACCGGTGTGCAACTCCGTGATGAACGCCGGCATGATCGGAACGGACGCCAGCAGCAGAAATATCCCCGTCGCCAGCAGCAACAGCCACGTCCGCCTCTCCCGCCCCATTCGCAGTAAGAGATCCAGGCCCAACAGTCCCATCAAGGCCCACCCAAAATAATTCGTATAGACCAATGCCAACGCACACAGCACCAACGGCATCCAACTTCCTGGCGATGGGCGTTCGATATATTTCAAATAACTAGCCGTCAGCAATGAGATCAGCAGGAACGTGAATGAATACCAGCCCGCCAATCGCCCCAGGTGAAATCCGTACGGCCACAGCAGGAGCAGGATCAATGTGAAAGTTCCGGCGCGGTCCCCGGCCATCCGCCGCGCCGCTTGCACCAGAAACCATGCGCCCAGCAAGTAGAAAACAACCGAGGGGAGCCGCAGCCAGTGGATATTTCCGTTGGTAAGCCAAAGCCATCCGTGCAGGAGCAGATCGGACAGCGGCGGATGCTCGTGTTGGCCGCCGCCGCGAACAAACAGTGCGATTGTCGAGAACGCAGGCCGGGCCGCCACATCGATGATGGCGATTTCGTCATCTACAGGCGTGAACCAGGGGTTACTGGCCATCATCACGGCGCCCAGCGCCACCAGCGCGATAACGATCCAGGTTTCACTTCCGAAGGGCCGCAGGAAAAAGGGCCTGGGCGTGGCGATTTCAGTGTGATTTGGCTGAGGGATCAAGTAGTTGCGGATGCTACCCGGGAAAAAGAATCGGGTCAAGCGCGGGAGTTACTGCTCAACTCGAGTTCTCTCCTGCGTCCACGATATCCGGCGCGCAACTGGTATCATCTTTGTGGAACTCTGTTCAACCGTTCATGGAACGAAACGGGAAGGCTGCAAACAAAGATAATCGTGAATTCAAAGCAAACAAACCGGCGCAGGAAATCCCCGGGGGGCAACTTCCGGAGCTTGGTTCGGCACGCGGCTCCACTGTTTTTTGGGGCCCTGAGTCTGCTGCTCTACGCCTTGCCGGCCCTGGCTCAATTTCAGCAGATTCCTCCCGCCCCGGCAGCGTCCGGTTCTCTTCCGGATGCGCCCCGAGCCAGCCAGCAGCAAAGCACGCCGCCATTGCCCGGAAGCGTCAGCGGCACCGTAGCTGACCCATCCGGAGCCGCCGTCGCCGGAGCCCTGGTAGCTCTCACGAGCGACGACAAATCCCCAAAACAAGAAGTGCTATCCGGCGACGATGGCCAGTTCTCGTTTGCCAATGTTGCTCCCGGCCCTTTGCAGATCACCGTCACCTCTGAACTGTTCACCACCCAGAAAGTTTCGTTCATCCTGCATCCCGGCGAGAACCTGACTCTTCCGCAAATCGTCTTCGCGCTCGCCACCGAAGTCACCCAGGTTCAAGTGAGCGTCCCGCGTATCGAAGTGGCCGAAGAAGAGCTCAAAGTCGAGGAGAAGCAGCGCATCTTCGGCGTAATTCCTAACTTCTATGTAAGCTATGTTCCCAACGCCGCTCCCCTGGCCTCCAAACAAAAATTTCAGCTTGCCTGGCGCACCACCATTGATCCGGTCAACTTTGCCATCACTGGCGCCATTGCCGGCGTGCAGCAAGCCACCAACACTTTCAGTGGCTACGGCCAAGGTGCGCAAGGCTACGGCAAGCGTTACGGCGCATCCTACGCCGACCTGGTTACCGGCACCTTCCTAGGCAGCGCCATACTTCCCTCTCTTCTGAAACAAGACCCGCGTTATTTCTACAAAGGCACCGGCAGCGTACGCTCGCGCGTGCTCTACGCGATCGCCAACTCGGTAATCTGCAAGGGCGACAATGGACACTGGCAGCCAAATTATTCCGGCATCCTGGGCAGCCTGGCCTCCGGCGGCATCTCCAATCTTTACTATCCCGCGCAGAATCGCGATGGAGCTACCCTGACCGTCGAAAACACGCTGATCGGCATCGGCGAAACCGCCGCCACCAACCTCCTCCAAGAATTCGTAATCCGCAAGCTAACCCCCAACCTCTCTCACCAACAACAAACCAACACGCCTTAGCGCACGGGTGAAATCCTCTTGCACGCTCGCGTATCCTGCGCACGCTGGGTCCAGGTTTTCTCCGCCCTCCGCGTTCCCGCCGCTGCGCTCTCTAGGTTAAGTTTTTTAATTTTGACGCATCGCATTGCAACCTAAGCTGCCTCGCCCGCTCTTTTCGATTTACTTTAACGTTCGCAGGGTCCACTTCTACCCCTGTCAAAGGTTGACCCAGCATTAAGCCCCGCATAGAATGGCAAGGTTGTATTGAAGGCGCTACCCCAGCCTGTCGTGCGAGCGGGGATTTCCAGACAGCCGATACCGGAGGAACAATTAGAATGGCCAGCGTCGAAGAACGCGTGAAAACAATTATCGTCGAGCAGCTCGGTGTGGATGAAGGCGAAGTCACTCCCACCGCCTCCTTTGTGGACGACCTGGGCGCCGATTCGCTCGACACCGTCGAGCTGGTAATGGCCTTTGAAGAAAATTTCGGCATTGAAATTCCTGATGAAGACGCCGAAAAAATCGCCACGGTTAAAGACGCCGTGGATTACATCGAGAAACACGCCAAGGGCAAGTAACGCGCTCGCCCGTCGTCCCATTCCGTACAGGAGAAGTTCCCTTTGAATCGTCGTGTTGTCGTTACGGGCGTTGGACTGGTTTGCGGCTGCGGCATTGGCACCGAAGAAGTCTGG
>DATNLN010000035.1:0-16583 GCA_035602855.1 Candidatus Acidiferrales bacterium
CCGTTCATTCGCGGCATTTGAATATCCAGCACAGCCAAATCGGGGCAGGATTTCTTCGCGATCTCGACAGCTTCCTTACCGTCCGCCGCTTCCGCACATACTAGCCAATCCGGCTTCGTTGAAAGCAATTTTGCAATCAGACCGCGGACAGGTGCGTGGTCATCCGCAACCAAGATTCTTGCGGGGTTGGCCATGATAGACACTAGTACGCGTGCGGGAATCTCGCTATCGGCGAAATGCTGTATGCTCGGACTCGAAACACCCGGAACACCATTAGCAAAGGTGGCTGGCTTGTGTGGTTGTTGACCGTATTTCCTCAGCATTTCCACTGTTCTTGACAGCTTCAATTGAGCATTGTATTGACAAGGCGTGACCTGGCGCGGTCCGGACTTTCGCCTTTCTTTCCTCTGCAACCACGGGATTTCGATTGCAGTCAGCGCAGCGGGGACTTGTGCGTTCTGAGGAGGTCCCCGTGGCCGCCGCTCGAACGGCGTTTGTTACTTCCGGATGGATAAAGATCTGAACGGCTTGTTCAGGATCGGAAACCTAGCCCTGCCGATCACCGAACCAGGAACGCCTGAGCAAATGGCCGGGCTTAACAAACTTTCGCAATTGAGCCACATACCTTACTCAAACCTTGATACGTCGCGGGTTCGATCTCGTGCTAAAGACATACGGCAAGAACACTGCATCTAAACTTCCCGGTTTGGCTTCGCTCCGAGCTGACGGTGCCAAGATCAAATACCGCGGTGAATCTTGCTGTCCGGTGGCGGAATGGTCGCGTCCCGAGAGCGCACAGCACGAGCACCACCGCGCAGAGCTGCGGCGCGGCTCCTCCTGATATTTCAGCACTTAGCCGGGCCGCCTGGTGGTCCCGAACGTGCGAGGAGCTATACCGTGTGACGATATAGTCCTCCTGCAAACGATAGAGTACAATGGCCGGCGAAATAGCATGATGCGCAGGGAGACGCGCAGGCGATGACCAGGAATAAGAATGTAGAAGCGTTTTTGCCGATGACGCCGGCGATGTTTCATGTGTTGATCGCGCTGGCGGATGGCGAAAAGCACGGCTACGCGATTCTGAAAGAAGTGGCGCGGCGCACCGAGGATAAGGTGCGGCTGAGCGCGGGGACTTTGTACGGCAACCTGGCGCGCCTGGAAAGTTCCGGACTGATTGTGGAATCGGACGCGCGGCCGGCGATTGGCTTGGATGACGAGCGCCGCCGTTACTACCGGTTGACGGATTTCGGCAGGGAAGTGGCTGTGGCCGAGGCGGAACGAATGGATGCGGCGCTTTCGCAGGCGCGCGCGAAGAAGCTATTTCGGAAGACGCGATTGGCATAGCGCGGATAGGAGACGGCATGGCCCATTTCGAGCCCACATCGGATTTGTCGCTCTCGCAAAGAATATTTCGCGGTCTGCTGCGCGCGTTGCCGGCTGATTTTCGCGCGAATTTCGGCCACGAAATGGAAGGCGTGTTTGCGGAGCAGAAACGCGAAGTGGAAACGCGTGGCGGGGCGCTCGATTTTCTGAAGCTGTGGTGGGAGACGTTCCTGGGGATATTCCGCACGGCTCCGCGCGAGCATTGGGACATCTTGAAGCAGGATTGCGCCTATGCCGCGCGGATGCTGGCGAGCAGTCCGGGGTTCACGATTACCGCGGTGCTGACTCTGGCGCTCGGAATTGGCGCGAACACGGCGATTTTCAGCGTTGTGCATTCCGTGTTGCTGCGGCCGCTGCCTTATCACGACGGGCAGCAGCTGATTTTTATCCGGCAGCAGGCGCAAAAAGTAGGGATTGCCGACATTCAGTTTTCCGCGCCCGAAGTGAACGATTACCGCGAGCAGAACCGCACGCTGGCGGGCCTGGTAGAGTATCACGGAATGTCTTTCACGCTGTTCGGTCACGGCGAGCCGGAACGAGTGAGCACCGGAGTAGTATCAGCGAACTATTTCGACATGTACGGCGTGAAACCGCTTTTGGGGCGCACGTTCGAACCGGCTGACGAGCGTACGGGCGCGCCTCCAGTGCTGGTGCTGAGCTACGAGTACTGGAAAAATAATTTTGGCGCGGATGCGGGAATCATCGGGAAAACATTTGAGCTGAACGACAAGGTGCATACGGTGATCGGAGTGTTGCCGCCGGTGCCGCAGTATCCGGATGAAAATAATGTGTATATGCCAACATCGGCCTGCCCCTTCCGCTCGTCGCCAAAGATGAGTGAGAACCGCGACATGCGCATGATGGAAGTTTTCGGGCGATTGAAGCCAGGCGTGACGCTGCCACAAGCGCGCGCGGATCTGGCGACGATCGCGGAGCGGCTGAAATCCGAATATCCGAAATCGTATCCCCAGAGCATCGGTTACGGCGCGACGGCTTCTCCTTTGCAGGATGAATTGACGCGCGCGGCGAAGCCCACGCTGCTGGTGCTGTTGGTCGCGGCTGCGTTTGTGCTACTGATTGCGTGCGCGAACGTGGCGAATTTGACGCTCGCGCGCATGGCGCGGCGCGAGCGAGAGCTCGCGGTGCGCACGGCGCTGGGTGCGGGACGCAGCCGGCTGCTGCGGCAACTGTTGACGGAAAGTTTTCTGCTGGCATTTCTGGCTGGAGTGCTGGGTTTGGCCATCGCGTACGGCAGCCTGGAGCTGCTGACGCAATTCGCGGCGCGGTTGACGCCACGCGCGCGTGAAATTCACATTGACGCGGGCGTGCTGCTATTCACTTTGGGAGCGGCGCTGGGAACGAGCATCGTGTTCGGCACGATTTCGGCATTATTCGCGCGGGCAAATCTGGTGTCGGGATTGAAAGAGGGAAGCGCTGCGACGGGCGCGGGACGTTCGCGAAACCGGATGCGCAGCGCGTTGATCGTTTCGCAGATTGCTTTTTCTTTTATGCTGCTGATTGGCGCGGGATTGATGTTGCGCAGTCTGGCAAAGATGCAGCAAGTGAATCCGGGATTCGTGCCGCAACGCGTGCTGGCGATGAAAATCACTTATAACTGGGCGAAATATGCTGGCGTGGAACAATATGCGCTCGCTGCGAAGAAGCTACTGGCGCGCGTGGAGCAGGAGCCGGGCGTGCTGTCCGCGGCGGTTTCTTCGGGATATCCGTTGGAGCCGGAATTGATCTCGGCCGGACCGGAGAGCAATTTCGCGACTTTTCGGGTGGAGGGGCGTTTGCTGCAGCCGGGTGAGGCGCCTCCGACAACCAGCACAGCTGCGGCATCGCCGGGATATTTCCGCACGCTGGGAATTCCACTGATGGTCGGGCGGGAATTTGCGGATACGGATGACCACAACGCGTTGAACGTCGCGATCATCAATCAGACGATGCAGCGGCGGTTGTGGCTGAATGAGAATCCGCTCGGCAAGCGGGTTTCCTTCGACGATGGAAAAACTTGGACCACGATTGTGGGTGTCGTCGGCGATGTGCGCGAATTTGGATTGGACCGGCCGCCGATCAGCGAAACCTATGTGCCGGTGGCGCAAGCGGGCGGAATGAGCACGTTGATCCTGCGTACCGCGGCCGATCCGGAGGCAATTGCGCGCCGCATGCGCGAAGTGGTGCATGAGGCGGATGCGCAGACGGCGATCACGCACGAGATGACGGTAGAGCAAGCGCGCGAGGAGTCGCTGGTATCGCCGCGGCTGACCGCGACATTGCTGGGGCTATTTGCGGCCCTCGCGCTGCTGATCGCAGCGGCGGGAATTGGCGGCATCATGGCGCTGGCTGTGAGCCAACGCGTGCGTGAGATCGGCATTCGCATGGCGCTAGGCGCCCGGCCTGCGGATGTTTTGCGGATGGTGCTGGGGCACGGGCTGGTACTTACCTTCTTGGGTGTGGCGATTGGGGCTGCGGGCGCGCTGGCTTTGACAAGGGTGGCGAAATCTTTCCTTTTTGAAGTCACGCCTACGGATCCGCTGACGTTTACGGGCGTCGCGCTGGTGCTGCTCGCCTCCGCACTGCTGGCCAGTTTTCTGCCGGCGCGCCGAGCGGCATCCATCGATCCGATCGTCGCGCTGCGAAATGAATAATTTGAACGGTATCTCGAAAAGAGACACCAAGCGAGGAAGTTGACATGAAGAAAGGGCATTTCACACGCAGGGAACTACTACTAGCGTCGGGTGCAGCCGGTTTGGCGGCGACCGTCCCGCTGGCACTTTCGGCGGCGCGGCTGGCTGGCGCAGAACAGCCCTCCCATGGAGGCGATTCCGTGAAGTCAGCGGCCGGGCTGAGCCCGCTGAAGGCCCCGGCTACGGGTCCGATACTCGTGGCCTTTGTAATTTCCAAGGGAGCGGTGCTGATTGATTTTGCCGGGCCTTGGGAGGTTTTTGAAAACGCGACCATTCCTGGCCGGGACATGATGGATAGCGCATTCAAGGTTTACACCGTTGCGGAAACATTGGATCCGGTCACGGTCAGCGGCGGGATGAAGATCGTGCCCAACTACACTTTCCAGAATGCTCCAGCGCCGAAAGTGATCGTCATTCCCGCGCAGGACGACTCCCCGGAGACAATGCTGAACTGGATCCGCAAGGCATCGCAGAGCAGTGACGTAACCATGTCGGTTTGCACGGGAGCGTTCGTGCTGGCGGCTACCGGACTTCTCAATGGCAAAGCGGCCACCACGCACCACGCTGCTTACTCCGATTTCGAGATGAAATTTCCAGAAATTCAGGTGAAGAGGGGTGCGCGCTTCATTGAGGAAGGCAATCTCGCCACGGCGGGCGGGCTGACGTCCGGAATGGATCTCGCGCTGCGGGTCATCGGGCGCTATTTCGGCGAGGAAGCGATCGAACGTACTGCTTTTCAGCTGGAATACCAGGGGCGGGGCTGGGTGGACGCGAAGTCCAACTCTGTTTTTGCAGTGAAGCCGGCCGGGGACATTTGCGCTGTGTGCTGGATGCAAGTGAATCGCCAGACCGCGCTTTCGGAAGTTTACAAGGGGCAGACCTACTACTTCTGCATGAGTGGCCACAAGGAAGTTTTCGACGCCAAGCCCGATAGGTTCATCGAGGTGCTTTCGCAGTCGTGATCGGGAGCGAACGGCGCGCATTGGCACATCCGCGGAAAGCTCCGCAGCGTAGTGCCGCTACCAGTTCGGTAGCACCTCACCGATTCAGCGCAAAGGGGGGTCCGTTGGAATGACCCATGCGCTGATATGGTCGTCGCGGAGCAATTTGAGGGCAAGAGCTTCCGCTTCTGGCTTTGTCCCAACGAGAATGCGGACTCGGTATAAGGTCCGGTTGCCGACTTGCGCGGGCATAGTCAGCACAGGCAGTTGATATTGCCCAGAGAACCGTAGCGCCAAGAGGCTAGCCTCCGCTTTGTCGTATGAGCCGACTTGTACGGCAAAATGGAGAGGGGCGGCAAGAGTTGTAGTTGTGGCGACGGTGGCTGCGGGTTCGCCGGTCGAAGCTGCGGTTGCCCGTCCGGACTCGACGAATCTAAGAATCGAAGGGAACAACCAGAACGCCAGCAGCAGCAGACCGCTGGTGAGCGCGGCTGTGCGTAAGGCCCAAGGCTTCCGCTGAGATTGTGCCAGTCGCCCGTAAGTGAGTTCGGCTGCAATGGGGCGATCGGCGCTTGGAGCAGAGCGAGTGGCGGCCGACAACGGCCCTGGAACCGTCCGAAGGTTCAGCTTGGCTACGACTTTCCGCACAGTTTCACTGGCGATCACTTTGTGCGCTTCAGCGTGGCCGAGACACAAAGCGTTGAAGCAGATGTTGTTGATGTTCCGCGGAATTCCGCCACTCGATTCCGCAATCGCGGCCACTGCCTCGGGCATGAAAAGCTCCTCACCATGATAGCCGGCTACCCTGAGCCGATGACTGATATAGCGAGAAGTTTCCTCGGGTGAAAGCGCTTCGAGACGGCTCAGGACCGCAATTCGCTGGCGCAATTGCGCCAAGTGCGGCTGTGCTAGTTTTTCCGCTAATTGAGGCTGGCCGGCCAGAACAATTTGTAGCAGTTTTGTGTGGGAGGTTTCGAAATTCGATAGCAAACGGATCGTTTCCAGGACTGGATCTGCCAGGTTCTGCGCTTCGTCCACCACCAGCACGAAGCGCTTGCCGGCAAGCATCTCGGCAAACAGCATCTCGTTCAACTTGTTGTGCATGCCAACCAGGCCCAGTCCTCGCGTGTCGACGCCCAGCTCGCTCAGAAGATACTGAAAGAATTCACGGGAATCGCACTGGGTCTGGAACAGGTACGCGCCGCGCGCCGTATCGCGCAGTCCCTCGAGCACTTGATACAGGAGCGTCGTCTTGCCCATGCCCGGCTCCGCGATCAGTGCCACAAATCCCCGGCCGCCCAAGATCCCATCTGTGAGCGAATCGAGCGCCTCGCAGTGCGTCCGGCTCGGGTACAAAAAAGCAGGGTCGGGAGTGACACCGAACGGTTGCTGCTGCAGCCGGTAGAAATCCAAAAACATGGGCACGGCCTCCTCTCTGCGGGCGCTCTGGGGAACGCCTGGAGGACTCCCAAAATTGCGGAGCCGGTATGGCGCGTCACGCTACCAGCGCGTTCGCACGAAGTGTTCAAATAGCGCGGGGCTGGGCAGTCCTTGCGCCTATCTTCAATTCTCGGCGTCGCAACAGAGAGTTTGCTACAACCGGCTGGCAGCATGCAAGGCGGCGTGAAGATGTCAGCACTTCAGGCAGGTTCGCAACGCAGAAGGGTTGCCATTCGTAGGGCGTGAATGAAACCGGTCCCTCAAAATGTCAAAACCCGCGACCTTGCCCGGCAAGAGAGTGTGGAATGCATTCGCGAGCCTCACCAACCGGGCCCTCCAAATGAAACCGCTCGTCTCATCTCGCTCCAACCTGTTTTGCATCCATTGATCGTATTCGGCCTGAGGGACTGTGTTGCGGATACCCCAGTTTGTGCCCAACACAACAGCTAGAAATTTCGACGGCTCGCCTAAAGACCCTTCCTTCATTTAGAATCGCACATATGATTATCCGGTTAATTGCGTTGTTGCTCGTCGCACCAGCATGTTTAGCCCAGACGAATGAGTCGCCGACTACTTCTACTCCTCTGAACGACATCCCTGCGCTCACTGCGCAAGCAAACCAAGGAAACGTCGATGCACAACTCAAAATTGCGGATGCGTACTTGCGCGGGAGTGGAGTAACGCAAAACGATAAAGAGGGATTTCGGTGGTTTCTGATGGCTGCTGAAAAAAGCAACCCAGAAGCTCAGTACGCCGTGGGTTCTCTTTATGCGATTGGCAGAGGCGTGGGCCGAGACGATGCTGAGGCAACGAAGTGGTTCTTGAAAGCGGCTGAAAATGGAAACGCCAAAGCGCAGTACAACATGGGAGTTCGATGCGCTTACGGTCGAGGCGTTCCAAAAGATGACGAGCAAGCCGCCTCTTGGTTCAGAAAATCTGCGGAACAAGGATTGGCAGTTGGACAGGCGGGGCTCGCCGCTGGATACGCACTTGGATTAGGTATCCCGCAGGACAAGGCGGAAGCTCTCAAGTGGTATACAAAGGCAGCAGAGCAAGGCCTAGCCGACGCACAGCTACAGGTCGGCATAATCTATTTAAACGGCAACGGGGTTCCGGAGAACTACCAACAAGCCGTGTTCTGGTTCCAAAAAGCCGCGGCGCAAAAGAACGCCGATGCGGAATTTAATCTTGGACTTATGTATGAGCATGGCCAGGGAGTGCAACTCGACTTTTCTAAGGCTGCTGCGTATTACGACCTCGGAGCGCAACACGGGTCAGCGAATGCCCTGAGCAATTTGGGTAGTTTGTACCAACATGGAATGGGTGTGCCGCAGGATCTGCAGAAAGCCACAAAGCTATATATGATGGCCGCAGAAAAGGGCAGCTTCCCGTCTCAGCGATACCTCGCAGGCGCCTACCTGACGGGCAACGGAGTACCGAAAGACGCAGCACAAGCTGCAAAATGGATGCAGCTTGCAGCGGCGCACGGTGACGCCGAGACGGAATGTAACCTCGCGATTTTGTATCAGACAGGAACCGGCTTGCCGCAAAGCTACGAAGATGCGCTGGCTTGGTTTCAAAAGGCGGCGGAACAAGGTTTCGTCACCGCTCAGCACAATCTCGGTGCGCTGTATGGGAACGGGCAAGGAACAACGAAGAACCTTGTGGAAGCCTACAATTGGCTTTTATTAGCCGAACAAGGCGGTTATAAGGACACTCAACACGCTCTTGAATTGCTCAAACCCCAGATGACGTCGGAACAAATTGCCGAGGCCCAGCGATTGGCCGACGCTTGGAATACTGGGCATCCTCATCCGAAGTCGAAATAATTCCTACAGGATGCCCGTTTTGGCTGGTCTTGCCTCTATTGGAGTCTAGATCGCGTCAAAAAAGGGAACCTGACGTTCACCCTATTAGCGCGCGGATTTTGGCCCGCACTTCCTCCAGCTCTGAGGGTGATATCGTCCCTTTGCGCTTGGCCCGTCTCTTCCGCCAATCGAGACTTTTCACCTGATCCGCTAGCACCGCGCTCGGACTGCCGCCCGCAACAATCACCTCGAACGGATAGTTCTTGATCTGTGTCGTCATCGGGCAGCAGACCATCAGGCTCGTCTTCGCGTTATAGGCGGCTGGGCTCAGCACAACCGCTGGCCGGTGTCCGGATTGCTCATGGCCTGCTTGCGGTCTGAAACTGATCCAGACGATGTCGCCAGAGTCTGGCACATAGGCTCGCACCATTTACCATGCCTCTTTGCCAACAGGACCGCCGAAAGCGACCTCCGCATGAAGATTCTCGCGCGTGATCCCCTTCACAAGTTCAGCCAAATCATATTCTTTGCGCCGCACGGGTTCGATGACAATGCGTCCCGATTCCTCGCGCACGTCAACGGGCTCATCGAGGTCCAAATGAGCCGCCTGCAAGACGGCGACCGGAATCCGCACCGATGCGCTGTTTCCCCACTTCTTGACTACCGCCCTCATGTCGCATGACCTCCTGTAACTACTTTGTATCAACATGATACCCAAGTATGCGTACCGTGTCAACATTGTTGCTACCGAACTTCATGCAAAGAAATAATGACGTTGCGCCTAGGTCTACTTCGTCATGGTTATAAGCAAGTATCTTGCATTGATCGAGCACGGCGAGGAGATAGCGGCATGCCGAAGGGCGCCATGCGCTTCCAACGCTGACTGGCCTTGCAGGAGCACGCTACTTTTTTAGTGCGTTGGTAGTCTTCCTTATAACCGGCAACCGCGGAATTCAACGACTCGACTTTATCGACACATATCTCGGGACCGACCGAGACCCGCGCTTGCAGGGCCAGGGCGAAGGAGTGCTTTACGAACCCCGGGCTCCCTGGCTCGTTCGAGGAATGACCTGTCAGCATATTGGAAACGGATGTTCCTTCGTAGGGTGCTCGCTACGAGAAGATTCGCAGGCAGCTCTTTCCAATCAAATGACCTTCCGCTGCGCTTCCGGAAATCGCGCAGAGTGGGATCCCCACACCGAGCGTCACAAAACGGCTCGGCGAAAAATCCGCCGAAAGGAAAACCGAAGGGTCGCCCACTCGGCGCTACTGGGCGAATTGCGATGGAATTCACGAGCGTCACTGGCGCCGGGCGCTTTTGTCGATCAGGCATCCTTCAGCAGCTCTGTGCGGTAGCGAGGCGTGATTTCCTTGGCCTTCTTCATGAAGGCTGCTTGCTCGTCAGGGCTGAGTTTCGGCGGCGCTGTCGTCCTCGTTGCAACCTTCACGCCAAGTTCCATGAAGAAGTTTTCCTGGCCCGCCGGCGAACAGATACAGATTAGCCGCGCTGGGCTTGAAGAACTGTTATGGAATTGATGCGGAGCGTTCGAGGGGATGTTGATGGTGTCGCCGCCCTTGACGATGGATTTCTTTCCACGAAAGGTCGCCTCCAGCTCTCCCTCAAGAAGGATGAAAGTCTCCTCGAAGTCGTGGCGATGCGGCGAAGGGCCACCGCCGGGCGGAATGTGCATGTCGATGACGCAAAAGCGACCGTTGGTCTGGTCGCCGGTCACCGTGATGGTATAGGTATCTCCCACGACGCCGATGTGCGGAAGACTCTGATCCATATCGGGCCGAGCAATGGTGAGGTTGCGCTTCGGGTCGTCGGGAGGAAGGGGCGGGTACTCTGGTGTTTTCTCGAACATGGCGGTGCTCCTTTGGTTGATTTGTTTTGGCGCTTGCTGCTGAGGCTTGGCGAGTGGGCGAACGGCAGCCCACAATTTCGCGGCATAAAAATACAGCGCCTGCAACCGCAACGGACTTGAGTGTCGCTCGGGGGTCGAGATTCACCGCAGGGCCGTTTTTTCTCATGGCATATTTCTGTACCGCATAGTGTAGACGCGTCGTGATCAATGCGGTCACAGTAGTTGCGACCCTATTCGCTAATTTTGGGAAGAACCAGTCCCGACTACGGCGGTGGGAGCTGTGAGTGAATCTGCATTCCACGCTTTCTCCAGGTGAGCAGAAATCCTGCGGTCACAATGGCCACACACGGGGCGAGGGCGTGCTTTTCTTCCAGCCGCGTGTAGAAGCCGCCGCACAGCGCACCCAGAAGAAAGAAAAGACTGATCGAGCTCAAAGCGATGGCCTTGTCGCGGTTCTCAGTCGCCTCGCGACCCGCCCTCCACAGAACCAAACCCGAGATTGCCTCGCGAAGGTTGGCGGTGATCATTGCTGAGTTGAAGGACCACGAGCCGATGCTGCGAAAGCTGGTGAATTGGATGGCGGCGACGAAGGAAATCATCGGAACAACGCAGGCATCGGGCAAGCGAGCTCCGACGGCCGCAAGTACGGCGAGAGTCACAAGCTCGAACGCTTGGCAGATCAGCGTGGCACGGAAGGCCCGCTTCTGTGGTCGCACACCAAGCAGCTTGGCAGCCGCTACTCCCAGAGCGAAAGCCGCAATGGGCGGCAGATGTCGCGCCGCTTGCGCCCACTGGCCCCCAGACGCAAACACTGAGAAGAGGACCACGTTTCCAGTCTGCGCATTTGCGAAGACATGACCGTGTGCCAGGTAGGCATACGCATCCATGTATCCGCCTGCCATCGCGAAGACGCAGGCAATCACTAGCAGACCGGAGACATCCCGGAGTTCCATGACAGAAGCATTCGGGTCTCCCGGATTTGATCGAGCTTGAAGTTGCGG
Source organism: Candidatus Acidiferrales bacterium (assembly GCA_035602855.1). Lineage (GTDB taxonomy): Bacteria > Acidobacteriota > Terriglobia > Acidiferrales > UBA7541 > Palsa-295. Next base: position 11,129 of record DATNLN010000035.1, read on the forward strand.
AAGTGTGGAAGCATCTTCCTGCATAAGATCTCCTGATCAAAAATTGATCCTTGTGTGAAAGCCAAGAACCACGGCGTTTTGAGAACTGCCTCCGCAATTCATGTAGTACTGCATCACAGGCTGGAATATCAAGCCGCGCGGCAGCTCCAGAAAAACGTTCACTTCAAACGCGTACGCCGCTGCGTAAACGGACACAAGTGGCGAAGAAACGGGAAACGACTGATTTATGCCGCTGCGCACATGGGCCGTGCCGAGCAAATGGCTATCGGTACAGTGCGCTGCGGTCGGTTCGCAGAACTTCACTTGGCCAGGTTGCACCGCTGTAGATCCAGCGGTAACAGAGGCTGTCAGCGTAACGATGCTGCCAGCACTCACGGCACCGCTCTGGTCCGCCAGAACTCAGGGTGAGGGAAATTGTGGTCGGTCCCTGGGCCAGTGAAGACGAGCAAACCGCAAGAATCCAAAGCGGCAGCGCCAGTTTCGGAATGAGGTGAAATCAACCCGACTAGCTGCGCTCACGCATCCATACGGTGGCCAACCAATGTTCATAATATGGTATTCTTTGTACATAGATGCTATATTGAGCCGGGAGGGCCCGATGGCTACTGCCAGAGCTAGGTCACATAAGCATTTCCAATTGGACGCAGCTAAGCTCCGACGCGCGCAGAGAATGCTGCGCGCTGACACGGAAACAGAAGCGATCGAGCGGGCTCTCGACATTGTCATCGCTGAGCATGAGAGAAACCGACTGACGGTCGAAGCCAATGACCGCTTCGTCACAAGTGGCATTGATATTGAGGATGCCTACGGAACCCTGGAGAAGTAGATGCGTCCGGTTCTTTTTGACTCTTCGATCTACATCACGGCCCTTCGAGCCGGAAACGAAGCGGCTCAGATGTTGAAACGGTTGGCCGCCAACTCGCCGGTCTGGCTGAGTTCCGTCGTGCTCGAAGAATTGTATGCCGGGATCGCCCCCCGCAGCCGTCATGTACTGGAGCGACTGGAGCGTGACTTCGAGAGAGCGAAGCGGATACTGGTGCCGAATCTCAATGACTGGACGCAGACCGGCAAAGTGCTGGCCCGATTGGCGGCGAGGTATGACTACGAACAAATTAGGCAAGGCCGGTTGACCAATGATACGCTGATTGCTACGAGCGCCGGCCGCTCAGGAATCACAGTGATAACCGCGAATGCGCGCGATTTCATGCGTCTCGCTGAATTTCGACCTTTTCACTGGCAAGTCCAGACTCTCGCTGGCAGTTAGTCTACTTCCTTAAACAACCACTGCGGCTCACGCGGCAGGCGCGCCGGAGGTCCTGGAATGCGCAGGATGGCCTTCACGGGTTTGGCGTCGCACTTTGACGGAACTGCCTATCGCAACGGATTGGTGAAGCGCAATCCGGAGAACCGCGCGAAGTCGCGGTCCGTTGTATGTAGAATGCCGCCGTACTCAGTCATCAACGCGGCGACTTGCGCGTCTGTCACGAGAGGACCCCGGGCTTGGCCATCAAGCAAAAGTTGACGCAGCAAGAACCAATGTTGATCACCAGGAGCCAACAAGCGAACGTTCGGCTGCTCCAGCCATTGATCAACAAGCTCAGTTGCCTCTTGAGGTGTGAATCGCTTGCCAGGAAGCCTTGGGTTCGTCACAACCCTGAGGAAGGCGGCGACTGTCTGCCAAGGCAATCCGATCGGTTCTCCGCCAGAGAAAATCTGCTCAATCCAAGCACGCGCCTTAGCATGATGCTCCGAACTCGCGTCGTACGCGTGTAAAAGTATATTTACGTCGAGGACAATCACTCGTGCATTGTACCTTCTATCGCCTCGATCAAGTCCTCCACGTTGTCGTAGCTCAACCCTGGAGGCAAACCCAGTTCCCTTGGATGAACCGAGAACTGCTTTCGATCCGGCTTCCCGGAGCCCATCAAACCCAGCCGAAGAAAGTGGTTCACTGCCGCCTTCAGGAAGGCGCCAGATCGGCGCATCTCGCGGCGAAGCAGCTTGGCGACATCCTCATCTAGTGAAAGAGTGGTTCGCACATATGGATGATCGCAAAGTAGACATCATGATGTCGAGGTCGATCACACGCGTGATCAGACGAAATGCACACAGTTTTGTACCTCAGGCTGGGGATGACCTGGCCATGATACTGATCATTCTTTCCCTCGTGGCCGGCCTCATCGCGAGGTATCCTTTCGCTGTCGCCGCTCGCTCTCTCTCATCATTTCGCTGATATCCGCCGCGGGGCGTATCTCGATTGTTCCACACTTCAACTTCACTCCCGGACTTTGGGAAATGAGCTGAATTGCGTGATTCAGATCGCGCGCTTCAAGCACCTGAATTCCACCCAATTGCTCCTTCGTTTCCGCGTGCGGACCGTCGGTCACGACAACCTTACCGTCCTTCCAAGACACGGTCACCGTCGTGTTGGCGGGCTGAAGAGGTTCCGCAGCGACCCAATGTCCGTTCTTGCGAAGTTCGTCGTTGTACCTAAAACCACTCGTCCAGCACGGTGTTACGCTCGCTCTCAGACATGTTTTCGAACTTGCCGGGCGCCAGATAGCCCAAACAGATGTATTTCATGGGGTCCTCCGTCAGAGACGGTTTAGCACATCGACTGACGCAGTGGCTTGTCGCTCGTAAAATCAGACTTCGCGGGCTAGCCGGTGGCAAATGCTCGGCGAAGGGCAACCATCCACGATTCCGTGAATCGTTTCGAAACTGCGGCGTCGGGGACTAGCACGTCGAAGCCGTGATACGCACCTGGAATTACTTGGAGTTCCGTCGGAACTCCGGCATTGATCAGACGGCGGGCGTATTCGACATCTTCATCCACAAACAGATCAAGAGCGCCGACGCCGATGAATGCGGGCGGAAGTCCGGCGAGGTTTTCGACGCGCGCAGGAACCGCGCCTGCCGGAACCGTAGGGGAGCCGGCCGGGACGCCGAGGAAAGAAGTCCAGCCGAACCGATTCGAGTCCGCGTTCCAAACGAACTGTCCCATATACGGCGGAACTTGGCGAGTGCTGCCGGTGCGATCGTCCAGCGCCGGATAAATCAGCAACTGAAACAGGATGGGAATTTCGCGGCGATCGCGCGCGGCAATGGCGAGTTGCGCAGAATGGCCGCCACCGGCGCTTTCTCCGCCAATGGCGATGCGCTTGCGATCCACTCCGAGCTCGTCAGAATTTTTATAGAGCCAGCGCAGCGCGGTGTAATTATCTTCGAGCGAGCCCGGGAAATGAGTTTCCGGCGCGAGGCGATAGTCGACCGAAACGACCAGGCATCCGCAATTCTGTGCCACTGCTTGCAGAAACGGATTGAATTGTCCGGCGAAGCCGGAGACGTATCCGCCGCCATGAATGTGCAGAAATGCAGGACGCCCTTTCGTGCCCGGCGCCGCATCGACAATCACCAGGCGCAAGTCCGGCGCGCCCAATGGACCGGGTATGTGCCGTTCAAATGGCTGCGGCGCCGGCGGAGGCAGCGGAGGCACCGGCGGCCATTTGCGTCCGGCGACGAGAGTTTCGCTGGTGAAGGACTGAGTGGGGAATGGGAATTTCTTGATTTCGTCAAGCAACTCCGGATCGACCATGGCATAGGGGGCCGCCCCCGCTGCAGGCGCAATCGCCTGGCGGGCGACGGCGGAGCGCAGCAATTCAGGCGCGATGCCGATCCCAATTCCCGCAGTCAAACCGCCGCGAACAAAATCACGCCTCGTGAGCTCATTCATCGTAAATTCTCGTTTCTGAAATTGAAGCGTACTTCCAGAACATTCTTGCCGGACTCGAGATAGCCCAAACAGATGTATTTCATCAATGCCTCCACGACGCGACTTTGTCCGTTCTGCACAAAACCCGTTGTATATGTGTTCGCGGCATCCGTCCTTCGCCAAAAACGCGAAGGACGAGACACCTGGCTGTGTTGCTGACGCCAGCGAAGTCAAAAACCTGGGTCACCCGCCTTCCGTGGGTCCTCAGTCCTGACTGAGCGCGGATATCTGCGGGTTGTCGTCCGCGATTCGCGCGAAGAACGCGCGCACCTCGACCGGCGCCCGACAGGCGACGACAGCCTTGCGCCCCCACGCCAGTGCCTCATCCAGGTTCGCGCATTTCAGCAGCCAAAAACCGCCTATGTGCTCTTTGGTCTCCAGGTACGGCCCGTCGGTGATTCGCACCTTACCATCAGGCTGCGCCCGCAGGGACTTCGCGCTGCTGGCCGCGGAGAGGCCGCCGGCGAAAATCCTGGCACCGGCAGCTGTCATCTCTTCGTTGAGCACGTCGATATCGCGCTCCATCGCATCACCCTCGAGGGACCCGTCGTATCCGTCGGGGTGGTGAATCGCAACCATATAGTGCGGCATGATTTCTCCTTTTCTTGTAACGTCTTCGGGCCGGGCGGTTACCCTGCCTTCACTACATAGTCGAACGGCTTGACCGGAATTCGACCAAGCGCGGAGAGTTTTTTTATAGCTCCATCTCAGCGGCGACGTCGTCGCCGAACTTCTTATCAAACTGGAATTCATGGAGCGCTCGGAATTCTTAGTAGAAGGAACTCGCCTGCTTTTCGCGGAAGGTGCGCAACTTCCGTCGCAGGTCTCTTTCTTTCCTTTCAATGATTTGGTCGAGCGAATTTGGCACAGTAGCCCCATTTTGCGGTTATTTGTTGATTTCTTGGACAAGTTCCGCGTGCAGTAGAACATCACGCAATCGCAATGTAAGCCTATAAGAAATCGGGGAATAGCATAGTCGGGGTGAGTGGATTTAAAACGCGGACCTGCTGGCCCGAGACCAGGAGGTCAACGAATGAATGTGGGCCTGTAAATCATTGGTTTTAAAAGAAGTGGTCGGGGCGAAAGGATTTGAACCTTCGACCTCCTGGTCCCGAACCAGCGGACAAAATCACATAAGTCGCTGTCCTGGCGTCACTTATTGATTTTCGGGCCGCTCTCTGATGGACAAGTCGTGACAAGCCACCGCTGGATGTTCACACCGCAAAAATGCGGATTATCCTCGCCGGCGTGAGGCTGCTTTACGACGGGGATGTGATCGATATCCCAGTCTCACCCGTGCCGGAAGACATTGCATCGGAAGAGCTTGCGGCATAGCTAGGGGCTGGCTATTGACAATTTATAACAGAGTGTGTTATAAAAAATCATGAATTCTGAACAACTAAAAGGCGCCAGAATGGAGCGTGGCTGGAACCAGCAGGAAGCTGCGAATCGCCTGGGCGTAACTCAAGCCTACCTCTCGATGCTAGAGAGTGGACGAAGAAGCACGGCTAGTCTTTCTCGCAAGCTGATGCAGACCTACGCCCTGTCGCCTACTGTGCTGCCCGTTCAAGAAGTAAGGGAAAAAGCGACTCCGAGCTTCTTGGCCCATGAGCTTGCATCGCTGGGATATCCCGGCTTCGCCCATCTCCGAAAAACGAAGAAAGTCAATCCCGCTGATTTTTT
>DATNLN010000055.1:0-4476 GCA_035602855.1 Candidatus Acidiferrales bacterium
AACGCGCGTCGTCGAGGCTACGGCGGAAGTGCTGTTTGGAGATCCGCGCGCGGTCATCAAGGTGGATTGCGCCGAGTTTCAGCACTCGCATGAAATTGCGAAATTGATTGGATCGCCCCCGGGATATTTGGGGCACCGCGAAACGCATCCCCTGATCACGCAGGAAGCGCTCGCGCAATATCACACCGAGAAATTGAAGATTAGCTTTTTGCTGTTCGATGAAATCGAGAAGGCGTCGGATGCGCTGTGGCAATTGCTGCTGGGAATTTTGGACAAGGCGACGCTGACTTTGGGCGACAACCGGCGGGTGGATTTGTCGCAGACAATGATTTTCATGACGTCGAACCTGGGCGGCGTGGAGATCACCGAGCTGATGACGGGCGGACTGGGATTTGCGCCGCTGCAGCGTCCCGAATCGAAGTTGGGCTTGGACGAGAAGGTAGAAAAGACCGCGTCGGAAGCTGCCAAGCGGAAATTCGCGCCGGAATTCATGAACCGGATTGACAAGACGGTGGTGTTTCGTCCGCTGCGATCGGCGCAGCTGGAGCAGATTCTGGACATCGAACTGGCTATGGTGCAACAGCGCGTGCTCGAGACGGTGAAAGGACGTTTTCTATTTCGTGTGACGCAGCCGGCGCGGGAATTTTTGTTGAAGGAAGGGACGGACATGAAATATGGCGCGCGGCATTTGAAGCGCGCGATCGAGCGGCACCTGGTTTATCCGCTGGCGAGTTTGCTGGCGACCGAGCAGGTGTCGCTGGGCGATGTGATTTCGATTGACTGGCACGGCGGGGAGCTGGGCTTGACGTTCTTGAAGGAAGCCGAGGGCGCGATGCTGCCGATGCCTTCCCCATTAGCGGATGCTCCGGGTGAAGCGGCCGCGGCGATTTCCGACGCGCGCACGGCGCAGGCGCATTCCGAACGAGCGCTGGGGGAACGATTTACGGTACGGCCGATTCGCTGAAATCGCCTCAGAACCAACAAGAGAAATTCGGTGCGATGCGCTGGTGATTCCGCATTCGATGCCTCTAAATTCTGGCGGAGACAGCCTGGAATGGTTTGGCGCGAGACCGGTCATTTTTTGCAAGCTCGCAGCCGGGTGAACTCAAGCGAACGTCGAGCGAGCGTCGCCTGCGCGTTAAGGCAGGCGTGCACGGCGTACGGTATGGACGCGCGTGATATGGCCGGCAAATGCTCGCGACCGCCGGAGGTGTGAGGTTGAGGCCCGCAGCCACGTCGCAGCCGAAAATTCTGCACGACGCTCGGACGATCGGAGAGGCTTGGATGGAGGAGAAGGCCGCGCGGTTTTTCCGTGCGCTGCGAAATCCGTGGCGCGTCGGGCAGGGCATCGTCATCGTAGCGCTGTACATTCTGCTGGATCGCATGACGGTTTTTTTTCAGATGTGGCAGGGAGTGAGCGCGTGGTATCCGCCGGTGGGACTGGAAGTGGCGGTGTTGACCGGGCTGGGAATGGCCTACGCGCCGCTGATGGCACTGGCCGGTATTAGTTCGTCCATCCTGAATTACCACGAATCGCCGTTCTCAGCGGCGACCTGGATGATGATTTTCATTTCGGTGGGAGGATACAGCGGCGCTTCGTATCTGCTGCGGCGCATGCTGCGAGACCACGCACCCTTCCAGACGCTGGGAGATGTTTTTCGCTACTTGGTCGTGGCGATGACGACGGCGGTCGTTGTCGGCGTGCTGGGTCCGCTGGCACTGACCTGGGACGGGACCATACCTCGGGCGGACTATTCCAAAGCCGCGCTGAGCTGGATGGTAGGCGATTCGGTGGCGCTGGTCTGCCTGACGCCGTTCCTGCTGCTGCACGTGACGCCGTGGTTGCGCAGGCGAGCCGAAAGCTACGAGGGGCGAGTGTTACTGGCGGCGGCAGGGCCGAAGCGAATCCGCGCGAAAGCGTTTGCAGCGCGCGGCTCAGTGGAAGTGATGGCGCAGGCCGGAAGCATCGTGCTGGCGTTATGGATCGTTTTCGGATCGCATCTGGCGCAGAGCTTCGAGCTTTTCTACTTGCTGTTTCTGCCGACGATCTGGATTGCGGTGCGCCACGGGATGTCCGGAGCGACGACCGCAACGTTGATGCTGAATCTGGGCGCGATGATGATGCTGCGGATCGCGCCCGAGGATATGCAGCGGCTGGGAGTGCTGCAGTTTCTGATGCTGATCGTGTCGCTGACCGGACTGTGCCTGGGAGCGCTGATCACGGAGCGGGAAACCAGCGAGCAAGGGTTGCGCGACGGCGAAGCGCGGCTGCTGGCGATGGTGGAAGCTATTGACGAGATCGTTTTCGAGTTCGACGGCGCGGGAATCATTCGCAACGTGTGGACTACGGACGAATCGGCGCTGGCTCGGCCGAAAGTTGAGCTGCTGGGCTCGAGCATCCGGCAAGTTTTCGGAGAAGAAGTGGCGCGGCCGTTTGTGGAAACGCTGCAGGGGGTGATCGCGACGGGGCGCGGCGAGAGCATCGAATACTCGATTCCGATCGGGTCCGGGGTGCGCTGGTATCTGGGACGCATAAGCCCCATTCAGTCGCCGGGCGGCGCGGCGAAAACCGTGTGCATGACCGCGCGCGACATCACGCCGCGCAAAGAGGCCGAAGACGAACTGAGGCGGGCGAAAGAAGCGGCGGAGACCGCCAGCCAGGCCAAGAGCGAGTTCCTGGCAAATATCAGCCACGAGTTTCGCACGCCGATGAACGGAATACTGGGGATGACGGAATTGATTCTGGATACCGAAATCAACTCCGAACAGCGCGAATACCTGGAGATGGTGAAGAGTTCCGCGGATTCGCTGCTGCGCCTGCTGAGCGACATATTGGATTTTTCCAAGGTGGAAGCCGGAAAAGTGGAGCTGGTGGACCAGGAGTTCGCCCTCGCGCCAAGCCTGGCGGAGACGCTGCAGGTGATGCGATTCCGCGCTAAGCAGAAAGGCATCGAGCTGCGCTGGCGAGTGGATGCGAATGTGCCGGAGCGCGTGACGGGAGACGCCACGCGACTGCGGCAGGTGCTGGTGAATCTGGTGGGAAATGCGATCAAGTTTACCGAGCGCGGCGAGGTATTGGTCCAGGTCGAAGCGCAAGCGGTCGATCCCACGCAAGTGATACTCCATTTTCGCGTGACCGACAGCGGCATCGGTATTGCGAAAGAAAAGCAAGCGATGATTTTCGAGGCCTTCACCCAAGCGGATAGCTCGACCACGCGCAATTACGGAGGAACGGGGCTGGGCCTGGCGATCACGATGCGCCTGGTGATGCTGATGGAAGGAAAGTTGTGGGTGGAGAGCGAGTGGGGGCAGGGCAGCACATTTCATTTTACGGTGACGTTTCGGCTGGCGCCGCAAGAATCGGCGCTGGCGATGCGTGACCAACATCGCGAGGACGCGCTATGAGTTTACCGACGGCTGCGAGGAAAAGAATTCTGATTGCGGAGGACGATCCGGTTTCGCGGCGTCTGCTGGAATTGTTCCTGGTGAAGTGGGGGTTTGAAGTTTCCATCGCCACGACGGGCACCGAGGCGCTGCAGATGCTGGAGCGGCAGGACGCGCCGCGCCTGGCGATTCTGGATTGGATGATGCCGGGCATGGAAGGCGTGCAGGTTTGCCAGAAACTGCGCGAATCTGCGGACCGGAAGTACGTTTACGTGCTGCTGCTGACGGCGCGGACGCAGAAGGAAGACCTGCTGCAGGGTCTGGAATCCGGCGCGGACGATTATCTGACGAAACCATTTGATTCGCAGGAACTGCGCGCGCGATTGCACGTGGGGCAAAGGATTCTGGACCTGCAGGACCAATTAATCGCCGCCGGCGAGGAGCTGCTGTACCGCGCGACGCACGACAACCTGACCGGAGTGGTGAACCGCGGAGTGATTCTGGATACGCTGCGGCGGGAACGTTCGCGGCAGGCGCGCGAAGGCGGGTCGTTTGGGATTGTGCTGATGGATCTGGACCATTTCAAATATGTGAACGACACCTATGGGCATCTGGCGGGCGACGACGTGTTGCACGAAGCGGCGCAGCGCATGACGGCGTGCGTGCGGCCTTATGATTCGGTGGGGCGTTATGGCGGCGAGGAATTCCTGATCGTGGTGCCTTCTTCGGACGCGATGGGCACGATGGGGCTGGCGGAGAGGATACGGCGGTCGATTGAAGCCAAGCCGATGATGACGAATTCGATTCCGATTGCGGTGACGGCGAGTTTCGGAGTTACCGCGAGCGTCGATAAGTCTCCGCTGGACCCGCAGGAAATCTTGCGGCTGGCCGATGCCGCCTTGTATCGCGCGAAAGAGCGGGGACGAAATCGCACCGAGCTGGCGCGGCCGGAAGATTTGGTCGTGAAGGCTACCGATTTTCCCGATACGGTAGAGCAGAAAACGACGACTCATTAAAGCGTTCGCTCGAGCGTTCCTTCGGACTAGAAATTGGCTCCTGTGAAATTGGCTCGCGGCCACGGTTTTCCCCTGT
>DATNLN010000059.1:0-16232 GCA_035602855.1 Candidatus Acidiferrales bacterium
TGGAAGTCTCCAGCGCGTTGCCCGCTTCCGCCACGCGCGCGGCCATCACCTTCATCCATACTTGCGCGTGCGGATTCTTGCTGCCTTCCAGATACGCGTCAGCGGCCTTTTGGTAATCCTTCAGATGGATCGAATAAAGAAATCCCAAATCCTGATACAGCCGCCATTCATCCGGATTTTCCGCGATGCCCCGCTTCACCAAATCCACCGCCAAGTCGGCGCGTCCCGGTCCCACGGGCGGGCGCTCGGACAAAAAAACTGCGCCGAAGCGGTAGGCAATCATCAACTTCGGGTCGAGCGTCGTCGTGATATCCAGCAAAGGCCACAGCGATTCGTACGTTGCGCCGGGTCTGCGCGCCCTTGTGCCGTAATACTGCACCGCGCGCGTCCAATAGACGTCCGCGAGCAGCGGCTCATATCCCAAACTCAGTTTCTTCAGCAGCCAGCCGGAACGCAGCAGCAATTCATCTTTGTCCTGGTTCATCAAGCGCGTATCCGAGTCAATACGCGCCTGCAGCTCGGCGCACAGAACGAACAGCACCGGCACGGCCAGCAGCGCGAGCCACAGCGCGCGGGCGTGGCTTTTATTTTGGCTGCCTCTGCTCATTTCAGATTGCGTCCGGAAAACACCGCCGAGGCAGCCACCAAAACCAGCGCCACATACAGCGCTGCGTACAGCGTGTTGTGCCAGACGAGCGCCAGGGGAAGGCTTTCGCCGTGTGCCGCCGCGGCGATCACGCCGAAATTATGAAAGTTCGGCAGCACGTAATAGACGAAGCGCGTGATGGCTGCCACCGCCGGGTTCTGCGTGAACTGGCTGATGCCCAATATCCCGGGCGCGAAAACTCCCGCCACATAGATTCCCAAGGTGTACAGAGTCGAAAGCATGGGACTGGTGAAACAGGAAAAAAACAGCGCCAGCGCCGTCACCAGCGCCAGCTCCAGCAAAATAAAATAAACGGCCACCAGAATCGTCCCGTCCGACCGCTCGAATTTCCCGCCGACGCAGTACAGCGCGAACCCCAGCCCCAGCGTCATCAGCGCGGTGTTCACCGCCAGCGTCAGCAGCAGCCCGCCAAATTTTCCCACCAGGAATTCCCAGCGCCGGATCGGTTTCGCCAGCAGGCTGTACAGCGTGCGCTTTTCCATCTCCTTGTACACCAGCCCCACGCCGATGAATATCGCCATGATGATTCCAAAAACTGAAATCGCCGAAAGCCCCAGGTTGATGATCACCATGCGCTCGATCCCGATCGAAATCTGTCCCACCAGGATCGCTGCGCCGATCATCAGCAGCGCGAAAAATATCAGGTTATAGAGCACGCGGTCCCGCACTGCCTCCCGGAACGTATTGATCGCTACCACGCCCGGTATCGCGCTCATCCCACACCTACTTCCGTCGCGGCTACCGACGTTTTTTGCCGTCCCACCAGATTGAAAAAATAGTCTTCCAGCGACGGCCGCAAGGGCGCCACGGAAAGAATGCGCCCCGCGCACCCTCGCAGTTGTTCCAGCACCGGGTACAGCTCCTGTTCCGCCACTTCAATCCGGTAGCGGTTGCCGATATTTTTTGCGCGCGCCGCGATGTTCGCCGGCAAGGTCTGTTCCTTGCCCACCTCGAACAGAATTTCCATGCCTTGTACTTCCATGGACACAATTTCCCCCGGCGAACCGATTCCGCGCAATTTCCCTTCGACCAACACCGCCACGCGGTCGCACAACATTTCCGCGTCGGAAAGAATGTGCGTGGAAAAGAAAATCGTGCGGCCCTGGCGCTTCAAATCCAGAATAATGTCGCGCACTTCGCGCCGCCCCACCGGATCCAGGCCCGACATCGGCTCATCCAGAAACACAACCTGCGGATCGTGCAAAATCGCCTGCGCAATTCCCACGCGCTGCAGCATGCCTTTGGAAAATTTTCGCAGCTGCACGTCCGCTGCCGGCGCCAGGCCCACCAGGCCCAAAAATCGCGTCACGCGCTCGTCCCGCTCCGCCGCGTTGTAGCCGAAAAAGCGCGCGAAATATCCCAGCAGCTCGCGCGCCGTCAGGTAATCGTAAAAATAGGGCTGCTCGGGCATGTACCCGATCTCGCGATGCATGTCCACGTCGTTGATCGAACGCCCCCGCACCCGCGCCGTCCCCGACGTCGGGAAAATCAGCCCCATCATCAGCTTCATGGTGGTGGTCTTGCCCGCGCCGTTCGGTCCCAGGAATCCGAACGATTCCCCTTTTTCCACCTGCAGAGTTAAATGGTCCAGGGAACGGCGCATTTTTTTTCGCCAGAATCCCACCGGATAGTCCTTCGTCAGCCGCTCGATTTCGATTGCTGGATTCGCCATGGCTCCTCATTATGAATTTTTCCAGCGCCGAACGGTTCATGTCAATTCCCAGGTGTTGCTTTCCTCTACACATCCCCGCCTCAAGCCTCGGCGCGATTTCCCCGGGCGCCTTTTCGATTTTGCAAGCGGTTCTGAAATCACGATCGGAATGGCTCGCCGCAGCGCGGAAGTTTGCACGGGAGTGCGGCTGCGCAGGACGCGCGAGGGAAAATCCGGTTCGGCAGAGAGACAATGAATTCGGCCACAGCGGCGCAAGAAGCGAATTTTCCGCTGTATCCGTGCTCTGCCTTGCGCCAGCTCGCCTATTGCTTCGCGATCGCGACGGCTTGCGAAATTTTCCCGTACCGATTTTTCAGTCGCGTCCGTACGCATTTCCCGCATCTACTGCTGGCTGCGTCCGTTAGAATACCCACCACAATAGGTAGACGTTTTCGACACCGTGAGCATAAGATTTTGTGGTTTGGTTATGAATTTTTCTTGACAAGTTTTCCACAACCCCCGATACTGCGCTTCCAAGCTCGGGGGAGAATTAGTTGGCCGCAGCTGTTTTGCTGCCCCAACCAGTCGTAGAGCCGGACCGGGTTTAACCGAAAATCTAGAGGGGCCTTACCCCATTTAACGCAGCGCCTTGATTTTCTTGCGCGGCTTGGCTGGGCTTTTGTCTCTTTTTTTTCGGCGCGAACGGCGCTTTTTGCCGCTCCAACGTTCAGCTGCTTCCTACAGTCAATTATCGCGTGTACCGCTACGGTGCACATCACATCACCCACGGGGCGTCACTTAGGGGTAGAATGAAGGTTCTGCTCCCGCACGGCTCCCCGGCTCACATCGACATAGCACCACTGCCTGCGCGGAGGCAAAATGGCTGAAACAAGGACGGTATGGAACAGCATGGCCGAAACGAATCAAATTGCGCGGCGCACCACCGGGCTGGAATTCCAGCGGCGGTTCACCGACGGGAAAGTCTCACCTTTCGACAAAGTTGAATGGGAACGTCGTACCGCTCTAATCGGCAATGATAAAGGTCAGGTAATCTTCCGCCAGGAGAACGTGGAAGTTCCCAAGTCCTGGTCCATGACGGCCACCAACATCGTGGCTTCCAAGTACTTCCACGGCAAACCGAACACGCCCGAGCGCGAAGGCTCGGTGCGCCAGCTGATCGGCCGCGTGGTGGACACGATCGTCCGCTGGGGCGATGAGGGCGGCTACTTCGCCAGCCCCGAATCCAAAAACATTTTCCGCGACGAACTCACCCATCTGCTCGTCGAGCAGAAAGTCGCTTTCAATTCCCCCGTCTGGTTCAACGTCGGCGTGCAAGCCAAGCCGCAATGCTCGGCCTGCTTCATCAATTCGGTCCAGGACAACATGGACTCGATCATGAACCTGGCTAAGACCGAGGGCATGCTCTTCAAGTGGGGCTCGGGCACCGGCACGAACTTCTCGACGCTGCGCGGCAGCAGGGAATCGCTCTCGGGCGGCGGCATCGCCTCCGGCCCGGTCAGCTTCATGAAGGGTTTCGACGCTTTCGCCGGCGTCATCAAGAGCGGTGGCAAGACGCGCCGCGCCGCGAAGATGGTCATCCTCAACGTCGAACACCCGGACATCATGGAGTTCATCCAGTCCAAGACCAAAGAAGAGCGCAAAGCGCATGTGCTGATCGAGCAGGGCTACGATCCTGCGATTGACGGCGAGGCTTACACCTCGGTCTTCTTCCAGAATGCCAACCACTCCGTGCGCGTCACCGACGATTTCATGCGGGCGGTAGAAGAAGACCGCGACTGGTGGACTCGCAACGTCAATGATGGCAAGCCGTGCGAAAAATTCCGCGCGCGCGACCTGCTGCGCGAAATGGCGGATTCCGCCTGGCGCTGCGGCGATCCCGGCATGCAGTACGACACCACCGTGAACCGCTGGCACACCTGCAAAGCTACCGACCGCATCTACGCCTCCAATCCGTGCTCGGAGTACATGTTCCTGGACGACACGGCTTGCAACCTGGCTTCGCTCAACCTGATGAAGTACCTGGGACCGAACGGCCAGTTCGATGCCGACTCGTTCAGCCACTCCGTGGACGTCACCATCACCGCGCAGGAAATACTGGTGGACAATGCCAGCTATCCCACCGAAAAAATCGCGCGCAATTCGCATGACTACCGTCCGCTGGGCATCGGCTACGCCAACCTCGGCGCTTTGCTCATGTCCCTGGCGCTTCCTTACGATTCCGACGGCGGCCGCGATTTCTGTGGTGCCATCACCGCGCTGATGACCGGCGAATCCTACGCGCAGTCGGCGCGCATCGCCGAACGCATGGGTCCCTTCGGTGGCTACCCGCGCAATCGCGAAGCCATGATTGACGTCATTCGCATGCACCGCGATTCGCTGCGCCCGATCAAAGAAGAACACGTGCAGCCTTCCCTGCTGCGCGCCGCACGCAAGGCCTGGGACGATGCGCTCGAGCTCGGCGAAAAATTCGGCTACAAGAATTCGCAGGTTTCCGTGCTCGCTCCTACCGGCACCATCGGCTTCATGATGGATTGCGACACCACCGGAATCGAACCCGATCTCGCGCTGGTGAAGCAGAAGCGGCTGGTCGGCGGCGGCGTCATCAAGATCGTCAACAACACCGTCCCGCAGGCCCTGATGAATCTCGGCTATGACAGCGAACAAGTTGCCCAAATCGTAGACTACATTGACGCCAACGCGAAAATCGAAGGCGCTCCCGGCCTGAAAGACGAGCATTTGCCCGTTTTCGATTGCTCGCTTTCTCCCATGGGCGGCGGACGTTCCATCGCCTGGCGCGGACATCTGCGCATGATGGCGGCGGCCCAGCCCTTTCTCTCCGGCGCCATCAGCAAGACGATCAACATGCCGGAAGAGTCGACCGTCGAAGACATCATGCAGGCCTACATCGAATCGTGGAAATATGGCCTGAAAGCCGTGGCCATCTACCGCGACAATTCCAAACGCTCGCAGCCGCTCTCCGCCGCCGGCAAGAAGGAAGACGAAAAGCCGGCCGCTGCAGCGCTGCCGGTTGCAGAAGCCATCGCCGCACCGGTTGCGTCCGCGCCGCAACAGGAAGAGCTTTTCGCGCGTGGCGCAAGCCGCCGCAAGCTTCCCAACGAGCGCAGTTCCATCACCCACAAATTTTCCATCGGCGGCCACGAAGGCTACCTCACCGTTGGCAAATATGAAGACGGCGCCCCCGGCGAAATCTTCATCAAGATGGCCAAGGAAGGTTCCACGCTTTCCGGCATCATGGACGCTTTCGCTTTGTCCGTCTCGATCGCGCTGCAATACGGCGTGCCGCTCCGTGCGCTGGTGGATAAATTCGTCAACTCGCGTTTTGAGCCTTCGGGCTACACCGGCAATCCCAATATCCGCTACGCAAAATCGGTAGTGGATTACATCGGCCGCTGGCTGGGCGCGAAATTCATCTCGCCCGATTACCTGGACATCGACGCAACCAGCGACGCCGAAGCTCGAACCAGCACCGCTGCGGCAATGGCACATGCGGTCGCTCCAGCAGCCAGCGCAAAGCATGCCGATCCGGAGGCTTCGACGCGCCAGCGCGCCACCATAGACGACGCGCCGTCCTGCTCGGAATGCGGCATGTTAATGACCCCCAACGGCAGCTGCTACAAATGCTCCAACTGCGGCGGCACCTCCGGGTGCAGCTAGCGACAGCGTTCGACTTTTCGGGAAGTTAAAACCAAGCAAGCTTTGCGAAGGGCGGGTCTCGGATCCGCCCTTTTTTTGCGCTGTGAAGACTTATGCTTCAGGCGCCGCCGACTTCCGCAACGACCGCACCGCCGCATACCAGAGCATCATCACCGCCGCAAGCAACACGAGCCAAAGAAAACTGTCATGTGTCTCGGTCCACGGCCGCGGATCCGCCCAATCCGTGTTCACTTCTTCCGGCCCCACCTGTCCCGCCGCCGCCGATGCCAACTGCGCGGCGTTCACGCGCCGCACTAAATCGTACCCGGCGGCCTGCGCGCGTTCTTGCCCATAAATCAAGCGGTAACCCCTCCCTGCCTGCTGCTCGAAGGCGATGCGCTGCGGCGTGATGTACAGCTGCGGCGCCGCCATCGCCAGCGGCGCGTCATTCCCATTTACAATTTCCAGGCGCAGGTAACGCCATCGCCCCGAGCTCGCGTTAACCGCAACCGCCAACTGTTCCTGCCTCGCCTCACCCCGCGGGTAACGATAAATTTCCGCGGACTGGAGAAGATCCCAATCCTTGCCATCGAGGCTCGAGGATATATCCACCGAGCGAATGAATTCGGTCGGCGCGCTCACCTCGAATCGCACCTCCGTCACCAGCGGCGCGACGTCGCCCAGTTCGGCGCTCCACAGGCTTCGCCCCGCGGGCTGCTTCGCACCAGCGAGCAGCGCTCGTTGCAGCGGCACGCGCTCGGCCGGCTCGCTGGTTTGGCGCAATATTTCCGCGCTGGTCACTGGAAATTTCCTCTCGCCGTCCAGGATGCGCACGCGCAAATACTGCGCGTTATTTTCCGCGTAGTGCACCAGCTGCGTGCCTTCGTGCGCATTCTTGCGGAAGCGGAAAATCGGCGCCCGCTCCTCCACCATTCTCCACACGTGCCCGTCATCGCTCGCCTCCACCTGCACCCATTCGATGAAATCCGCCTCGTGGGTCTCGATCTGGACGGAGTTGTGAAATGGCGCGTGCGCTCCCGCATCCAGCACCAATTGCGTAAACGCTCCCGCGCTGAAACTGTTTTCGCGCAAAGTGCTCGGCAACGTGGAAGATTGAAAGCTTCTGACGCGCTGGGAAATCACGTAGGGTACTTCCGCGCCACGGTCGTCAATCACGCGCAGATCGGACAGCCCCGTATCGGTATGTGTGTACAACCCGGCAGGCATGACCACGCCCGCAAGCCGTCCCCTGCCCGTCGTCGCGCTGATCGTCGCATCCGGCGGAGGCAGCTCAATCGCCCGCGAATAACGCCAATGCTTCCACGCCGCAGGCAGCGGCGCACCCGCCAAGGTCGCAAATGCCGCCAGCGGCGCCGCACCCATCACGGCTGCCACAAACACGCCGCGCCGCATGCGCCCAGGCAAACGCAATCGCGCTCTCACGCTTTCCTCTCGTCCTTCCGCCCCAGCAGTTGCCGTTGGTAGTAGAAGGAAATCAACATCAGCGCCAGGCCCAGCAGCAAGAAGGAAACGATGCGGTAAAATCTCTCCAGGAACGAAAGATCAAAAAGAAAAACCTTCCCAATCACCACGCCCAGCAGCACCAAAGCCTGCCAGCGTATCGCCTGCGACTTCTTCCACAATCCCGCGCCCAGCAATCCCAGCGCCCATACCAGCCACAACATCGAAAGCGCCAGCTCCTGCGCGTGCCCTTGATCCATTCCCAGCGAATGCATGCGCCCAAAGCCGTCCCACACTTCCAGCGACAGCGCCGCTACGGCCAAAATATTCGCCGCAATCGCCGTGAGCACAAACGCCATCCGTTCCTGCTCGCCCAGCTCCCGATCGCTCGCGGCCGCGAAATAGCAGCCGAGCGCCATCGCAGCCACGCAAACCGCAAACGTCGCAAAGCGCGCATTCAGTAAAAAAGCATCCGCCGGAATCGCAAGCAGCGCGAGTCGGCCCGTCACAATCGCAAACAGCGCCAAGCCCGCCCAGCGCATCGCCGCGAACCGCGCCCGCAGGCCGCTCCCGATCAGCACCGCGCCCTCTACCGCCCACGCCATCGTGATCCATCTCCCGTCCAGACGGATCGGAATTGCCAGGGTTGCAAAAGTCAACGCCAGCCCCGCGTACAAAATCCGCGCCAAGCGCGTTTCCGTTCCACGTTTTTCCGGCAGCATCCTCTCCGCCGCCAGATGAGCCGCGGCCAGCACCAGCACCGCCGCCGTCAATGCCCAGCGATTATCCGGCCACAGCATCCCGCGCAGCGCCACCAGGTAAGCCAGCGAATTCAGCAGCACGAGGCCGGCTTCGAGTCCGGAAAGCTCGCCGTCGCGCCAGCTGCGCACCAAAGGCAGCGCGGCAAACAGCAGGAAAAACACGGTCGCGAACATAACGGTCGTCAGCAACTGATCCGCGCTGTAAAAATCGCTGTACCATCCCCAGAAATAAACCAGCGTCGCTAGAAATTGCGCCGGTGGCAGCGATTTCCAATCGCGCACCCACGCAATCCCCAGCACTCCCGCGCCCAGAATCGCCAAATAGGCGAACAGCGCGACTTCGTGATTCTCGCCAGTGCTCACGAGTAGGGGCGTAATCAATCCGCCCACCAGCGCCAGAAACGCAATCCGCTCGGAGTTGCGCCCCACCGCCACCACCAGCGTCACCGCCGTCACAAGGATCATCGCCGCGAACGCAACGGACTGCGGAAAAATGTGGTAGTAATGCCAGCCCGCCCACAAAGACGAATACAGAACCGCTGCGCCCAGCCCCGCGATGCCCTCGGAAAAGTATTTGTAGCCGCGCGCGAGCAGATGCTGGCTCCATGGATAAAGCAAGCTGCCCGCAAGCAGACCGATCCCCACTCTGCCGCGCGGCCCCACCCAATTATTGTCGAACGCGTATTTCAAGAAGAACGTCACAGCAAACAGCAGCGCCAGAATTCCCACATAGTTCAACCACCGTCCTGCCACGACCGCCTCGAGATTCCCGTCGCTACCACGCCTGGCTGCGGTAGGGATGGATGCGGGCGAGGAAACTGCCGGCGCGTGTTCACGGACCGGCGCAGGCGTAGGGGGAACCGATGTTTGTGCGGAGACGACCGATGGCCGTCGAGGCTGCAAAGCGGAAGGCACAGTCGGGGGAGGCGCGGCCGGGGTAGGCGGATCGGCAACAAGCGCAGGGGTCTCGGCAGTCTCCCGCGGCGGAATCGGAGCCGCCGCAGCAGGCAGCGACTCGAGGCCCTTCTCGATCTGCGTCAGCCGTTGCTCCAGCGCATAAATCCGCCGGATCAGCTGCGCCGCTTCCGCCCCCACGCTTTGCTTCAGCGTCTTAACGTTCACATACGCAGCAATAGCCAGCGCAGGCACACCAATCAGGAAAAGGGCGGCGATCAGGATGAACAGCGCGGCGCCTGATTGCATATATGAGAGGGTGCGCGAAAACTGAGGGCATTACATCACAGGTGAAAAACAGGGGCAATCCACTTGCCGGAAACCAGCGCCCAAGCCGCCAACCCAAAAAATTAGGGGGCCCCGTCGGGCCCCCATTATGCTCTACCCCTAGTTCCGGTTCCAGCGCGGCGAAACCGGCCCACCCCGGGATAAGAGACAGCCACACTACAGATTGCACGCCGGATGCCAGCTTATTGTCTATTCCCGCGTTGACAACACGCGCTGTACCCACTGGGTTTAGCTACAGCAGGACGGAAATCGCCTATGGTATTGCGGTACGAACCTCCACTTTCTGAAAGCACGCCGCCATTTTTCTATGTTCTTTGGAAGAAAATCGAGCCTAACCCCGAGCGCGAACTCTGTATCGCTTCCAGACGAACCACCCGGGTACGAGCAAAATCACGAGCCAGAACAAGAGCGACGGCCCCACCGCAAACACGAAAACCAGCAGCGCAACCGCGCCCTCTTCGAGGTTGGTAAACCCTTCCACCGCCGCATTCCGGATCTTGGTTCCGGTGGAAATCGCCCCGGACCCTAAGACTTGCCGGTACTCTTCGTTCAGGTCCAACTGCACCGCCGCGTAGTTCACCCGGTGCACCAGCAGCGCGCTCTGCCCCTGCATGCTCTCGATTTCTCCGCGGATGCGCGCCAGCTCGCGTTCGGCCTCCAGCACATCCTGAAGCTTCCCCGTGCGCGTGCCCAGCAGCTCGATCAGCCGCTGCTCGGTGGCCCGCGCGCTCTTCAGCCTCGCTTGCAGATCCACATACTGGTCGCTCACTTCCTCATTGGAACGCGTTTCCTCTTCGACGTGCCCCAGCTTGCGCACATCCGCCAGAAACCCATCGAGCTGCCTCGTCGGAATGCGCAGCGACGCGGTAAGTTCCCGAGCATTCCCGGTCTGCGCCTTGGCGTCCAGCTTTTCCACGTACCCGCCATGCACCGCAGCCAGCTTTTCGATCGCCGTACTGGCCTCGTCGTAGTTCGTCGCCAAAATCGTCAGCGAAGCCGTCTGTACAATCATCGGGCCAACATTTTCCGGCGCCTTTAGTTCGTCGCCGGGAGCAGGAGGCGGCGGCTCGGGCACTGCCCCACCTATGACCGCGTCCCTGCCGCCGGTTGAAGTCTGATAGATTTCCGGGCCGCCTCGCGGGGCAGCAGGTCCGGCTTTGCTCAACCAAGGTTTGTAGCCGCCGGACTCCTCGCGCAAGGCAAGCAGATTGCCCGGCACGGGCAATCCGCTTCGACCCAGTATGCCGATGACCACGAGCGCTACCACAATGGATGCACCCGCCATGGCCCAAACGCGCGGATTAAAAACGAATTTGCGCCACTTCCCGCCTTTGCGATCTGCAGCCGTGTTTACCCCTGGCGCCCTGGAAGATTGCGCAGAATCAAGCGCAGCAAGCACCGCTCCGTTCATCTCTGCCGAAGGATGCTCGACTTCAAAACTCAGCATGCGCTCGGAAAGCGCGCGAAATCCCTGCGCAACTTCCTGGCACTGGCTGCAACTCACCAGATGCGCCGCCAGCTCCGCCGCTCGCCGCGCTTCCAGTTCGCCGTCCAGATACGCCATCACCTCTTCGGCATCAAACGCGTGTTGTGCATGTCGTTCCATAAAATTCCTCGGTCCTAATCCTTCACCGGCAGCAATTGATTTTTCAGCGCCGCCCGCGCCCGGAATAAACGCGAGCGCACCGTATTCACCGGCACGCGCAGCAGCGCCGCAATTTCGCCATAACTAAGCTGTTCGTACTCGCGCAACATCAAAATCTCCCGCTCGCTCTGTTCCAGCTGTCCCAAAGCCTTGCGCACCCAGATTCCCGCATCCCTATTTTCGGCCCCGTTTCCTTGCGCCGCGCGGCTATCCAATTTCTCGTTCTCGACGACCTCGCGCCCCGCCTTGCGCCGCTCCGCGGCCACGAGATGAATCGCAATCCCGTACAAATAACTGCGAAAACTGGCACGCGGTTCATAGCGCTGCACGTTCTGCAAGAGCGCCAGAAAACATTCCTGCGCCAACTCCTCCGCCCGCGCCGGATGGTCCAGCCTGCGCCGAAAAAATCCATAGATGGGCTCGCGATAGCGCTCAAACAACTCGACGAACGCCTCCCGCGCCCCCTGCTGAAACTCCCATATGAGCTGGTCGTCGCTATTCATAAAAAAAACCGCCGCACCACTTCCGATCCGGAGTCGTGCCTTTGACTTGGCCGCTGCCTTGGCTTTCGTAAATGGCGCACTGCAGATGCGCCATTTGTCGAGCGCCGCCCGCGACCGCGGCCTCCGGCGCGTCCATCAGGCGCCCCTCGCTCCTTAGAATGTCGCCACTCGCGAAATAGTTCCCATTTCCTTCGCGATTCGTGGAGGGACTTCGGAATGCCAGAACGGGGCTCGCGGCGCCACACGCCGATTTGTGGCTTCTCCCAAGGCAGGTTAGACGCGACGCGCGGGAATTGGCTAGGCTTACCTGTGCAGCGCGGAAATCATTGCGACTACTTTAGCGGGGTCGCCGTTCAGCAAGAGTCGGCTGGTATTTCCATTGCCGGACCGCGTTCGTGGCCGGGGGTGCGCTCCAGGAAATCGATTCGCTACGCCCCAATCGCCTCGCGCAGCGCCTCCGCGAGGGTCTCCGTCCAGCGCGTCACATCCTCTTGCCGTTCGGCCTCCACCATCACCCGCGCCAACGGCTCGGTCCCCGAATAACGCAGCACCACCCGCCCCGATTTCCCCAGCGCCTTCTCCGCTTCGGCCAAACCGCGCGCTACTGCCGGCAGAGATTCCAGCGGCGGTTTCGACCTGACCCGCACATTCACGATCTTCTGCGGAAAAATTTTCAGATCGGCAATCAAATCATGCAGCGGCCCGCTCAGTGAGATGATCGAAGCCAATTTCACAGCCGTCAGCATCCCATCCCCGGTCGTAGCGTCGTCCAAGAACAAAATGTGCCCGGACTGCTCGCCTCCCAGGTTCGCGCCGATGTGCAGCATTTCTTCCAGCACATAACGATCGCCCACCGCCGTGCGCGCGAGCTTCAACCCAGATTTTTCCAGCGCGCGTTCCAATCCCAAGTTCGCCATCGTGGTCCCGACGATCACATCACCTGCCAGTTTCCCCGCGGATTTCATGTAACGCCCGGCCACCAGCAGCACGCCGTCGCCATCCACCAGCTGGCCCGAAGCGCTCGCGAAAATCGCGCGGTCCGCATCGCCATCAAAGGCCACGCCCAGCGACGCGCCCGATTGCGCCATGCGCTTTTGCATCGCCTCCGGATGCAGCGACCCGCAGTCCGCATTAATGTTGCGACCGTTCGGGCTGTCGTTAATCGCGATCACGGCCGCGCCCAGCGAGCGGAATAGTCGCGGCGCCAGCTTGCTGGCCGCGCCGTTCGCGCAGTCCATCACGATTTTCATCCCCGCAAAATTCGCGCCCGGCAGCACCGCGGCGCGCAGCCCATCCAGATAATCGTCGTCAATCTTCTCGTTATCGTGCAGTTGCATTTCGCCGCGCGATTCCGGCGATTCGCTCGACGCCAAAATAAATCGCTCCAGCTCCGCTTCCACCGCGTCCGGAAATTTCATCCCCGTCGCAGAAATCAGCTTCACGCCGTTATCATGATAAGGATTGTGCGAAGCCGAAATCACCACGCCCGCCGCGAATCCCTCGTGATGCACCAGCCAGGCCACTCCCGGAGTCGTCAACACTCCTGCTGAAATTGCTTCCACGCCCGCCGCGGCTAAACCGCGCGCGATGCGATCGGCGATATGCGGTCCCGACTCGCGCGTGTCCCGCCCGATCAGCACGCGCGCCCGCGCATCGGTCGAACGCCCGTGCGAGCTCACATATTCACCCAGCGCCAGGCCCACGCGATCCAGCGTCGCATCGTCCAGCGGAACTTCTCCGGGCACTCCGCGAATGCCATCGGTTCCGAAAAGTTGTTTGTTCATTAGAATTGGGTAGCACGCGCCAAAAAATCAGGCACGCGATTCTATCATTGCGGCGTCAGGTGAGTCCTGCCGCCACCGGAGTCCCTCCGCTAAAGCATCATCACCGCGGCGCCCGTCCGAATGGCCAGTGCACGCGCAGGCACAGCGTTATTTGCGCGGCTCTGGCTGTGTTATCTTACCGCCATGCCTTTAGAGGAAGAAAAAATCGCCTCGCCCAGCTCCGCCAGTGGAAAGATCATCGCTGCCGGAATCGTGATCGCATTCTGTTACTGGGCGTCTTCGATTCTGGTGACGCTTCTGGTCGCGGTGTTGCTCGCCTATTTCCTCGACCCGGTGGTCAACTGGCTGGAAGATTGGCATGTCCCGCGGGCTCTTGGGTCGCTCATCGTGGTTCTGTTCACCATCGCGGCAGTGCTGGTTGTCGCCTGGAGCATGATCGAGCGCGTCGACCAGTTCGGGCGCGACTGGCCTCTCTACCGCAAGCCGCTGCATCAAGTCGCCAGCGTAATCGAACAAAAGCTGGCGAACTTCGAAGAACACGTTTCGGAAATTGAGCCCGGCACGACTGCCGGCGAACGCGTCGTCTCGGTCGCCGACTCGCATCCCGTGCGCGCCGCGCTGCTCTCGCGCTTGAGTTCCCTGTACGAAGTAGTCGTCGCCGCGACCTTCGTGCCCTTCCTGCTTTTCTTCATGCTCGCCGCCAAACGCCAGGTGTGGCACGCCACCATGCAATTATTTCCCGCCACGCGCCGCACCGAAGTAAAGGAAACTCTGGCGGACGTCACGATGGTGCTGCGCAGCTACGTGGTCGGCACCGCGCTTGTGGGCCTGATTCTGGTCGTTTTCAGTTGGCTTTTCTTCTGGGGCATGGGTCTGGATTTTCCCTTCCTGCTCGGCTTGCTTTCCGGCCTGCTGAATCTGATTCCGTATCTGGGCGTGGTGCTTTCCTGGGTGCCGCCAATTCTGATCGGCATCAAACAGTTCCACACTCCCGGCCCGTTTATCGGCATCTTCACCATCCTCACGCTGTTTCACTTCATCGCCAACAACTTGCTGGTTCCCGCGCTGGTGGGCTGGCGCGTCCGCCTCAACGCACTGGCATTGACTGTATCCTTACTCTTCTTCGGATTCCTGTGGGGCGCGATGGGCCTGCTGCTGGCGATTCCGGTAACTGCCGTAATCAAAGTGATCTGCGATCACATCGAAGAGCTGCAACCCATCGGTCGCTGGCTCAGCGGCTAGCGCCCAGCGCGTGTAATCGCCCGATCACATCTTTCATCGCCGCCCCGTCCCGCGCCTGCTGAAACATTCGAATCGCCGCAACGCCCGCCGCCCCACTGCGAATGCAATCTCGGGCATTTCGCTCATTCACTCCGCCAATCGCCACCACCGGAATCGCAACGCTGCCGCAAACGTCCGCCAGCCGCGCGACGCCTTGCGATTCACCCATCCCCTGCTTCGAAGGCGTATCGAACACCGGCCCAAAAAAAATGTAACTCGCCCCCGCGCTCTCCGCGTCGCGCGCCTCCTGCAAACTGTGGCAGGAAACTCCCACCAGAAAACCCGCCACTGCATTCCCGGCTCGACACCAACGCAGCACATCCCGCGCGCTCAGCGACTCTCGCCCCAAGTGCACGCCCGCAGCTCCGGCGGCCAATGCCACATCCAAGCGGTCATTCACTATCACTTGCGCCGCGCCTTGCCCAGCGACGGCTTCTCTTGCCAACCCCAGCAGCTCCCGTCCGCACAAATCCTTCTCGCGTATCTGCACCCAATCCGCGCCAGCTGCAGCCGCCGCGCGCATTTTCCCAAGCACACCTCCTCCGCCCTCGCCCTCCCCGAGCGATTTCCGGTCCGTCACATAGCAAACAATCGGCGTTTTAGGTGCGGGTGACAACAGTAGAAGTCCGGCGGCGAAACGCTTCCAGCGCAAATAGTACGTTCATCACTCCCAGCCCCGAAATCATTCCCCGCAAATACGGATTCTTTACAAAGATTGCCAGGGCAGGGTACTGGTACAGGAAAAAATTAACGTCCCAAACTTCGGACCACGGCATCAGGATTAACAGCAGCCCCAGTTCCAGCCACAGCAGCAGCAGCACAACGCGCAGAATACGTGTCAGCATGATTTAGTCTACGATTATGGGAGATTATCGCCAGAGTCGCAACCGCCCCGAACATTTTTCCTGAGCAATTTGGCCGCGCAGCGAACTGCTTCCTGCGGTCTGTTGTCATTTTAGTGCCGCGCTCCGCACAAACGCTCAACCGCGCCCCGCCAAAGGCCCCGAAACCCGATAAAATTATCGCGAAATGAAAAATCGCAACTGCGAAAGAAATTCCGCCAACCCCGCAAACGCTCGCCGGAGCCACCGATCGTCGCGCGCGCGCGTCACGCTACTGGCAATCTTGTTCTACGCCATGTTCGCCTCGACGGTAAGCGCGCAACAACCATGCGCCGTAAAACCGGCAGCGATCTCGCTAGGCCAAACCGTCCGCCTCTCCTGCCAAATCCCCGCAACCAGCGCGAAACTCAATGCACGCACCGTCCGCCTCTTCCCGCAATCAAACGGGGGCTCGCAAGGCCTGATGCCCATCGCCGTTGCCGACACACCGGGCGCCTACGAGATAGACTTTCTCGCCGCCGATGGCGCAAAGCTCGCCTCCGCCAAGCTCACGATTCGCACAACCAACTTCCCAACCCAAAATGTCGTCCTGGCCCCGCAAATCGAAGCGCTGCACTCGACGCCCGAAGACATCGCGACCCTCACCGAATTCCGCAACACCGTCTCCGACGTAAAATACTGGGAAGACCCTCTCACCGCTCCCCTGCCCGGCTGCGTCCT
>DATNLN010000063.1:0-54191 GCA_035602855.1 Candidatus Acidiferrales bacterium
TCACGTTCGCTTAGGTCCAAAACCCAAGTGCGCGGCGGAATACGGAAAAGGAAGATTACGCGATGCCATTGATCAAAGTCGACGCCCTGGAAGGAAGAAGCCCCTCCGAAGTGACGACCCTGCTCGAGGCCATCCACAGGGCCGTCGTGAAGGCGTTTCATGTTCCACTGCGAGACCGTTATCAGATTTACCAAGCCCATCCTAAAGGGTTCATGGTCATTCAAGACACTGGGCTAAACATTTCTCGGACCGATAAAGCCCTGATCATTACGGTGATAAGCAAGAAGCGCGACGAAATTCTGAAGCGCAGATTCTACAAGGAATTAACGGAGCAGCTGGCAAGCTCAGCTTCGATCGCTCCCAGCGACGTGATGGTCGCGATCATCGAGAATTCGGCGGCGGACTGGAGCTTTGGAAACGGCGAACCTCAGTTTTTAACCGGCGAGCTTGCGTAAGAAGCTGTCCGTCGGCTGCGGAACTTCACCTTTGCATCTCGAATTAAACCTAAACACAGGAGGACCAACCATGGCAAACCAAGCTGCAACTCAGACCAAAGAAAAAGCGCGAGCAACGCACCAAACACCAACCGACCTCAGCCGCGAAGGGGTCGCCGAGATCACCACGGCGCTGCGTCAATTGCTGGCTGATGCATTCGCGCTGTACTTGAAGACCAAGAATTTCCACTGGCACATGACCGGGCCGCACTTCCGCGATTATCACCTGCTGCTCGACGAACAAGCCGAGCAGATCTTCGACATGACCGATGATATCGCCGAGCGCGCCCGCAAAATCGGGGGAACCACGTTGCGCTCGATCAGCGACATCTCGCGTCATCAACGCCTGCAAGACAACAACGACGAGGGCGTCGCCCCGAAAGACATGCTGGCAGAGCTCAGCGCCGATAATCAGGCGTTGACGCGCTATTTCCGCGCTGCGCATGAAACCTGCGACAAATACAATGACGTCGCGACCGCCAGCGAGATCGAAGTCTGGATTGACCAAACCGAGCGGCGGACGTGGTTCCTGTCGGAAGTCGTGCAGGGTCTCTGACGGCGGCCTGGCCGCGCGCTTTCAGCCGAAGCTTGCGGAAAGCGCGCGGCAGAATGCTCTTCTGCGGCCATTGCCAGAATGGACCAGCATTCGGTACAGTCCACCAAGGAAGCATTCAGACCTGGGTCGAGAGCGCAGCAAGCGGGGCCGCGCGGAGGGTAGCCATCGTGCGAGCCCGCCAATGGCTGCTTCGTCATGCACCCAAAGCGGCACAGGGGAGCCATGAGCGCCAACGGAATGAGAGCGCTGCGATTTGCCGAGTTTGGACCACCGTCGGTGTTGCATATTCAGGAAATCGCGATTCCAGAGCCGGCTCAGGGGGAAACACTGGTTCGAGTGGAGGCTGCCGCGATTAATCCCAGTGATATAGGGAACGTTGCGGGGCGCTTCAAAACCACGACCCTGCCGCGAACCCCCGGTCGCGACTTTGCAGGCACAGTTGTCGCAGGAAGTCGCGAGAAAGGTGAACAGGTCTGGGGCAGTTGCCCGGCGCTCGGTATTATTCGTGATGGATCTCACGCGGAATATGTCGTGGTCCCCGCGGAGATGCTGTCAGGTAAGCCGAGCTTGCTGAGTATGGCGCAAGCGGCGACAATCGGAGTTCCGTACATCACGGCATGGGCATCGGTCGTCAGTGCAGCTCAAATCCAGGCTGGTGAAACCATTCTGATTGTCGGAGCCGCGGGCGCGGTGGGTCAAGCAGCTACACAGATTGCCAATTGGAAGCAGGCGCGCGTTATCGGCGCGGACACGTCCTCCGATCCGATTCCGGGCACCGAGTCGGTCGTCAACACCAAGAGCGAAGATCTTCATGAGCGGGTCTTGGAACTGACGGCGGGAAAAGGAGTCGATGCGGTCTTCGACAGCGTGGGCGGCCCGATGTTCGAGCCGGCGTTGCGATCACTCGGGTTTGGAGGGCGACAGGTGGCAATCTCCAGCAAGGGAGATCCGCGCGTTACTTTCAACCTGGTCGACTTCTATCATAATTCCTCACGGCTGCTCGGAGTAGACAGTTACGGCTTAACTTCACGACAGATAGCGGAAATCGAGAACGAGCTGCAGCCCGGTTTTGAAAGCGGAGTTTTAAGGCCGCCACTGATAGAAATTGTTCCTTTTGCAAAAGCTGTGGACGCATACAGCCGGATGGCCGCCGGCCAGGCGAAAGCGAAACAGGTGCTCAGTTTCGACTGACTGGATCTGACAGAAAGCAAGTTCCGCCGATGGCACGGTAACAGTGACGGGAGGGTGTGTGAAATGAAAGCACTGCTCATCTCATTCGTGGTAGGCCTGCTTGTGGGTGTCCTGTACGGGGTCATTCGGGTGAAGAGTCCTGCGCCGCCTATCATTGCTCTGGTCGGACTGCTGGGTATGGTCTTGGGCGAGCAAGGTGGTGCGTGGCTCCTGGCAAAGAAGATTCACGCTGCAAACGTGGCTGCAACTTCCATTGCCAGCGTACGCAAAGATCCGCAGTGATATTCAAACCTCCATTCCGCGCTATCGCTATGCGGCATGCCTGCTTTTCCGAATAGTCAAGGGAGAACCAACATGTCCAACGACTCAGGGAAAGCCGTCGCGGAACTGCTTGCACCGATGTTGAAGAAGACGCTATTCGTCGCGATCAGCCGGGTTGCCGCGCCCGCCAACGCGATCCAGCCCTTCGTCGCCGACCACCTCGCCTACATGAACGCCCTGGAAGCGGAGGGGCGCCTTTGGGCATCCGGCCCGTTCATCGAGGAGGGCGTAGTCGTCGGAGACGGCTTGACGATCCTCTCGACCAGCACCATGGCAGAGGCGCGCCAGGCGATGGAAGACGAGCCGCTCATCAAGCGAGGGCTGCGCACCTTCGAGCTCAGGAAATGGGAACTGCGCGAGTGCCGGATGGACATCTCGTTGCGCGCGTCGCTCAGCCGGTATTCGCTTTGATGCCAGTCCTGCGACGCAGGAGCGATCGGGCGCGACAAACGCAGCCCGTGTCCTTGGCCAGAGACGGCGCCAAGCGTTCCTATTTTGCTTTGATAGCCCTTCTGATCGCGCTCGCGGCCTCCCCTGCCAGGGCGCAGACTCCGGACCCTCAGCCACCTGGGCCGGCTCCAGACCCGGTGCGTCCGCCTTTGAATCCGTTTCCTGCAGAACAGGACTGGAGTTTCCTCGCAGACTCCGCGAAGCGCACCGACTTGTTCGATCCCGTCAAATACATTTCGTTTGGCGAAAACCCGCAACTGTACCTCTCGCTCGGGTTGGAATACCGCGTGGAATACGAGTATTTCGACAACTGGATGTTTGGCGCCGGGCCTCAAGACCACAACGGATACGTGCTGAACCGGGCGATGCCCCATTTCGATTTCCACGCCGGCCGGTACTTCCGCCTCTTTTCCGAGTTCGAGTTTGATTTCGAAGACGGGAGGAACGGCGGACCACGGCCGCAAATCGATGAAGACCGCGGCGATGTTCATCAGGCGTTCCTTGAGATCGGTTCGCACGTCAGCAGCCGGCAAGGCATCAGTCTGCGGGCGGGCCGTCAGGAGGTGGTGTTCGGTACGGGGCGCTTGTTCGACAACAATGAGGGTCCCAACGTAAAGCTGAGTTTCGATGGTTTTCGCTTCATCGCCGAAAAAGCGCGCCTGAGGGTGGATCTATTTGCGCTCAAACCCGTAGAGAACAATCTTGGTTTTTTCGACGACGTGCCGAATCACGCGCAGAGCGTGTGGGGAAGCTATCTGACTGTTGCGGCGCCCATCGTTAGCCGCGGGCAGGCCGACATCTATTACATCGGACTGGACACGAAGTCTGCGACGTACAACAGAGGCGCTGCGCACGAGCTTCGCCACACGATCGGAGCCAGAGTGTTTCGACCCGTGGGGAAAGGCTGGGACTACAACTGGGAACCGAACTACCAGTGGGGTAGTTTTGGGAACGCCGCGATTCGCGCCTGGAGCGTTTCCACGGAAACTGGATTCACGCTGGATCGCCTGCGCTTTCGACCTCGTCCCTTGTTGCGAGCGGACGTTTACAGCGGCGACGGCAATTCCGCGAATCAATCTCTGGGAACTTTCAATTCTCTGTTCCCACGAGGCGCATACTTTGCCCCAAAGACGGTGCCGATGCTGGGACCGCAGAACCTGATCGATCTCCATCCGGCGCTGCAATTCCAGCTGAGGACGAACGTCACAGGGGCCTTTGCGTGGGAGTGGTACTGGAGAGAATCAAGGCACGACGGAATATATGCTTTTGGAAGCGGAGTACTGATTGATCCAGCCAGCGCCAGCCGCGCGCGCTATCTCGGCGATCAGGGAGATCTGGAGATTCGCTGGGCTCCCGTCGAGCACGTAATCCTTGCTTTCAACCTTGCTGGCTTTCAGCCCGGGACATTTTTCCGCACGCTGCCCTTCAACGCCGCACCCATCGAAGGAAACGCCGGATTTACGTATCGCTTCTAGAGAACAGAATCGCGCCGGCCTGAAGCGTGACAACGTTTTCATCGTGCAGCAACTAATTCGGCAAGCTGAGAAAGTGCCTGGGAGTCTCCGTCAGTCAAACGCAGCGAAGCCAGGGCAACAGAGCGCGAGCTACTTCCTCTGCCGCAGCGAACGGACGTGCGTTACCAGCGCATGAATCTGATCCTCGCTGAGCGATCCCTTGAAAGCAGGCATCGCGCTCTTGCCATCGGAAATAATGCGCGCCAGTTCCGCGTCCGGCAGCTTTTGCACCGCCGCTGAGCGCAGGTCCGGAACGTGCAGGCTCTTTCCAGCCGCGGAACCGACCCCATCTTCACCGTGGCACGCAGCGCAGTTCGCGCGAAATGTCGCGGTAGCGGCCGCGCCGTCCGGAGCGGGATTTGCCCGGGCAATCGAGACAGCAGAAAACGTGGGGCCAACAAAAAGTGCGAGCAACATGGAATACGCAAACAGCGGATGGCATTGGGTTTTGTCTCTATTCATCCCTTTTCCTTCACGCATCGTCTTCAGCTGCGTCCATATCCTAAGCCGGTCGATGCCGGGTCACTTGCCGCCTCTGCCGCCGGATGCAACCTGCGCATATTTTTCCATTTGCAGAATCACCGCCGAAAAATCTTGTTCCTCGCCCTGTTCCGATTGTTGTGTGTTGATCTCAGAAGAAGCTTTGGTGGCGGGCATGCGGGCGCCGACCGCAGCCGCTAGATTCAGAATCAGCCCGAAATCCTTGCCCATCAGCCGGATTGGAAATTGTGGGCTGTAATCGCCCGCTATCGCTCGCTGCAGTTTGCCCACATGCGCCGGGGCGATGACCGCGGTCTGGGCCAGCACCTCCAGCAAACGCTTGCGATCAAGACCGGCCTTCTCGCCGAGTGCGATGGCTTCGGCAATAGCCTGCATTCCAATTCCCAGTAAAGTATTCACCACCAGCTTCATCTTTGCTCCGGAGCCGCTGGGACCCAGATAAAAATACTGATGCGCGATTGCCCGAAAAATCGATTCGGCGCCGTCGAAGCACTCTTTATTTCCGCCGCCGAACAGCGTTAGCAACCCCTTTTCGGCGACCGGCGTGCTTCCCGAAATCGTCACATCGAGAACCTCGACACTGTGCTGTGATCCCAGGTTTGAGAGTATTTGCGAGGTATCGGGATATACCGTGCTCATATCAATGACCAGCGAGCCGGGCCGCACATTCGCGAAAACGCCGTCGGAACCTCGATAAATGTCCAGCACGACCTGATCGCTCGGCAGGCAAGTCAACACCACATTGCAAGTGGAGGAAACTTCCGCAACGCTCTGTGCGACGCTACCCCCGTATTGAATTAGCTCCGCTGCCTTCCTGCGGTCCCGGTCGTACGCCATCAGCTGGAAGCCAGATTCCAGCAACCTGCGCGCAATCGGGTGCCCCATGAATCCGATGCCGATAAATCCAAGCTTG
Source organism: Candidatus Acidiferrales bacterium (assembly GCA_035602855.1). GTDB lineage: Bacteria > Acidobacteriota > Terriglobia > Acidiferrales > UBA7541 > Palsa-295. The sequence continues at coordinate 5,941 of DATNLN010000063.1, forward strand.
TCTTTTTCCTGTGTGACTGCGTTCATGGCTCGCCGCCTTTGGTCTGAGCTGCGAATTCGTTTTCGACCATCGCTGTGGTGTAAAGCATGTACGGTGCCGTGCGGCAAGCAGAACCGATACGCCACGCAAGATATTGGCGGCAAGGAGGATGCGGCATTCCGCGGGGGGAACGCAACTCTTGCTTGGCGGGGCTTTTCTGTCGAACCGTTGGACACTGTCAATCTTTTGGAAATTCGCTATGAATCCAGGCGGGACTGGCGAGCAACCGAGGCTCACGCCACCCGCGACTGCTGCTTTGCCGCATCCGGGGAATGGGCGAAAGCATTGAAGGCTTTATCGCCGACGGATTGGTACACAATCGTGGAAGTTCAGATGCTCCCAGCCCGGTCGTAGAAGACCATGCCAGCGGCAAGATAACGCTCCGCATCCTTGCGCTTAAACCGGGTGGGTATATATTGGAGGCGGATTGGTAAATAAAGAGGAGGTTCTCATGTCAACGCGCATTTGTGTTCTCGCAGCGGGTCTTTTGTGGGCCAGCGCAGGGTTTGGCCAGTCCGCGCACGCGGATATCGTCAACGCCCAGGGACAGAAAATCGGTAGCGCACAGCTACATTCATCCGGCAGCGGCATTCGGATTGACATAAAGGTCTCGCAACTGACGCCGGGCATGCACGGCATCCACGTCCACAACGTCGGCAAATGCGAAGGTCCGGCTTTCGCCAGTGCGGGCCCGCATTTCAATCCGACTTCCAAGCATCATGGAAAAGATAATCCAGACGGCCCGCACGCTGGGGACTTGCTCATGCTGAAAGTGGCGGCAGACGGCACCGGCAAGGCGTCGCTGCTGGACCCAAATGCCACATTGGGAGACGGGCCAAACTCCATTTTTCACGATGGCGGGACATCGCTCGTCATTCACGCCGATCCTGACGATTACAAGCCGGATCCCGCAGGGAATTCCGGCGCTCGCATCGCCTGCGGCGTAATCGAAAAGTAGGCGCGGCCGACACAGGTAATGCCCATGGACTGGAAGGAGCACGGTGTCAAGATCGTGCGCGCCGGCGAACTCGATACGAACACGCCGCAGACGTCTGGCATGACGCGCGCCGCGGCCATCACGCATGCGCGCACCGGCGCAAACCAACTATGGGCGGGCACGATGGTGGTGCGACCGGATGCCAAGACCGGGCCGCACCATCACGGGGCGCTTGAGACGGTGCTCTATATTGTGCGCGGCCGTGCACGAATGCGGTGGGGAGACCACCTGGAGCTAAGCGGAGAAGCCCAGGCGGGGGATTTCATCTATGTGCCGCCTTACGTGCCGCATCAGGAAATCAATGCCAGCCCGGAGGAGATTTGCGAGGCAGTCGTAGTCCGCAACGGGCAAGAACCGATTGTTGTGAATCTTGACGTGGACACGCCGGAGCCAGCAAGCGCGGGGCATCCCGGGATGCCGTTCCACCCGAACGGCTGACGCCGCGTCAATTAATTTACCTCGGGCAAGAACATTCCTGCCGCGTAGATCCACTTGCAAATATCTGTGTCGACTGAACGGCAGATGCGATCTGTCGCGACCTTGCGCGGCTCTTCCACACGACAAGGCGAAAAAAAAGCAACGTGATTCTGGTGGCGGTTTTTCGTTGTCTTGCGTTTTACATAAAAACAAGTTGACGAGAAATATCGGCGATGATAATTTGCGCGCATTCGAAGTGACGGAGCCTGCCAATGACTGTGCGTAGCCGAGTGAAACAAGCGCTGGCGGTACTGCTTCCCGCCGGTGTTCTGGGAATTTCCACACTGCTGGCCACTGTGCAAGCTGAAGCTGCGTCGGCAAATCGAAAAGATGACGCGCCCATAGCGAGCGTCGCCGAGCGCCTGAGCGAGATCCGCGCAGCAGTCTCCGAGGTTGAGTTCAAGCAGCAGCACGGTTCTGTCGCTGACGCCGCACTGCTGGGAGAATGGCCGAACTGGGGCGGCGGCTTTGGCTGGCGCAATGGCGGTTGGGGCAATGGCTGGCACAACGGTGGCTGGCATAATTGGCATAACGGCTGGCACAACTGGCACAATTTCTGGCATAACTGGTAACTTCCGTGGACGGGCCGGTCCGAGACATGCCGACATCCTGCGATGGGGCGCCGCTGATCCACACCGTCGTGCTGCAGCCGACGCCGTTCTGCAATATCAACTGCCGCTACTGCTATCTACCGCAGCGGGATGCAAAAACCGTCATGCCTTTGCAGACGGTGATTGCGATATTCGAAAAAATCTTCGCGTCGGGCTGGTCGAGCCCTTATCTCACTGTCATCTGGCATGCCGGTGAGCCGCTGGTACTGCCGACCTCGTATTATCAAGCTGCTTTCGAAGCCATTGCAGCGCTGCGACCTTCCGAAATCGAATTGCGCCATTCCATTCAGACCAATGGGATGCTGATTGACCAGGACTGGTGCGACTTCATCAAGCAATGGCGCATTGGCGTGGGCGTCAGTATTGATGGACCGCAGCACCTGCACGATGCCAATCGGGTCACACGCGCCGGCAAAGGAACCTTTGACCGCACCCTTGCCGGGATTCGTCTGCTGCGCCGCGAAAATGTTCCCTTCCATGTGATCACCGTGCTTTCTGAAAAAAGCATGCGTGCACCCGACGAGCTGCTGGATTTTTACATTTCCGAAGGGATCGATGACGTCTGCTTCAATGTGGAGGAGTCCGAGGGAACCTATGTCTCGGGCCTGCTTTCCAGCAGCCATCCGGCAGACAGTTTTCGCTATTTTCTGGATCGCTTCTGGACTTTGTCGCGCAAGAACTCCCGGATTCAGTTCATTCGCGAGATCGACGGGATGATCCCGCGAATTTTCCGGGCCGAACAGAGCTGTGCGGAGAATGCACAGGTGGAACCTTTTGGCATGGTGAACATCGATTGCCATGGCAACGTCTCCAGCTTTTCTCCGGAACTGCTGGGTTACAAGAACACCCAGTACAACGATTTTATCGTCGGCAATATTCTCTCGGACTCGCTGCAAGACATGCTGCGCAGCCCCGCCATGCTGGCCATGACGCGCGATATCGCCGCGGGCGTCGCAATGTGCCGCAAGGAGTGCGATTATTTTTCGGTGTGCGGCGGCGGCGCGCCGGCGAACAAGCTCGCTGAGAACGGCAGTTTTGCCAGCAGCCGCACGGGGTTCTGCAACCTGGTACAGATCGTACCGACGGATTTGATTCTGCATGCGCTGGATCGCCTGGAGGGTGGCATGGACGGCGCGATTGCGCGCGGAGCGCAGCTCTCAGCGCAGGCCGCGGCAGACAAGTTTCTGGGCGCGCGTCGATGATCTTGGCGGCATGGCAGGCGCGCCTTGCAGGCCTGAAGAAATTCGCATCAGATTCTTCCGATGTTGCAATACACCTGATTCAGCGAGGTTCGCGATGAAAAAATGGATGATTGCCGTGGTGGTATTCAGCCTATGTCTCTTCGCTACTTGTGCGTTTGCGCAGACCGGTTCCACTACGCCGAAAAAAGGTCAGGCGCCGGCAACGGCTCAAAGCGGAGCACCTGCAGAAGGTCCGGACGAGCCGGAGCAGCAGGAAGCCGAGGCGCCAAAAATCGCTCCGGTGCTTTGGATAACGAGCGTCGAGGCCATGAGCAGCACGCATGGACCGACGCTTGACGTCATACGGGTGCGCGGAATAACCAGCACCGACGGTTGGGAGGAGGCCGAATTAGTTCCGCTCACGAAGGGAACCCCGCCGGATGGGATGCTGGATCTGGCATTCGTCGCACAGGCGCCGGCAAATTCCACGTCGCCCTCGAAAAGCCCGGTCATCGAGGCTGTTTTCACGCTCGAGCCCGGCCATCCGTTCAAGGGCGTGCGCGTCCACGGCGCGACCAATCGCGTTACTTTGAAGGCGATACCGGGCTATGCCGAGGCGCCACCGCCACCGGCCGATTGCACGGACTGCGTTGGCAAGTACTTCGTGGCGAAGGGCGAAGCTGCGCCTTCCGGAGTCAGCTCTGACAGTGTGATTCACGAGGAGAGTCTGCCGAAGATGTTGCACGTGGTGAAACCCACGGAGGGAATTGGCAAGCTCGATTCTGATCCAAACCGCCTGACGCTGGTGATCGGAGACGATGGCCGCATCGTGATTGCGGTGTGGGATTAGAAAAGGCGCCCGGGCTCTACAGTATGAATGCAAGAAAATTAATAACCAGCGGTTTGCTCTTTGCCGCAGGGATCGCCGTGCCGCTGCTAGGCGCTCAGGATGCGCAAGCGCCGCAGCCCCCGGTAGTGAACATCGACCCGAGCCGGCACGGGAACCTTGCCGCGGCGCAGGGCGATATCGTGGATGCCTACCAGCGAATCGATATGGCGCAGAGCGCTAATAATGATCAACTGGGCGGTCACGCGCAAAAAGCGAAGGATTTTTTGGCGCAGGCGGATGCGGAGCTCCGTTCGGCGGCAGATTTTGCGAACGCCAGGCAGGACGCCCAGCAGGAGCAATCGGAGCCGGGGCCGGACAACGCTTCCGGAAATTGGACGATCTACGCGCAAAATATTGACCAGCCCGGCGGTTCCACGAAGTTCGTGCAAATCCAGCAATTCGGCACGCAACTTTCCGGGCATTTCAAGGGCCCGCATCAGTCTGGCGGAATTGAAGGCTTTGTGAATGTTCATCACATCGAATTCAGCACCCACACTCGCGACGTACTCACCTTCCGCGGTCAGATCCAGGGAAACACCATGTCCGGCCTCTACGGAGTGCACGGCCAACACGCTCCGTGGAACGCCGTCCGCTCGGACTAATTCACTCGACAGCCTGGGGCGCGAGCACGGCGGACGCCCGCCGCAGCCCCCGCACGGCAGCAGGCGGCTGGGCGAGCGATCGACAGCCCTTGATCTATGATTGATCCGCGAGCCTTTCCTAGCAACGGATCTCCGCTGATGGTCTATGAGACACGGCAGGCAAAGGCGGCTTGACCTCGCCGTAGGCGAGCATTACGATGGAAATCCCTCCTGCAAATACTGCCGTGGCTACGGGCTGCCCTCTCACAGCCTTCAGGGTCATGAGGGAATAGTAGCGCCCTTCCCACCTGGTGCTAAATGCCGACGAAGTCCATGTCGAATCGGACGGTGCAAGCCGCGTTCGGATCCGCCATGGCCGTGTTACTTGTCGTGGGCGCGATCTCCTATCTCGGCATCGCCGTATCCGGCGCCGCAGACATGGGGGTGCGGCACAGTCACGAGGTCATAGAAAACCTCCAGAATCTGCGCCTGGAAATGCAGCGCGTGGAATCGAGCAGTCGTGGGTTTTTGCTCACAGGCGATGAGAATGCGCTGCGCAACAACCAGGACGCCGTAAGCCGCGCCAAGCAGATCGAAACGAACCTTCGCGATCTGACGGTAGATAATCCCACGCAGCAGCGCAGCATCACAACCGTAGCGCGCCTGGCCGACCAGAGGATTCAATTCGCGCAAAGCGTCATTGATCTGCGACGGAGCAAGGGCGAGGAGGCGGCTGCGGATTCGGTGCGCACGGCAGACGGCGAACCGATGATGGGTGAATTGCAAGAAGCCGTGCAACAGATGCAGCAGGAAGAGCAGCGACTATTGCCGCTGCGCGACGCGGACGCAAAACGGCACGTCACCCAAACCAAGGTGGTTCTGATTCTAGGCACCGTGTTGGGCCTGTTGGTCGCCGCCGGCGCGGGTTGGGCCGTGCAACGCGACCATTCCGCGCGCGAGTCGGCGGAAGAAGCGTTGCGCGAAGGCGAAGAGCGTTTCCGCAATCTGGCGAACAACATGCCGCAGCTGGCCTGGATGGCCGACGAGAAGGGCAGCATTTTCTGGTACAACGATCGCTGGTTTGAATACACCGGCTCGACGCTGCAGGAAATGTCCGGCTGGGGCTGGCGCAAAGCGCTTCATCCGGACCATGTGCAGCGTGTGGTGGACAAGATCACGCACTGTTTCCAGATGGGCCAGGACTGGAAAGATACTTTTCCCCTGCGCGGCAAGGATGGCACCCACCGTCTATTCCTTTCGAACGCTGTACCCATCCGCAATCCGCAGGGCAAGGTGCTGCGTTGGTTCGGCACGAATACCGACATCAGCGAGAGCAAGGAATCTGGCGCCAAGTACCGGGGGCTGCTGGAAGCCGCTCCGGACGCGATGGTGGTGGTGAACCAGAGCGGCGAAATCGTGCTGCTGAACGTGCAGGCCGAAAAACAGTTCGGCTACCATCGCAATGAACTGGTGGGCCAACCGGTGAAGAACATCATTCCGCGGGGTTTCGCCGAGCGGCTGGTGGCCGACGGCACGCGCAGCGCCGCCGAAGCTCTGGCGCAGCAGATCGGCACGGGCATCGAACTCATCGCACGGCGCAAGAATGGCAGCGAGTTCCCCATCGAGATCATGCTGAGTCCGCTGGAAAGCGCCGAAGGCATCCTGGTGACGGCCGCCATTCGCGACATCAGCGTACGCAGAGAAGCGGAAAAACATCTGGCGCTGATGGAAGGCCGCTACCGCGGTCTGCTGGAAGCGGCGCCGGACGCGATGGTGGTGGTGAATCCCGGCGGAAAGATCGTGCTGTTGAACGTGCAGGCCGAAAAACAGTTTGGATACCGCCGCGACGAACTCGTAGGCCAGCAGGTGAAGAACATCATTCCGGAAGGTTTTGCGGAACGTCTGATCGCCGATGGCTTGCGTTCGGTGGAAGACGCGCTGGCGCAGCAGATCGGCACCGGCATTGAACTGATCGCGCGGCGCAAGAACGGCAGCGAGTTCCCCATCGAGATCATGTTGAGCCCGCTGGAAAGCGCTGAAGGCATCCTGGTGACGGCCGCCATCCGCGATATCAGCGTGCGCAAGGAAGCGGAAAAACATCTGGCGCTGATGGAAGAGCGCTATCGCGGACTGTTGGAAGCGGCGCCGGACGCGATGGTGGTGGTAAATCCGCGCGGGGATATCGTGCTGCTGAACGTCCAAGCGGAAAAACAATTTGGATATCGCCGCGACGAGCTGGTTGGCCAGAAAGTGAAGAACATCATTCCCGAAGGTTTTGCGGAGCGGCTGGTGGCGGACGGGTTGCGTTCCGCCGAAGACGCGCTGGCGCAGCAGATCGGCACGGGCATCGAGCTGATCGCGCGCAGAAAGAACGGAACCGAGTTTCCCATTGAAATCATGCTCAGCCCACTGGACAGCGCCGAAGGAATTCTGGTAACGGCGGCGATTCGCGACATCAGCGTGCGCAAGGAAGCGGAAGAGCATCTGGCGCGCATGGAAGGGCGCTACCGTGGGCTGCTGGAAGCCGCGCCAGACGCGATGGTGGTGGTGAATCAAGCGGGCGACATCGTGCTGCTGAACGTGCAGGCCGAAAAACAGTTCGGCTATCACCGTGACGAGCTGGTCGGGCAGCGCATGAAAAACATTATTCCGGCGGGCTTCGCGGAGCGGCTGATTGCAGACGCGCTGCGTTCCGCCGAAGACGCGCTGGCGCAGCAGATCGGCACGGGCATCGAACTGACCGCGCGGCGCAAGGATGGCAGCGAGTTTCCGATTGAGATCATGCTGAGCCCGCTGGAAAGCGCCGAGGGCATCCTGGTGACGGCGGCGATCCGCGACATCACCATGCGCAAAGTGGCCGAAGCCCATCTTCTATATAAGGTAGAGGAACTGAACCGCTCGAACGAGGAATTGGGACAATTTGCTTATATCGCCTCGCACGATTTGCAGGAACCGCTGCGCATGGTGGCCAGCTACACGCAGCTGCTGGCCCGGCGCTATAAGGGCAAGCTGGACTCCGACGCCGATGAATTCATTACGTTCGCGGTGGATGGCGCGAACCGCATGCAGCGGTTGATCCAGGACCTGCTGGCTTATTCGCGCGTGGGAACGAAGGGTAAGGAGCTGCTGCAGACCTCCAGTGAAGACGCGCTGGAGCGTTCGCTGCTGAATCTGCGCGCTGCCATCGCGGATAGCGGCGCGCTGGTGACGCACGATCCCCTGCCCTCCGTTCTGGCGGACGAAATGCAATTGGTGCAGCTATTTCAAAATCTGGTGGGCAATGCCATCAAGTATCAAAGGGCCGGAACGCCCAAGATACATATTTCGGCGAGCAAGAATGGCGGCACGAAATGGACCTTCTCGGTGCGCGACAACGGGCTGGGAATTGACCCACAGTACTTCGAAAGGATTTTCGTGATGTTCCAGCGGCTGCACAAGCGCGAAGAGTTCGCCGGCACCGGCATTGGACTGGCGATCTGCAAAAAGATTGTCGAAAGACATGGCGGCACGATCTCGGTCGAATCGCAGCCGGGGCAAGGTTCCAATTTCCTGTTTGCCCTGGATGGAAGTGAGATGAAATCATGAAGGCCAGAGGAGACCACGGCATGCCCATCGAAGTTCTATTGGTAGAAGACAGTCCCGGCGACGTGCGGCTCACGCAGGAGGCCTTCCGCGAAGCCAATCCGGCTATCCACCTCCATGTGACTACCGACGGTGTGGAGGCCATGGCCTTTCTCAATCGCCAGGGGATTCATGCCCGCGCGCCTCGGCCGGACCTGATTCTGCTCGATCTGAACCTTCCCAAGATGGATGGACGCGAGGTTTTGGCGAACATCAAGGAGGATCCTGTCCTGAAAACGATACCCACGGTAATCCTGACCACTTCGGACGCGGAAGCGGACATCGTGAAAAGCTATCAGCTGCAGGCGAACTGCTATCTCAGCAAGCCCGTGCAGCTCGATGCGTTCGAGAGCCTGGTGGGGAGCATCAACGATTTCTGGCTCACCAAAGTAAAGCTCCCGCGGCAAAGGTAACGTGCATGCCGAAGAAACCGGTCAAACAGCTGCTCCGGATCGAAGACAACGCGGGAGATGCTCGTTTGATCCGTGAGATCTTCAACGAGCACGGCGCGCTCGGCATCGAATTGGCGCGCGCGAGGACTCTGTGCGAAGCGGAGGGGCGACTCTCCCAGCGGACGTCCGGCATGATGCTGCTGGGGACCTCGCGCTGAAACTATGGAAGAACTGACATTTCTGCAGGCTCGACAAGGCGACGAGGCGCAGGGTTACTATTTCAACCGGCCCGTGCTGCCCGAGCCATTCGCGCAGTTACCTAAGAACGGCACGCCGGAAGCAACACTCAGCGGAACGCGGCGACTGGCGCCGGGAAAAACTACCGCGACGCCGTCTGCGTTTTGCCCGATTATTTGCTGGGAGCTGGCAGCTTGTCAGGACGAGCAAACTCGTAAATCCCCGCGGGATCGGAAACCAGCAGGATGCGATCGGGTTCCACCAACATAGCCACGGGTTGCAATGCGGCGCCTTGGGTCGTTGCCACGCGGTAGGTATCCAGCAGATCTCCATCGCGATCGAAGCGCAGCAGCATGTCTCCAATGCAGGCCCACACTTGCTGGTTCGCGCGATCCACGCCCAATGCGCGAATCACCGGTGTCACCGAGGTATTTGGCTCGCGCTCGGTGAACTTCACGACTCCGGCAAAACTGTTCAGGCCCTCTTGCCGGAAGCCGTGGCCGAAACGCTCACCGAACTCGCCGTGCCCCACCCCAGGATTTTCCACGCCGCCGCCTGCCGCAGGCCCAGCAGCACGGCCTGGGGAAAAACCTCCCGCAGCGCCGTGGCCAGCTTCGTCTACTGCGCCCGCCGCGCCTGCGCCGCCAGCTGCATCGGCGCCTATCATATGATGTTCAAATCCGCCGCCAAATCCGGGAAAGGCTCCGGGGCCAAAAATTCCTGGCGCGCCGAAGCCTCCGCCCGGTCCCCCCACGCCCAGCAACGCGTTAAAGTCCGGAGTAGTGCTGGAGGTGGAACTGGTCGCCGAGCTGTTGTTATTGTTGCTGTTTGCCGATAACGAGCCGCTCAGGTCGGAGCCATCCCCTGACCCCGACGCGCTGCTGGTTGTGCCGCCGGTTGCCGCATCCGTATCGCCGCTTCCGCCAGGAGTGCCGCCGGAGCCCGCAGCGCTGCCAGGCGCGGCGCCTCCGGTGCCGCCAGGCGCCGCCGAGCCACCGCCGCGGCGTCCGCCGCCCGCGCCACGCCCGCCGTTAACCGTGAATCCAGGGGCGCCGCCTCCTACCGAGTACATGCTGCCGAACGAAAACATTTCGCCCGGACCCGCCATTCCCGAAACGCGCATGCCCAGCTGCACCTGGGAATTATCGTGAGTGATGTCGGGAATTAATTCCTTCGCGGAAACTTCGGCTTCGTAGCCTGCGTAGCCGAAACGATCGTATTTCCTAAATTTCGGATCTTTCAGCAAAGTGAACGCGAAATAAATGTCGCCCGGCGCGCCGCTGTAGAGTTTTCCGATATCCATAGCGTAGGCCGGCGGAGCGCTGGTGGAATAGCCCGCCGCATAACCTGCGCTCGAATCGGCCGAGGCGCTGAGTGCGGGCATCGTTAGCTGGCTCGGGTCGCTCACTGCGTCGGAAATATTGCCGAAGCTGCGCAGCAACTTGCCGTGCTCGTTCATCACGCGCACCAGGTGATCGCTGCGCAGCGTGACCACCGCGAATTCGCCGCCCGCCAGCGCCACTACGGACATCGGCGCGTTCACCGCGACGCTCGCTTCCAGCGCGCCCTCCGCCGTGAAAATCTTCACTGCATTCGAGCCGCGATCGGCGACGAAAATGCGGCCGGAAGCGGCGTCACGATCGAAGTCCACTGCATATTTGATGGTTGCGTCGCCCGCCGCCTGGGCGCCGGGAATTTGGCCGATGCGTTTTCCGTCCGCGCTATATATCCAGATGACGCTGGCTGGGGCGGCCAGCACATAATAATGACCAGCGGCATCGCGCTCGATGGCTTCGGCGCCGCGACCCACCTCCGGAAACACCCTACCGCGCGCGTGCAGCACGGTTTGCACGCCCTGGGCTCGCGCGGGTCCGCCCACCCAGCCGAATAGAAGCGCGGCGGCGCAGGCCAGCAGAGCCGCCTCCGAAGTGTATCTGTTCGTTAGTTTCTGACTGATCAACCGCTGCTGCATCACCCGTTTTTTCCCCGCCGTTTTTACCGAACAGATGCAGTTAGAATTACCAAAGGTTGCCAGCTGCATTTACAAATATTCGCCCGGTGGTGCTCCCCGGCTGCTGGCCACCCTACCTTTTCCCTACTTCTGCTTTTCGCCTGCGAAAGTTCCGCAATTTTGTGTGAGTAGCCGCATGCTGCGCGTTTTGGGGTGGTCGCGGTCACTGGCAGGCGCTCCTACCCTGGAATTCTGGAACTCTTGCGCCGTTGAAACTGAATTAGTTAGCGGCGCGGGGATTCAGATTTTCTGAGAAGTGCCGTCGTTTGCCCATACAATTGCGGTGTATCCGCGCAAGGTTATCGGCTCGAGGGGACGTCATTTTTAACCGCCACTACGGGAAGGTGCTCACGCTGCTGCTATGGCTCGCCTGCGGCCATTCCTCTGACGCGCAGCAGCCTGCCGGTGCGCCGCAGCTGGTTAGCGGAATGGTGCGCACTCCGGAAGGCACGCCGGTGCCCGCTGCGACGGTGCGTCTGGTGAATGCCCAGACGAATAAAACGTGGCTGAGCTGGACGGATGAATCGGGCAAATTCGAATTTCCGCAAATTCCGGCCGGGTCTTATCGCGTGGAAGCAAACCAGCTGGGATTTGCTAACGCCTCGCTGACGGTCGAGATTCCGCTGGTCCCACCCGGGCCGATTCCGATCGTCCTGCGCGTCGCAACTTTGGCGGAGCTGACGGGCAAGCCTGAAGCAACGCGCGCGCCGCGAAATCCGCGGCCGTCGGGTGACGCGGCGAACACAAACGCGGGTGCGGACGCAAATGCAGGCGGCGGGCGCAGAGGCGGCGGCCGAAGTCAAACGCCCGCAGGCGTCACCAACGCGATTCGCGCAGGACTGGCGGGCGGCGGTTTCGAACCGACCGATCTTACCGACGAAGGCGCCGGCGGCGCGACCGGCGCAAACAACGCTCCCGCAAGTGAAGCAACGCAAATCTCAGCCGAGCTACCCGCCAGCCTCGGTTCCGGCGCGACTTCCGATTCATTTTTATTGCAGGGAACGGTAGGCCAGGGCCTTTCTGGAAATGGCCCTGGCGGATTTGGCCAGAACGGACTGGTACCCGGCAATCCAACCGGAGAAGGTGGACAAGGTCCGGGCGCAGGACGTGGCGGGCCGGGCGGAGGAGGACCCGGTGGCGGACAAGGCGGCGCGGGCGGCTTTGGTGCACCGGGCGGCGGAGGCGGTCCGGGTGGCGGAATGTTTGGCGGAGCTCCTGGCGGCGGAGGAGCAGGCGGCGGTGGCGGCGGGGGAATGTTTGGCGGGCGCAGCAGACTGAATCGCCAAGCCGTGAATCGTATTCGCTTCAGTTTCTACGACCACTACGAGAATTCCGTGTGGGATGCCAAACCATATTCGATTACCGGCAATCCGGTCCCCAAGCCGAGCCATTACGACGAGCGCTTCGGCGGCAACCTGGGCGGGCCGCTGAAAATTCCGCACATTTATAATGGCAGCGACAAGACTTTTTTCTTCGTCAACTACCAGCACGAAACGCAATCGAGCGCCCTGGACACCTATTCGACGGTGCCCACGGCAGCCGAACGCAGCGGCAATTTCTGCGGCCTGGGAATCACGCTCTTTAATCCGTTTTCTAATTTCAGCGGACCGCGCACTCCGCTGGGAAATGGCTGCCAGATTCCCGCCATTAATACAGCCGCAGCCGGTCTGCTGGCTTTCTACCCCATGCCGAATTTGCCCGGCACCGTGCAGAATTATTTGTTGCAGACCACGGTGCCGGTAAATAGCGACACATTGAACCTGCACGTGCTGCACACCATCAATTCCAAACTCAGCCTGAACGGTGGCTACAACCTGAATTCCCAGCGGCAGAACACGTTCGGCAATTTTTTGAATACGGCCGGCACTTCATCCACGCTGAGCCAGTCTGTCACGCTGGGGCTCTCGCACAACTGGACGTCCCACCTGGTGGAAACCACGCAGCTGAACTGGAGCCGCAGCCGCGCGCGTGTGCTGAGCGACAATTCCTTCGTGAACAATGTGGCGGGAGATTTGGGAATTACCGGCGTTTCCGCCGAGCCGATCACGTTCGGCATACCCCAGGTGAATTTCACCAGCTTTTCAGCGCTGAATGATCCGATTCCCTCGCTGGTGCGCAACCAGACGCTGCGCTTGAGCGACAGTTGGAAGTGGATCCACGGAAAGCACACGATGACGGTGGGCGGGGAGATGCGCCGCATCGAACTGAATTCCGAGGCCAATCCGCTGCCACGCGGGTCATTTAATTTTACGGGCGTGATGACCTCGCAACTGACCGCGACGGGCCAGCCCGTTCCCGCGACGCCGCAGACCGAGCCTTTCTACGAGCTCGCTGATTTTCTGCTCGGCCTGCCTTACAGCACCACCGTGCAATTCGGGCCGAACATATATCTGCGCAGCTGGGATTTTATCGGTTACGCGCAGGACGATTGGCGCATGACCAAGCAATTTACGCTGCTCTACGGGTTGCGTTATGAAGCCGCGACGCCGGCGGTGGACAAGTACAACCAGATCGCGAATCTGGACCTGAACTCGACGGCCACGGCGGTGGACGTGGTGACGCCCGGCAGCGTGGGACCTTTCAACGGCCCCTACCCGCGCGCGTTGATCCACGGCGACTACGGAAACTGGGCGCCGCGCATCGGATTCGCGTGGCTGCCGCGCGGAATCAAACCGAAGACGGTGATCCGCGGCGGCTACTCGATTTTCTACAACGTGGCGATTTACAACTCGCTGGCGCAGAAATATCTCTCGTATGAGCCACCCTTCGCCACTTCGGAAAACTTGATCACTTCCGGCACGCAGGTGCTGACCCTAGAGGACGGTTTCCCCAACAACAGCACGATTATTTCCAATCGTGGAGGAGTCAATCCTTTTTACAAGGATGGCTATGCGCAAATCTGGACTCTGGGCACGGAAACGTCCTTCAGCCAGAATTGGATCCTGGATTTGACCTACACCGGCACGAAGGGAACCGACCTTGACCTACTGCGCGCTCCGAATCGCGCGCCGCTGGGCACCAGTCCCCTGGACACGCAGGATTCGCTGCAAATTCCCAACGCCAACAGTTTTTACTACGACCAATCGGGCGCAAATTCGATTTACAACGCGCTGCAGGTGCGCCTGGTGCATCGCTTCACGCGCGGCGTTTCGTTTCAGGCGTTTTATACTTTTGCGAAATCGCTCGACAATGCCAGCAGCATCGGCGGCAGCTCTGGCATCGTGGTGCAACAGGACGGAAACTTCGCCGCGGAGCGCGGGCTTTCCTCTTTCGACGTGCGCCACCAACTGCGTTTCTTGAACTTGTACGAGCTTCCGTTCGGTGAACATCATCGCTGGGCGACGCATGGCTGGGCCGAACACGTGCTGAGCAACTGGCGGCTGCAGAATATCGTCACCTGGCAGACCGGAACGCCGGTTACGGCATACCTGGGCGGCACGGCATCCGACAACGGCACCGGCGCCAGTTTTTCATTGCGTCCCGATCAGATCGCTGATCCGGACCTGGGAATTTGCGGCGGCTCTCCTCTGGCGTTTTTCAATACGGCTGCGTTCGCGACTCCGGCAGCCGGAATGTATGGCGACGAACGTCGCGGCGCGATTGAAGGCCCGTGCAAATTCAATTGGAATGCGTCGCTTGCGAAATCTTTTCGCTTTGGACCGCGCGAGCGGCATCATTTGGACATTCGCTGGGAGGTCCAGAACCTGACGAACACGCCCGCGTTCTCCGGGGTTTCGGCAACGCTGGGGTCGTCCTCATTTGGGCGCGTGACGAGCGCCGGGTCCATGCGTACGATGGACGTGATGGCGCGGTTTAATTTCTGATGCGAGAGATGGCTTACAAAATCGCGACGTTGTGGCTGCTGGCCGCGCTGGTCGCCCGGCCTGCTGCGGCTCAAACGGGCCAGGCTCCTCCGGAGCAGCAACAATCCGGCGCCCCGTCCGCGCCCGTGGTCGTCGCGACGCCTGCACCCAGCCCAGCGCGCGCCCAGCAAACTCCGGCGCAGCAGGCCTCGCACCAGCCGTCCTCTGTGCTGCGCAGTTCGTCTGACCTGGTTCGCATTGATGTGGAAGTCACCGACAAGTCCGGCAAGCCAATCAAGAATTTGTCCGCAAATCAATTCACGGTAACGGACGAAGGCAAGCCGCAAGCGATCACGTCCTTTTCATATGCCGACATCGAAGCAATCGAGACCGCGACCGCAGCGGACGACAAGCCGATCGTCGTCTCGGTTGACAACGAAGGCCCGAATTCGCCTTCCGCGGACGTCATCAGCGATGCCTTGCGCGACCGCCGCCTGATCGTGCTGTTCTTCGACCTCACTTCGATGCAGACCGACGACTTGATTCGCGCGCACGATGCGGCGGACAAGTTCGTGAAGCAGCAGATGAGCAAGGCGGACGTCGTGGCCGTGGTTGTTTTCTCGACGCGCCTCAGCGTGCTCGCCAATTTCACAAACGATCGCAACGTGCTGAATAAAGCGATCGCGCAGCTTACGCCCGACAACTCGGCGAACCTCGCAAGCCCCCTCTACGCCGCCGCGGCCAATGGAGAATATGACGTCCAGGAATATACCGGCGCGGCTTACACCCCGGATGAGACCGAGTTCAACGTGTTCAACACGGACCAGAAGCTGGCAGCCGTCGAGGGCCTCGCAGACGTGCTGGGCGGCATCCCGGGAAGAAAAGCGATGGTGGAATTCACCGGCGGAATCACGCAGACCGGCGAGGAAAACCGCACGCAACTGCGCGCTGCCACCGATGCCGCGAATCGCGCGGACGTTTCGATTTATTCGATTGACTCCCGCGGGCTGCTCGCCGCCCCGCCAGGCGGCGACACGACGACGAACGCCGCGACCGGGACTTCGATGTTCACCGGCGCGTCCGTCTTCCATCAGACCGATCAGCGCGAAGATTCGCGCGATACGCTGGCAACGCTATCCACGGACACGGGTGGAAAGGCGTTTTTCGATTTGGGCGATCTGAGCGATGCGTTCCCAGCCATACAGAAGGACAACGGTGGCTACTATCTGGTTGGCTACAATCTCGGGGCCGATGTAAAGCACGATGGCCGGTGGCGGGCGATTCGCGTGAAGGTCAACCTGCCGGGAGCGCACGTTCGCTATCGCGACGGATATTATGCGCCGCGCGATTTCCAGCACCTGGAGAAAGAAGATCGCGACCAGCAGCTCGCCGACGCGATTAATTCCGATCACCCCGTCGTCGAGCTGCCGGTAGCCGTCCAGACCGGCATCTTCCGGCTGAGCGCGACCCAAAGCTACGTCCCCATCGCGGCGAAAATCGCTTCGAGCGCGCTCGATTGGGCGCAAAAACACAACAAGCAGCACGCGGAATTTGATTTTGCGGTGGAAGTGCGCGCGGTACCGGGTGGCCAGATCGTCGCGCAACTGCGCGATACGATTACGGTGAATCTGGAGGCCGAACATTTCGAGCAGGTGCGCCACAGCAATCTGCTGTACCAGGGCGGAATGGTTCTGGCGCCGGGAAATTACCGGTTGAAATTTGTGGCGCGCGAAAATGAATCGGGAAAGATCGGGACGTTCGAGCAGAACCTGGTGGTGCCGGCGGCGCAGCCGGAAAAAGTGACGCTCAGTTCCGTTTTGCTATCGAGCCAGCTGGTGCCGATCGAAAAATCATCCGAGGTCGCGACCAAGGGGCAAGGGGTGCGCGCGAAAATCACCAGCTCGCCGCTGGATATGGAAGGACAGAGGATCGTTCCCAGCGTGACCAATTATTTCACGCAGGGGCAGACGCTCTACGTCTTTCTGCAAGCGTACTATCCGGAGAAAGCGGATAGGAACGCGACATTCGATCCGAATTCGCTGCGCGCCGGCCTGGTGTTTCTGCGTAATGGGATTCAGATGAACGCCACGCCGCTGATTGCGCCCGCGCAAGTGGATGCGAAGACGCACACCGTTTCGTTCCGCATCAGTTTGCCGCTGCAGAAGCTGCCCAGCGGGCGATACACCGTTCAGGTGGTCGCCATCGCACCAGGCACGCAGCATTCGGCGTTCGGCCGAGCGTACTTGGCGCTGCAACAGACTCCGGCTGCAACCTCGCCGAGTCCCTGAGCGCGCAAGCAACGACCAGCGGGCGATCCGCTAGCGATCAACGTAAAAGCCTTCGCGCGTTTGCACCGTCGCATCCTTCTGCTTCGTCGTCAGTTGGATCTTGTGATAGCCCACGTCGGCGTCGGTTTTAGCAGGCGTGTAGCCCAGCGCATATTGGTTGCGCAGCTCTTCGTCAATTTCCGAATAAATCTGGTCAATGGTTTCTTTCTTCGTGACTTCGAAGAAGCGGCCGCCGGTTTCCTTCGACATTTGCTGCAGAACTTTTTTTCCGTCGGGGCGCGATTCCTGAGGGTAGCGGCGATGGCCGCCGCCCCCCATCCCGCCTCCGCCCATTCCTCCGCCGCCCATGTGCCCGCCGCCATAGCCGCCGCCGTTCCCGTATCCTTCGTGGTCGGCGAAGAGGATGGAATAAACCAAGGTATCGGCACGTTCCGCCGTTTCGATGGCGTCGCGCAAGGTTTCTTTGCTGCCGTGATCCACGCCATCGGTAAGAACGATGAGCGCCTTGCGACCTTGCTGCTTTTTCATCAGCTCATCCGAAGCCAGGAACACCGCGTCGTACAGCAGCGTGCCGCCTCCGCCGTAGCCGCGCGAGCCGCGGCCGCCGCCACCTCCGCTGGTGCTGGTGCTGTCCGGATCGCCACCCGCGGAGCCAGTTCCGCCCGTTTGCGAGAACTGCGGCCTGCCCAGCTGGTCGAGCGACGCTTCCAGTTTCTGCCGCGAGGAAGTCAGGTCCTGCAGCAACTCCACTTCGCGGTCGAAGTGAATGACGAATGCCTTGTCCTTATCTTCGCGCAGCATATGATCCAGAAAAGCGTGGCTGGCGTCGCGCTCCTGATCGAGGACCCGGCGCTGGCTCATGCTGGTATCCACGAGCAGGCCCAGTGTGAGCGGAAGATCGGAATCCGGCGCGAAATACGTGATTGTCTGCGGATGGCCGTCCTGCTGCAGCACGAAGTCATCTTTGGTTAAGTTGCGGATCAGCGCGCCATGTTTGTCGCGCACCGTGGCAAACATGGTCACCAGCTTCACGTTCACAGAAATGGTCGGACCTTCCTGCTGGCTGAGCAGAGGGGCGCCTGCGAGCAACAGCAGAGCCGCACAAGAAAGCAATTCCAGTTTTTTGCCGCCGAACGCCTTCCAGGTTGCGAAACTGCTCACCCGTGCTCGCGCTCTTACGATTGTTGGCCGTGCGCTCGACATGAACGATTCACCCATTGGCTTCCTCGCCTCAAGTTGCCGCAACAGAGGCCGGACACAGTTCGACTCACGCTGCCGCTAGAGGAGGATTCAGTTACCGTAAGCGGGAAGTTCCAACTTTTACGGTCTGAAGATGCTGGACTTAACGGGGGGCGCGCCTGACCTACGTGCTAGCGGAGCAGAACGACACGCCCAAATACGAAAAGAGCCTGCGTCCTTGGGGGAGGCCGCAGGCTCTTTTTCAGGGTGGACAAACTAGAAAGTAAATCTACCGCCGAGCTGCCACCACCGGCCCAACAACTGTCCGGTAGCCTTACCGAAGTTAGGATCCAGTGGGTCTATATCCATGTTCTCCAGATTGGTTCGATTGAAGATGTTGTAGAACTCGAACCGAATCTGGAAGTTGAATCTTTCCTTGAACCGGTTGTCTTTGTAGATGGCCAGATCCGTCTCTGCAAAGTTCGGCCCGCGGAACGCGTTTTGCTTCTCGTTCCCCTCGGTGCTGATGGTCGGCTGCGTAAACTGTCCGGCCGCAAAAACACCGTTCAGGAAAGCCGCCTTGGAGGTCGCTTGGGTGTAACTTGCGACATTCGGGTAATCGTAATTCGTCCCGTCCGCATTGTAGTCTCCGCTGTTTGCAGCCAGCCCGGTGATCTGGTTTCCAGCCGAGGGGCACGTAAGAGCGGCGTTCACGCAGACAGGAACGAAGGGATGCTCGTTGATTACCGTGAATGGGTAGCCGCTCTGGAAAATACTGGTGCCAGTGAGTCCCCATCCGCCGGTCAAATGTCCGACCAGGTCTTGACCGCCGTTCAGCCCCTGAATCTGGTAGTTAAAGGTTAGAGAGAAACGGTTGGGTGCATCCCAGGGTGACGGTCCGTAATACTGCGCCGGGTTCGCTGCCGTGGGATATACGCCGGCGTCGTCTTTCGATTCAGAACGCGTGTAGGAAGCGTCGAAAAACCCGTGCGAGAACCGGCCACGAACGTCGGCAATAAACGCGTCGTAATTCCCGTAGCGATTGTTGTCCGCATAGTTAATCGTACCGAAGCTGGTGTTGAGTCGCGTCGGAGTCAGGCTGTTGCTCTGCACCAAGTCGCCGGCAAAGGAATTGATGTTCACACCGTAGGACACGCCGCCGGCCACATCGCCCGCACCCACCAGATTGTAGCTGTGCGAGCCGGTATAGCCGAGGCTAGCCACAAGGTTCTTGGCGAAGCTGCGCTCTACGGTTGCGGACCAGATCGCCGCCTGGGGCGACTCAATATTCGGGTTGATTCCGCCAATTCCAAAGTTGAGGCCGGCTATTCCCCCCTTGCTGTCCAAGCCCGCTGTGAAGCCGGGAGTCGGAAAGCCGAAGGGCGGTTTGTTGCTGTTCCCAAGACCGAAAATGAGTGGATCGGAAACCCCCGGCACGCCGTTGGGAAGGAAAGTCGGTTGCACGGGTCCGGGAGGATTGCCGCGAAATTCTTCCTGGATATTCGCCGAGGTCAGCCAGTTATTGTAAATCCCGAACCCGCCACGGACTGCCCAGACGCCGTGCCCGGTAGGATCCCAAGCAACAGCAATCCGCGGGCTGATGAGGTCGTTGACGGAGTGGTTCAGCGCGTTATGTGTCTGCTTGGCGAAACCATTGGCAACCTGCTGATCGAATGTCTGTCCGGGACCGAGATAGAAATTCCCGAATACCGTCGTGGGGCTGTCCGACCAAGGGTTGCCGGAGTCATCGTAACGAACGCCAAGCGTCAAAGTCAGGTTCGTTTTGATCTTCCAGGTGTCCATCGCAAAGGCGCCCCAAGTGCGCGATCGCGCGTTCCAGGACCACAGTACGGGCGAGCCCGTGATGGGATTGTACATCGCACCGACTTCGTGGATGGGCTGGTCTTGAATCAGCGTGGTCAAGTCTGTGAAGGCGAAAGATGGCGTGGAATATGGGCCTTGGAACGGCTCGACGTCCTCGCCGTACCAGCCTTCCACACCGAACTTCAGCGTGTGCGCCCCCTGCACGCGGGTCAGGACATCGCGCCAGTGATAGTTCTTCTGAATAAAATCACCTTGTGCGAAACCGGCGCCAAATCCGACGTTAATTCCGCCCGTGGTGATGTTGGGCACCGTGTAAACCTGGGCGCCGCTGCCGAGCGTACCTTCGACACGGCTCACACCGAAAATTGCTTCGTTCAAAGTGTTGGGGTTGAACGTGTGCGTCCAGTTAGCCTGCAGCGCGTATTCCCAGTTTTGATTGTTCGCTGCTGAGAATTGTGGGATGGCCCCCGGTTGCCCATAGTTGAGAACCGTTCGGTAGAAGCTGCCGTAAATCCGATCGTGGCTGAAATACTTGTCCACACGGCCGAAATACTGCGTGCCGTTGCGAACGGCCTTCGCACTCAAATTACCGCTGTCAATAAAGTCAGTCGAGCACGGTAGCAAAGCCGTTCCCACCGTGATCGCGGACGCGGGAGTTGGACAGGCGGTCGGGCCGAAGAACTGGCCGACGGTCTGTGCCAGAGTCACACCCGTCAGGTTCGAGGGAGTGTAGGTCGTCAACAGTCCCGTGCCCACGGTGTTCGGGAAATTGGCCTGAGCAAAAGCTACGAAGGCAGGGTCGGCGAATGTTTGGTTGCCGGCGATGGTGGAATTGGCCGAACGCAACGGCTCGACGTCGAAGAAAAAGAAAAACTGGTGGTGCGGGATGATGGGTCCGCCGATGCCGAAGGCCATGTTGTTGCCGTGGAACGGCAGGTATTCGCTGGGGCTGAACTTTGTGCGCGCGAACATGTTGCGGTTGTAGTAGTAGTCGGCCGCGAAACCGTGGAACTGGTCGGTGCCGGACTTGGTGGTCATGACCGTCTGCAAACCGCTGGCACGTGAATATTCGGACGAATAGGTATTCACCTGAATACCCATTTCCTGCACGGAATCAGGATTAGGAGTGAGGTTCAGAATGCCTTGGCGGATTCCGCTGGTGACGTCCAGACCGTCCACGACCCACATATTGGACATCTCGCCTTGGCCGTTGGCGCTTGCGTCCACCGCGGTTTCCGTCGAATAGTTGTCCACCCCCGATCCGGGAGCATTGGCCGTGCCGGTGCCCAATCCAGTCACCCCAGGCGCGAGCGTCGCCAAGCCCACGATGCTGCGGCCCGCAACGGGCAACTCGTCCACGGCTTGATGCTCGAGCGTCATCTGGTTGCGCTGCTCGGCTGGGTTCAGCACCGGCGCTTGCTCGGTCACTTCCACCGAAGAGGTCACCGACTTCAGAGACAGCGACAAGGTAACACTAAGGGTTTGGTTGGTATCGAGGATGATCCTCTCAACCGTCTTTGCAAATCCGCCTGCCTCAGCGCTCACCTCATAGGTGGCGGGCGCAAGGCTGACAAAGTTGAACGCGCCATTCGTATCGGATACCGCGGCACGAGTCACATCGGTGCCGACTTGTACCAACACGACGTTGGCTTTGGGCACGGCCGCGCCGGTGGCATCCTGCACCACACCGGTTACGCTGCCGCTAAACTGTGCGAAGGAAACGCTGGCAGAAAAAGCCACCACAGCGAACACAAAGAAGCAACGCAATGCAGTCGTAATTCTCATTCAGACCCCCCCACTTAGCATTCTCACGAATTCGACCCACTCGGATAACGCGTCGCGCAAGCCACATCGCCCAGCACCAGCCCGACCGCGTCAGCGAGACGCCTACCCGAGAAAGCAAATGCAAGTGCTCCGCTACTTTCAGAGAAAACGTTTACTTACCTGTTGCGCGCAATTTACATCCGTTTCTTAAATCCTGTCAAGAAAAAATTTGGATGCAATAGTACTTTTACGTTACGGAGACGTTTCGACCTGCCGGGAAATGTCTGCTTTCAACCGTTTGCCGCTGGCGCCACTCGATCTTGGCAGGCAGCAAAGCTCTCACCGCTGCTCCCCGACGGGCTTGGACCAGCCTTGCCCCGAGACGATGCCCGTCCCCTCTTTCACCACTACGAATTGGTCTGCGGCGACGTCCTTCAGCTCTTCGCGGGTCCCGCTGGGCCAGCGTATGGCAATGTCGGCGGACCTTTCAGATCCGAGGCCGAAATGCAGCCTGGAATCGTTTGTGGAGTAGAAGCTGGACTGGCTCAACACTTCTTGCGCCTGCGATTTCTTCCCGTAGCGCACCACCGCCCGTGCTCCGATGGCGCTACGATTCGATTTTGTGCCGACCAGCTTGAGCTTCAGCCAGTGGTTTGAGCCGCGCAGATCGTTGCGCAATAGAGACGGCGGCTCGTTCAGGTTGACGATCAGGACATCGAGGTCGCCATCGTTGTCAAAATCACCAAATGCGCATCCCCGGCTGCAGTGCGGCGCTGCAACCCCCGGCCCTGCTCCGTCCAGCAGCTCTTCAAACGTCCCGTTGCCGAGGTTGCGAAACACGACGCGCGGCGTCTTATTGGGGAATTGTGGCATCGTTTTCTCAAGTTCCGGGTAAACGCTACCCGTTACCATGAAAATATCTGGGAGGCCGTCGTTGTCCAGGTCCACGATACCCGCGCCCCAACCGACGTAGCGGTTTTCCACGCCGATCCGTGCCACGCGCGTAACGTCCACAAAATTCGCTTTGCCGTCATTGTGATACAGCCCGTTGGTATCCTCGCTGAAATGCGTCTTGAACAAGTCCAGGTGGCCATCGAGGTCGTAATCGCCCACGCCGACGCCCATCCCCGCCTGTTCCTCGCCATCTTCGCTGAGCGCCACGCCGCGAATAACGCCTTCCTCGCGGAAAGTTCCATCGTGATTGTTCATGAACAGGAGGCTGGGCGTGGAATCGCAGGCCAGGTAAATGTCGGGCCAGCCATCTTCGTCAAAATCGGCGCAAACCACCGTCATGCCGTAGCTTCCGCGCAGCGTGGAAATTCCGGCTTGTACGCTTACGTCGGTGAATGTGCCGTCGCCATTGTTGCGATACAAAGAGTGCACTCCGTGCGGCAGGCCGCGCGGCCCGCACTCAACGTCCACTCCCTTCCAGGTGCAATTGCTGTTCTGCCCGGGCTTGGGCACGCGCTTGAGGTCAAACTGGACGTAATTGGAAACGAACAGATCCAGATTGCCGTCGCGGTTGTAGTCAAGGAAACTGCACCCGGCGCCAAAACGCGGCGTATCACTTAACAGGCCGGCCTGCTTGGTGACATCCGCAAACGTGCCGTCGCCATTGTTGCGATACAGCTTGTTCTGCCCAAAATAGGTGCAGAAAAGGTCCTCGAAGCCATCATTATTGTAATCGCCGACGCACACCCCCGACGCCCAGCCCAGATCATGCAAGCCCGCCTTCTCGGTTACGTCGGTAAACGTCCCGTCGCGATTGTTCTTGTACAGGCGATTGGTCGCTCCGGCCGGCGCAGCGTTCATGCGCGTGCCGCTCAGCACGAAAATGTCCATCCAGCCGTCGTTGTCATAGTCCAGGAAAGCGCAGCCGCAGCCCACAGCCTCCAGAATGTAGTCCTTATGGTCCGAGTAGCCGTAGACCGTGGGCGCGATGAGTCCCGCTGCAGCGGCAATATCTGTGAAATGCGCGTAAAAAGGGCGGCCCGAAGGTGCCGAGCGCGGTTGCGCTTTGGTGGCATGGGGCGACATACCCTGCCCGAAGATGCGCGAGGCAGATGCTCCGAGCGAAAGACCCAACGATCGTTGAAAGAATGAGCGACGCGTGAATTTCATCATCTCGAGTGTGTACGCTGGCATTATATCCGGGTTAGCGCGTTGTCGAGCGTCCGCTTGACACCCGTAGCGGCGCGCAGTATAAAGCGGAGGAAAACGTTTACCAAACAAATTGGAATCAACGACTGACTCGCATACGATCCGATTCCTGGAGACGACCTCGACGGTTGGCTTCGCTTGTCCACGCCAGGCCAAACTTTTCCCGCCAGCCGCACCGTAATGCTCGGGTCACAGACGGCGCATTCTGCGATTTCTTTGGCGCCGATCGGCGCTAGTGTGGACGGTGACAAGAAGTCTTAGGAGACGATGATGGCCAGACGGAACGCAAGGATCCCCGCGATGGTCGCAGCGCTGCTTTTTCTGGGCGCCGTGACGACGCTGCCTTATCCCACTGCAGAGGCGAAATCGAAAATGCAAAAGCAGGCATTCGGCAAAATACAGGATGGGCAGAGCGTGGATTTGTACACCCTGACGAACAAGTATGGGATGACCGTCGCCATCAGCAATTTCGGGGGCACGCTGGTCTCGCTGCAGGTTCCCGACCGCGATGGAAAGCTGGGCGACGTGGTGCTCGGCTACGACAATCCGGCAGACTACGAGAACGGCAAAGCATATTTCGGCGGCACGATTGGCCGCTACGGCAACCGCATCGCGCACGGCAAATTTACTTTGGACGGCGTCGTTTACTCGCTGCCGCTCAACGACGGCCCGAACACTTTGCACGGCGGCGTGCGCGGCTTCAACAAGCACGTGTGGACCGCGCGCGATGTTTCCAGCAGCGCGGGCGAAGCTCTGGAACTTACCTACGTGAGTAAAGACGGGGAAGAAGGCTTCCCGGGAACCTTGACCGTCAAGGTCGTTTACACGCTGTCTGCGGATGAGAACGCGCTGAAGATTGATTACACCGCGACGACGGACAAAGATACGGTGCTCAATCTGACGAATCATTCCTACTTTAATCTTTCTGGCCAAGGTAACGGCGACATTCTGCAGCATCAGCTCACTTTGTACGCCAGCCAGTTCACTCCGGTGGATGTAACGCTCATTCCCACCGGCAAACTGCAGGACGTGCACAACACGCCTTTCGATTTTCTGCAGCCGATCACGATCGGTCAACGCATCAATATGAATGATGAACAATTGAAATTCGGCAGAGGCTACGACCACAATTGGGTGCTGGACAAGAAATCGCCGACTTCAATGGCGCTCGCCGCGCGCGCTTACGACCCACAGAGCGGGCGCGTGCTGGAAGTTTCCACCACCGAACCAGGCGTGCAGTTCTACAGCGGAAACTTTCTCGACGGCACGGTGCACGGCAAGGCCGGAAAAGTCTACGCCTACCGCTCCGCGTTCTGCCTGGAAACGCAGCATTTTCCCGACTCGCCCAATCAGAAGACCTTCCCTTCGACGTTGCTGAAACCGGGGCGGACGCTGCACTCGACTTCGATCTACCGGTTCACGGTGCAAAAGTAAGTAGCTCTGTGCAAAGTAGTTCAGCCATCCATGCGGCCGGTGGATAACCAGGCAAGCGGCAAAGTCGCGTGTCTCAGGAAGGCCGGTAACGTAGTTGCTGCGCGCGCGGTGCTCTCGGCGCTCGAGGCGGATCACGGTGCCCGATGAAGAAATTTCTCGCCAGTATTTTCCCGGCTGTAGCGCTCTGTCTGCTGCGGCCTTGCTTTTCCGCCGCACAACAAGCTCCCGATAACGTCACCATTCACGTGCAGGCGGATCGACCTGCAGGTGCACTCCGCCCGATCTGGAATTATTTCGGCTACGATGAGCCCAACTACACCTACACACCGAACGGTAAGAAGCTCCTGGGCGAACTGGCCGCGCTCAGCTCGGCGTCCGTTTACGTCCGCGTGCACAATCTGCTCACCAGCGGTGACGGTTCCGCTTCCCTGAAGTGGGGCTCGACCAACGGATACACCGAAGACAAGGACGGCAATCCCGTCTACAGTTGGACGATCATCGATCACATCTTCGATACGTTTCACGCGGCCGGAATCAAGCCCATCGTCGAAATTGGATTCATGCCGGAGGCGCTTTCCACGCATCCCGAACCTTATCGCCACAATTTCCCGAAAGGTTCGATCGCTTCGATTTATACAGGCTGGGCCTACCCGCCGCGCGATTACGCCAAATGGTCCCAGCTGGTCTTTCAATTCACTCGTCACTTGCGTGAACGCTATGGCGACGCGGAAGTAAAAACCTGGTTGTGGGAAGTCTGGAACGAGCCAGACATCGAATACTGGAAGGGCACGCCGGAAGAATATTTCAAGCTTTACGATTTCACCGCCGACGCGGTGCTGCGCGCGTTTCCGGATGCCCGCATCGGCGGTCCGGACAGCACCGGCCCGGGCAATCCGCGTGCAGCGGAATTCCTGCGCAAATTCCTCGACCACTGCGCACATCAGACGAATTACGCGACGGGAAAAACCGGATCGCCGCTGCTGTTCGTCAGTTTTCATCCCAAAGGCTCGCCGAAATGGCTGGGCGATCACGTGCAGATGGGCATCGCGCGGCAGCTCAGTGCAATCAAGAACGGATTTCAGATCGTCGCGTCGTTTCCCGAATGGCGCGAGACGCCTATCGTGCTGGGCGAATCCGACCCGGAAGGATGCGCCGCATGTTCCGCGCAAGAGAATCCACAGAACGCGTACCGCAATGGAGAGCTGTTCGCGTCCTACACGGCCGAGACGATGAACAGCCTCGATGCGCTGGCAACCAGCGAGCGTGTGAATTTTCTCGGCGCGGTCACCTGGTCATTCGAATTCGAAGACCAGCCCTATTTCGCCGGCTACCGTGAGCTGGCTTCGAACGGATTAGACAAGCCCGTGCTGAACGCTTTCCGCATGTTTGGAATGCTGGGCGGCGAGCGCGTGCCAGTGATCAGTTCCGCCGCGCTCTCAACCGACGACGTGGTGCTCAACGGCGTGCGCGCGCAGCCGGATATCAAGGCGATCGCCGCGCGCGGCGACAGCGAAATCCAGATCCTGATTTGGAATTATCACGATGACGATCTTCCCGCTGCGCCTGCGCCGATTGACCTCATGGTGGAGGGTCTGCCGCCGGGGGCTAAGCGAGCACGGAGCGAACATTTTCGCATTGACGCGCATCACAGTAACTCATTCGCGGCGTGGAAACAGATGGGCTCGCCGCAATCGCCCTCGCCCGCCCAGTATCAACTGTTGCAGGATGCGGGACAGCTGCAGCTGCTCGGTTCTCCGGCATGGATATCACTCGACCAAGGCGCGACGCACCTGCAATTCGCCTTACCTCGGCAGGGATTGTCGCTCATCCGAATCGCATGGTAAACCGCATCAACGCGAGAATCATCCCACACCGGTCGCCTCCCGATAATTTTCACCAGCACGCGCCGCAACGCAGACCGCACATTTTGATTTTCCTGCGCAGCGTCGTCGCGATTCTTCTTCTCGCGATTTGCGCCGTCGCTGCCGCGGCCCAAACGGGCGCCGATTCCAGTAGCATCCGCGCGATCCAAGCTGCACTGCAGGCGCGCGACAACGAAAAAGCGCTAACCCTGGTTCGCACCCAACTTCAGGCATGGCCCAAGGACGTGAGGCTGTGGGCGCTCGAGGGCATCGCTCTCACACAGCTCGGCCGCAATCACGAAGCGCTCATCGCTTACAACAAGGCCCTGGCGCTCTCGCCGGATTATCTGGCCGCGCTCGAAGGCGCCGCCGAATTGGAATACAAAGCCGGAAGCATTCGAGCAGTCCCTCTGCTCAATCGCATTTTAAAAGTTCGCCCCGACGAACCGACCACTCACGCGATGCTCGCCGCACTCGCGTACAAGAAACATGATTGCGCCGCAGCCGTCGAGCATTTCCAGAAAAGCGCCCCGGTGCTCTCTGCGCAGCCGACCGCACTGGAAGAATACGGCGCGTGCCTGATGGATTTGCAAAAGCCGGACGAAGCGGTCCCTGTTTTCGAACAAATCCTGGCGCTTCTGCCCAACGGTCCGCACGCTCGTTACAATCTCGCCGTCGCGCAATTCACCGCGCAGCACAGCAGGGAGGCAATCACCACGCTGCAGCCCTTACTCGATACGAGCGAACCAGAGCCCGATGTTCTGGACCTCGCATCAGCAGCTTACGAAGAAACCGGCGAGACGCCTCGCGCCGTTAGTCTTTTGCGGCAGGCCATCGTGGCGAATCCTCATCAAGTGAAGTACTACGTGGATTTTGCCGCCTTGTCCTACAAACACGAATCGTTTCAGGTGGGCGTCGAAATGATTGATGCAGGCCTCACGCAATTGCCCAAAGCTGCGCCGCTGTATATCGCGCGCGGCATTCTCTACATTCAAATGGGCCAATTCGAAAAAGGGCAGTCCGACTTCGAGGCCGCTAACCGGCTCGATCCCGGCCAAGCGTCCGCCGCGGTCGCCCAAGGCCTCGCGCAACTGCAAGCCAGCAATCTGGACCAGGCTCTAAAGACCGTCGAGACGGAACTGAAAGCGCATCCCGACGATGCCTTCCTTCACTATTTGAAAGCCGAAATTATTTCGCAAGGCGGGCCCGCGGTGGGCAGCCCGGAATTCAACGAAGCGGTGAAGGCGGCGTCCCGCGCCGTGCAGCTACAGCCGGATTTCCCGCTCGCGCGTAACGTGCTCGGCAATCTTTATCTGCAGTCCGGCCAAAACGAAAAGGCCATCGAGCAGTGCCGCGTCGTGCTGCGCGAAAATCCCAGCGACCAGATCGCCGTGTACCATCTGCTGCTGGCGTTGCGAAAAATAAATGATCCGAAGGGCGAGGTTCCGGCTTTGGTGAAACGCCTGGCGGAACTTCGCACGCAGTCGCAACAACAGGAAGCATCAACGAACCGATACAAGCTCTACATCCAAAGCGAGCCGGCGCCGGACGCAGCCGAACCTCGCAGACCGTAGCTTGCTCTCCGATTGCCCAGCGCGCTTGCACGCAAAATATCGTTGCGCAGCTCCAGCGCCGGAAACAGGCGACCGAGCGCCCGCTTGACAACCTGCTTTCGCGGGCAGTATAAGCGATAGGTAAACGCTTTCTCGACACATTGTCCATCCAGCCTGCTTCTGCATCGCAGCGGACCAGGCGTCAGGGCGAATTGCGGCACCGCAATCGAACGGAGATCAGACCATGAAAAAGACATCGAGGCGGCAATTTATTGCGAATGCTGCGGTTACGACAGCGGCCGCCCTCGCCGCACGCTCCATCCCCATGTGGGCGAAATCTTCAGCTCCCGCCGCGCAGGTCGCCGTCACGCCGCAACTCTCAACCTTCGGATACTCTCAGGTGCAGTTGCTCGATTGCCCGTTCCGTCGCCAGTTCGATCAAAACCACGATCTCTACCTGCATCTAGATGAAGACGCGCTGCTAAAACCGTTCCGCAAGCGCGAAGGCCTCACCGCGATCGGCCCAGACATGGGCGGCTGGTACGACGACGCCGACGATTTCAGCGCCATGGACAATTTCCACGCTTTCATCCCCGGACACAGTTTCGGGCAATACCTTTCGGGCCTGGCGCGCGCCTATGCCGTCACCGGTTCCAAGCCCACGCAGGAAAAAGTGCAGCGCCTGGTCCGCGGCTACGGCGCCACAGTGGACCCGGCCGGAAAATTTTATGTGGACTATCGCCTGCCCGCCTACACCTTCGACAAGACCTGCTGCGGCTTGATTGACGCGCACGAATTCGCCGGAGACACCTCCGCGCTTGACGTACTTTGGAGCAGCACGCAAGCCGTGCTGCCGCATCTACCGGAAAAAGCGCTCAGCCGCCCGGAACAGCGCGCGCGTTTCCACAAGGACATCGCTTACACCTTCGATGAAACCTACACGCTACCGGAAAATCTGTTCCTCGCGTATCAACGCAGCGGCGATCCGCGTTACAAAGACCTCGCCGTCCGCTTCATTGAAAAAGAATACTTCGATCCGCTGGCGGAAAATGAAAACGTCCTCCCCGGCGAACACGCCTACAGTCACGTAAACGCGCTCAGCTCGGCCATGCAAGCCTACTTAGTTCTCGGCGATGAAAAATATCTGCGCGCCGCGACCAACGGTTTTCGCATGGTACGCGAACAGAGTTATGTCACCGGCGGCTGGGGTCCGGACGAAGCGTTTGTCCCGCCGGGTGGCGATGGGCTCTGGCAGAGCCTGGGCTTGACGCACTCCAGCTTCGAGACGCCCTGCGGGGTTTACGGCCATTTCAAGATCACGCGTTACCTGCTGCGCGTCACCGGTGATTCGCGCTACGGCGACAGCATGGAACGCATCCTGTACAACACGATCGCCGGCGCGTGGCCGATTCTGCCCGATGGCACTTCGTTCTATTATTCCGATTACAACAACGCCGCGAAGAAAGTTCACTACAAGGACAAGTGGCCCTGCTGCTCCGGCACCTTCCCGCAGCTGACGGCGGATTACGGCATCAGTTCCTACTTCCGCAGTAAGGACGGCATCAACGTCAACCTCTTCCTGCCTTCAACGCTATCCTGGCCGCAGAACGGAACGCCGGTCATGCTCACTCAAACGACGCAGTTCCCGCAGGCAAATACCACGCAGCTGGAATTCAAGCTCGGGCGGCCTGAGACGTTCACTGTGAATGTGCGGATACCGGGATGGGCAGGCGCGAAGACAACGGTCGCGGTGAACGGCAGCCGCATACAAAGTGACGTCACGCCCGGAAAGTTTCTCGCCCTGCAACGCACCTGGAAAGATGGCGACCGCATCGAGATGGAGATGGAAATGCCGGTTACCCTGGAAGCCGTTGACACGAAGAACCCCGACACCGTGGCGCTGCTTCGCGGCCCCATCGCGCTTTTTGGCGTAGGAAATATTCCCGAACACATCACACGGCAGCAGATGCTCGCGGCCACCGCAGCGACGCAATCGTCAGAAGATTGGATCGTGAAGACGGGCACCAGCAGCTTGACGCTTCGTCCCTTTGCGACGATTATGAACGAGGATTACAGGCTCTATCACCTGGTCGAGTCCTAAGCCTCGGCCCACAGGCGAACCCGGAGACAGATTCATCGTGGAATACCGCGCGCTCGGACGCACTGGTTGGAAAGTTTCGGAAGTCAGTTTCGGTGCGTGGGCCATCGGCGGCGCCTGGGGCCACGTCTCCGACGACCAGGCCATGGCGGCGCTGCGCACGGCCGTTGATTGCGGCGTAAATTTTTTCGATACAGCCGATGTTTACGGCGACGGGCGCAGCGAGCGCCTGATTGCCCAGCTGAAGAAAAATTACAAGCAGGACATCATCGTCGCCACCAAGGCCGGGCGGCGTCTGCCTAAGCAGTCGCTCGCCGGCTACAGCGCCGCGAATCTTACGGCCTGGGTGGACGACAGCTTGCGCAATCTCGCAACCGACACGCTCGACCTGCTGCAGCTCCACTGCCCGCCGACCGAACTTTATTTTCAGCCCGAAGCTTTTGATATTCTCGATCGCATGGTGAAAGCCGGCAAGCTGCGCTATTACGGCGTCAGCGTGGAAAAAGTTGACGAAGCGCTGCAAGCCATCGAGCACCCGAACGTCCAGAGCGTGCAGATTATTTTCAATTGTTTCCGCCAGCGCCCCGCCGACGATTTTTTTCTGCAGGCGCAGCGAAAAAAAGTCGGGATCCTGGCGCGCGTGCCGCTCGCCAGTGGCCTGCTAACCGGCAAATTTCGCCCCGATTCCACTTTCGAAGCGGACGATCATCGCAATTTCAACCGGCACGGCGAAGCGTTTGACGTGGGCGAGACTTTTTCCGGCGTGGATTACGACGCCGGCCTGGAAGCGGTGGAAGAAATTCGCGCGCTGTTGCCTCCCGGGGTAACAATGAGCCAGTTCGCGCTGCGCTGGATTCTGATGTTCGACGCGGTCACCTGCGCCATTCCCGGAGGCAAACGCCCGGATCAGGTTTCCGACAATTGCCGCGCCTCAGGCCTGCCGCCGCTTAGCCCCGAAGCGATGGCCGCCGTACGTCAGATATATGATGCGAGATTTGCCGCGGCTCTGCGGCATCGCTGGTAGGTTCCAGCGACTCGACTGGAGCGGCGCCCTGCCATTTTCTTTGCGGGATGTCGCGATATTTCAAATCACCATGGGCGGTGAAATTCGATCGGCGGTTTCCCCGCCGAGGCGAACTCCCTGGCTTAGCTCTTCCGCCACCCCCGCCACCACGCGCCCGACCACCATGATCGAAGGCGCCGGCAACGTCGCTTCTTCGGCCAACTTCGCAAGCACCGTCAAGCGAATCTCCTGATCCTTGGCGCTGGCGTGCGACACAATCGCGCAGGGCATATCGTCCGGCCAGCCTGCATCGCGCAGCTGCTGCGTCACACGCGCGTAATCCGTCCCCGGCATGTAGAGCACCAGCGTTGTAGTGCTGGAAATTCCGCCCCACTGTATCGAACGATTGTCGGTATCGCGCTGGATCGTGGTGAACAGCAACTGCGAAGCAACGCGCCGGTCCGTCAGAGAAAATCCCGCAGCAGCAGCCGCGCCGAAGCCGGCTGTGATGCCCGGAACGATTTCGTACGCGACGCCCGCTTGCCGCAAGGCCGCGATTTCTTCTCCCGCGCGTCCAAAAAGCAAAGGATCGCCGCCTTTCAGTCGCACCACCACTTGGTGCGACTGTGCGTAGGAAACCATCAACGCGTTGATTTCTTCCTGCGTCAGCAATTTCCGCCCGCATCTCTTACCAACGTCAATAAGCTTTGCGCCCGCGGCTGCCAGCGAGAGCACTTCGCGGCTCACCAACGCGTCATGCAGCACGATCTCCGCGCGCGCTAGAATTTTCGCCGCCTTCAGCGTGAGCAGCTCGGGATCTCCCGGACCGCCGCCCACCAGATAAACCTTGCCCTTCATGAAGAACTCCTGCCGATCAGTTCCTTCTCGCCTTCACGCAAAAATCGCTCGAACATTTCCTCGCTTGCCAGCTGGTGCAGCAATCTCTTTGTTTCTTGGGGATCTTTGCCTTCGCTGCGCAGGAATGTGCGCGCCGCGCCCAGCCATTCCAGCCACTGTTCGTATTCCGGACCAAACTGCGCTTCGAGTTCCTTGCGCAATCGCTGCGCCAGCGCCGGACTCTGCCCTTCGGTGGAAATCGCGATCTGCAACGCTCCCCGCCGCACCACCGCTGGATAATAGAAGTGGCAGTATTCCGGATCATCCACCACGTTGCACAGAATTCCGTCGACCTCGCACTGACGAAAAACTTCGTGGTTCACTGGCGGCGACGAGGTACCCGCCACCACCAGAAACGCGCCGCACAAATCCTCCACCGCAAAAGTCTTGACCTGCCACTCGATCTGTCCTGCGCGCGCCCAGGCAGCAACCGCGTCGGTGACTTCCGGTGCGATCACAACCACATGTGCTTCCGCCGCGAGCAAACTCTGTATCTTCGATTCCGCGATCACGCCCCCGCCCACCACCAAGCACAGCCGGCCGCGCAATCTCAGCGAAATGGGAAACAGTGGCATCCCCTAGCCCTCGATCCCATGCGGCACGGGACCCGCGGAAACGTCCCGTGCCACGGCTTCCGCGATCTGCCCCGCCAGGAGCATGCGGATCTCGTCATTGGTATGGCGTGCAAAAAATTGCCGCAAATTTTCGCCGGGGCTGCGCTCCTCGTCAAAATTTCGCAGCAAGCGCTCGATCGCTTCCGGTACCTCGGACGCGGCACAGCGATAACCCACGGGGCGAGCGATCGCGGCAAACTTGCCCACCGCGCCGCCCACGCAAAAGTAGTAGGCATCGGCCATCTCGCCGCCCACTTTAATTTTCTTGCCCTCCAGCCCGATGTCCGCGATCCAATGCTGGCCGCAACTGTTCGGGCACCCTGCGATGTGCAATTTCAACTGCTCGTCAAATCCGGGTATGCGGTCTTCGAGTTCTTCCACCAGCCAGCGCGCGAAGCTCTTCGTCTCGGTCAGAGCCAGTTTGCAGAATTCGGAGCCGGTGCAAGCGATCGTCCCACGCGCAAATGGCGAAGCCGCCACAGGCAGGCCCGCAGCGTCCAGAACGCGTGCCACTTCGTCAGCGTGTTCGCTCGGCACGTTCACCAGCACCAGGTTCTGCATGATCGTGGTGCGAATCTCGCCGCCGGCATAGCGCTCGGCAAGTTCCGCGGCGACGCGTAATTGGTCAGCGCTGATCCGGCCGCGCAATACGGACGCTCCCACGTAGGAAAATCCCGGCTGCTTCTGCGCGTGTATCCCCACGTGATCGCGGTAGGCGTCTTCCGGCACGTGCTCCGGTTCCGCGGGATCGAGTTGGAATCCCAGGCGGCTGTGCAATTCCGCTAGAAACGAGTCGGCCGTCCAACCGTGCTTCAAGAATAAAAATTTCAATCGCGCGCGCTCACGGTTCTCGCGCAGCACTTCGCTGTCGCGGAAAATCTCAGCGATCGCTCGTACCACACGCGGCGCCTGATGCTCGGCCACGAACGCGTTCAGCCGCATCGCCAGATGCGGATCGGTGGAAAGACCGCCGCCCACGCGCAGCGAGAATCCCGTTTCGGTTCCCCCGCCTTTGCGCCGCGTCGTCGCCGTCAAAGCCACATCATTAATCTCAGGATACGAGCACCACAGGTGGCACCCGGTAATCGAAACCTTGAATTTCCTGGGCAAATTGTAAAATTCGGGGTTTCCCGCCAGCTGCCGATTCAATTCCAGCGCCACGGGCGAGGTGTCATATATCTCATCCGCATCCACGCCCGCCAGCGGGCACCCGGTGATGTTGCGCGTCACGTCGCCGCACGCGCCGGTGGTGGTTAGTCCCACTGAATGCAGGCGGTCCAAAATCTCCGGAAGCGCCTCGATCGTCACCCAATGCAACTGCACATTCTGCCGCACGGTAATATCGGCCACGCCGCGCCCGTGCTGCTGCGCGATGTCGGCGACCGCGCGCAATTGTTTGCTGCGCAAAATTCCGTTGGGTATCCGGATGCGCACCATGAAAAACGGTGTCGCCTTCCCTTCGCCGTTCGCGCCGCCGATCACTCCCTGCCCGTCGCCCTGCGTGTAAATCCCCCAGGAACGAAAGTAGGTCCCCAGCCATTCGGGCGGAATCGAGGCATGCCCGTGCCGCGCAAATTCCCGGATCTCGTCAACGCACTCCCACGCATTCTTGGCTCGCTTGAGCCGTTCGATGCGCTGTGCCCTGGTTTCCTTCTTCTCACTCATAAAAAAAATGACCCATAAAAACAAAAAACCCACCAACCAATGTTTCTGGCGGGTGGGGCTTGGACACTTAAAGTTGGATTAAGACTTAAGTCCCCAATCTCCTATCGCCAGACCGGTGCGCCATACAACATGCGCAACAAGCGCATGGACAACACCGCGTCGGGCAACAATTCAACATCATAGTAACACCTTACCGGACTTCACCTTCACCGTCAATCGTTATTGAAAGCGTGCTCACGAGAGCCCCACGCCAGCAGAAATCAGTCCATCCGGCCGGCAATTCAATTCACTGCCGCGGGATAACGAATCTGCTCCCGCGCAGTCCAACAGAGCGCAGCCAGCCCAGCGCGGTTCATCCGGATGTTCGCTCGTGGGATTTTCCAACGGGATCCGGCTCGCGACGAGCGAATTCGGACATCCTAAAACGTTACAAAAGATAAGTTGTCAGGCCACGCCCCCGGCGTTATGCTGCGGGCGAATCCCCGGGTTACTTGCCGGGGCTTGGAACCAACCCAGTCCGGAAAAACCGTTAGCGGCAATCCAAAACCACCGTCCAGAACGTAGTAAAAGCAGGTGTGGTTGCAGTCCAAACTCACAGGAGGTAATTCGGGAAAATGACAAAGTCAAAGAAGGCCCTCATCGCTGGCGCAGCGCTTGCTGGTTTGCTCGCCGGTACCACCACAACCATCCAGGCGTCCAACCTTCTCTCCGGCATGCATTCCGCAACCCAGTCCGATCAGGCCCCAGCGGACAAGAAGGTGAAGGAAAAGCATGCTTGCAAGGGTCAGAACTCCTGCAAGGGCAAGGGCGGATGTAAATCGAGCGACAATGGCTGCAAAGGCAAGAACTCTTGCAAGGGCAAGGGCGGCTGCGCAACCGACGGCTCGAAGATGCCCGACTAACACTCGCCGCATCGGCGATCGCATCCCGTATCAACGGTCTGGTGTTGAGGGCCGGAACCTGCAGTGAACGGCCCTCAACGCTTTTCCGCAGCATCGGTTCTTTTCGCGTCAACCAGCGGAGTGGGAAATGCCTGCCAATCGGTTTAACGGCCACACGGATTACGGAATCGGGATAGGTCTGCGTTCGCCGCACTACCATCACATTCTGACGCGCAAGCCCGTTGTGGATTGGTTTGAAATCATATCCGAAAATTTCATGATTGATGGCGGGCGGCCGCTGCGCATCCTCGATCAAATACTGGAACAGTACAAAGTGGTGCAGCACGGCGTCTCGATGTACTTCGGCTCGGCCGAACGCCCGAATCGCGAGCATCTGCGGCGTCTGAAAACTTTAGTCCGGCGCACCAAGACTCCCTGGCTTTCCGATCATCTGTGCTGGGGCAGCGTCGACGGCCGCTACACGCACGACCTGCTGCCCATGCCCTACACTTTCGAAGCCGCGCGCATCACCGCGCAGAAAATCCGTGAAGTGCGCGATTTCATTGAAATTCCCGTCGCTGTCGAGAACGTCAGCAGCTATGCCGAATTTCACGTGTCCGCAATGACGGAGTGGGAGTTCCTGAACGAGGTCGCCGAGCGCGCCGACTGCGGCATCTTGCTCGACGTGAACAATATTTACGTTTCGTCGCAGAATCACAGCTTCGATCCCTTCACTTACGTCAACAGCGTCCCCGCGGAACGCGTGGCGCAAATTCATATCGCCGGGCACTCGAAATATCGCAAGTACATCCTCGATACGCACGATCATCCCGTGATTGATCCGGTGTGGAAGTTGTACGCGCGAGCCATTGAACGCGTCGGCCACACCGCTACGCTGCTCGAGTGGGACGACAGCATTCCTTCTTTCGAGGAAGTGCATGACGAAGCGCTGAAGGCCAATCGCTTTCTCGCCAGCGTCTCGCTCGCGGACGCCGTATGAAACTTCTCAACCTGCAACGCCACATGGCTCGCGCCGTCATGACTCCACTGACCAACTCCGAACGCATGCGTGCGGTGGCGCCCGATGGCCGCTCGATGCGCGCCGTCGCGTCGCAAATCATCAAGCCCAACGACCGGCTGACTTCTTTCGAACGCCTGGAAATTTATAATCGCCAATATTGGTTCCGCGTGCTTTCCGCTTTCGCCGAAGATTTTCCGGGTGTGCGCGCCGTGCTGGGAGGCCGCCGCTTCGATGCGATGGCCAAGGCGTATCTGATGGATTGCCCGTCGCGATCTTTCACGCTGCGCAATCTTGGTTCGCGGCTGGTGAGCTGGCTGCAAAAGCATCCGGCCTGGGCTAGAGAGCGGCAGAGTCTGGCGCTGGACATGGCCCGCCTGGAGTGGGCCGATATCGAAGCGTTCGACGGTCTGCGGGAACCGTCGCTCAAGCCCGAAGATCTGGCGGGCGTGAATCCCGCGAAGCTGCGCCTGCGCTTGCAACCCTACGTCAGCCTGCTCGCGCTGCGCTATCCGGTGGATGAACTGCTGCTGGTGGTTCGCAAGGATTCGGACGATCTGGACGTCGCCAGCAACACGTTCAACGAGCGCCACAAACGAAAGCGCGTTAGCGCCGTGGCCAAGTTCGCGCCCAGCCCCATTTTTCTGGCAGTGCATCGCCTGGACGAAGACGTCTATTTCCGCCGCCTCGATCGCGAGGAATTCGCCATTCTCTCCGCTCTGCACGCCGGGAAATCCCTGAATGCTGCCATCGAAGCGGCCTTGCGCAACTCGCCGATCGCCCTGGCAGACCGCGCGGCGCATGTCGAAAAATGGTTCCACACCTGGT
Source organism: Candidatus Acidiferrales bacterium (assembly GCA_035602855.1). Lineage (GTDB taxonomy): Bacteria > Acidobacteriota > Terriglobia > Acidiferrales > UBA7541 > Palsa-295. Next base: position 43,848 of record DATNLN010000063.1, read on the forward strand.
CGGCGCTTGGCTGGTTCTGCCGCCGGGAAAAATCTGCGAAAAACGAAAAGGTCGCGCCGCGTCGATAAGCGCCGGCCGGAAGAGAGCGCCTCACTCCATGAGCAAAGCTGGCAGCCAGATTCTGCGCATGTACGACGGATTTGTGAAAGCGGTCTCCAGCCTGCAATCTCCCTTCCTGCTGCTCGTTCGCGTTTACTGGGGCTGGCAGCTCTCGCAGAACGGCTGGGCAAAATTGCACAACCTATCGCACGTGACAGAATTTTTCGCGAGCCTGGGATTGCCTGCGCCGCACGCCACCGCTACTTTCGTCTCGTCCTTCGAATTCGTCTGCGGAATTCTGTTGGCGCTCGGCTTACTTGCGCGCATCGCGGCGCTCGGCCTGGTGATAGACATGTTCACGGCCTATTGGACAGCGGACCATGCGGCGCTGCTCGCTTTCATCTCCGATCCCGACAAATTCCAAAATGCCGCTTCCTTCATTTACCTTTTCGTGGGCCTGCTGATCCTGATTTTTGGCGCCGGCAAGATCTCACTGGATCATCTGCTGGAACGCCCCGTGCGAAAAGCGCTGCGCGGCGACGCAGGTTCGTCCTTGGCTTAATCCCGGTCGAGTCGCACAATGGGGTATGGACGATGGCCCGGTGCAAGCGGTTCGAGTTCGGCGAAGATCGCGACTCGCCCGGGTTTTCTGCCCGGCGATCCTCGCCGCAGCAATCGTCTGGTTCGCCGCAGCGACCGCTTTTCCTGCTGACGAAATGACCTCCACAATCGTCATCGGCAACTCGCGCATTGACGTCAACATCGAGTCCGGCTCGATGCAGGCCAGTAAAGAAGATTTGCTGAAGTGGGTGCGCTGGGCCGCGGAATCCGTCAGCGCGTATTACGGCCGCTTCCCCGTTCCGCAACTCTTGCTCCGCATCGTGCCGTCCGACGGAAAAGGTGTGCGCGGCGGCCGCACTTTTGGCCGCGATAACGGCGGCTTCATTACCATTCACGTCGGCAAAGGCGCGCAGTTCTCCGATCTCGCGGGCGATTGGATGCTCACGCACGAGATGGTCCATTTGTCATTCCCCTCCGTCGCTGAAAATCATCACTGGATAGAAGAAGGCATCGCCACCTACGTGGAACCAATCGCGCGCGTCCGCGCCGGCCACTTCGACGCCAATCAAATGTGGTTCGAAGTGGTGCGCGACCTGCATCAGGGCCTTCCCGCCGCTGGGGACGAGGGCCTGGACCACACTCACACCTGGGGACGAACCTATTGGGGCGGCGCGCTTTTCTGTTTTCTTGCGGACATCGAAATCCATCGCGAAACCGGAAATAAAAAAGGCCTGGAAGATGCTCTGCGCGGAATATTGAACGCCGGCGGCGACATTCGCTACGACTGGGAACTGGAAAAAGCGCTCAGCGTCGGAGATCAAGCGACGGGCGTGCCCGTGCTGCGAAATCTCTACGCCAAAATGAAGGACCAGCCCTACGAGGTAGACCTCGCAGCTCTGTGGGCGCAGCTGGGTGTCGAACGCGACGGCAATGCGGTGAAATTCCTAGACACCGCGCCGCTTGCGAAGACCCGCGACGCGATCACATACGGTGCGGCCGGTCCTTCGCTGAAGCCCGCGGCAAATGCATCACGCAATTCCGCAATTTTTGCGGGCCGCACGGCCACGCGCTTTCCGCCCGACAAATCCAGCGACTGAATCATCCGCCCGCAATCTCTCGCATCAATCGTCGAACGGTTCAGCCACGATTCGCGCGCCGTTGCGGAATCTTTGCAGCGCCTCCAGAATTGCGGGGCCGTACATTTCTGTCTTGCGTTCGCCAAATCCCGAAACCTTGCGCATATCCGCCAGTGAACGCGGCTGCAGCTGGCACAAATGGTCGAGCGAAGTATCGTGCATGATGATAAAAGCCGCGATGTTCATCCTCTTAGACACGACCCTCCGCCATTCGCGCATATATTCGCGAAGCTCCGGGTCAATCCCGGCTGTATTCCTTGCGCTAGCGCCCGAACCTTTGCGCTTGCCCGCCGACCCCCACCAGCCACTGCCGCGCGCGCCGTCATCGGCCGCCGCGCTCACAGGCAAATCATCCTGCCGGCCCGGACGCGGGCCGCGCGTGAACGTGATGGATGCCGCCGCGGCAAATGACCCCGCAGGGGCCACCGCCGAAGACTTCGAGGACTTGCCGCGCCGCTTCGACTTTGGCGCTGGTGCCGGCGCGCTCAGCCACGGGATTTCGCAGCCGCACACGTCGCAAGCTCCACATGTGGCCCATTTCGGCGTTTCGCCAAAATGCAGACAGATCTGCCGATGCCGGCAACCGGTGGATTCCACAAAATTGCGAATGATGTGATAGCGCTGCCAGCCTCGTTCTCGTTCCTGTGGATCGGTGAGCTGCTCCATGAAATGCGCGAGCAACCCCACGTCTCTTTTCTGCCACAGCATCACACAATCAGCGGGCAGGCCATCTCGTCCCGCGCGTCCGGCCTCTTGATAATATTGTTCGATGGATTTCGGCAGCGAAAGGTGAATCACCGCGCGAACCGCAGCCTTATTGATGCCCAGCCCGAACGCCACTGTGCCCACCAGCACCGGTACCTCGTCGGACATCCATTTTTCCTGATTACGCCGGCGCGCGGCATTGTCCATTTTGCCGTGATAACCGATCGCGGCAATTCCCTCCGCCGCCAGAAAATCTACGGTCTCTTCCACGCGCTTGATCGTCGGCGCATAAATGATCACATTGCTGCCGGAATAATTTTGCAGCGCGCGAGCCAGCAAATGGGACTGCATTTGCGCACTGCATTCCTTCACTACGTAACGAAGGTTCGCACGGTGAAAACTTGCGATGTATTTATGCGGCTCGCGCAAGGCCAGCTGCTCGATAATGTCGTGCCTGACCTGCCGCGTAGCGCTCGCCGTAAACGCCGCAATCGGCCGATCCGGAAAATGCCGCCGCAGCGAACTCAGCTGCCGGTACTCAGGACGGAATTCGTGCCCCCACTCCGAAATGCAGTGCGCCTCGTCAATCGCAAAAAGTGAAACCGGCACGCGCTGCAGCCACTCGATCGTATCCGCCCGCGCCAATCGCTCCGGTGAAAGATACAGCAAGCGGTAGCGCCCAGCGATCGCCTCGCGCAAAATCTCAGACTGCTCGTCGGCAGCAAGCGTGCTATTCAGCAGCGCGGCGGGAATTCCCATCTGGCGCAGCTGCGCCACCTGGTCCTGCATCAGCGCGATCAATGGCGAGACCACCACCACGGTGCGATCCGCCAGCAACGCCGCTGGCAATTGGTAGCACAAAGATTTTCCGCCGCCCGTGGGCATCACCACACAAGCGTCCTGCCCGCCGAGTAGGCTGCGCACAATGCGCTCCTGCATCGGACGAAACGAATCGTAGCCCCAGTAGCGCCGCAACGCTGCGAGCAATTCCGATTCGGGATGATCCAGGGCAGGACGTGCAGAGGTCGATTGCATCCGACCAGTATAGGTTCCCAGCCGCGAGCTGGTCTATCCGTATCACGGGCGTGGCAAGGCACGCTTAATGTCACAGTAACGCAATTTGTCTTATAATCGATCCACTATGGACTCGACGCTTGAACGCCCAGCTTCAGGCTCCAGCCGTCAACTGCTGCGCCACGCCGTCGCCACGCTCGCCTATCGCGGCGGAAAAGTGCTGCGCGGCGCTCCACCAGCTTTCGCCGAATACCGCGCCTCAGACACCACCCGCGCCTGCGGCCAGATTCTCGCCCATTTGGGGGATCTGCTCGATTGGGCGCTCACGCAGGCCAACGGCAAACAAGATTGGCACGACTCCCCGCCGCTTACCTGGGACGAGGGCAGCAAACGCTTCTTCGCCAGCTTAAAAGCGCTCGATGATTTTCTCGCTTCCGATGCGGAGCTCTCCTGTCCGCCGGAGAAACTCTTCCAGGGCGCGATCGCCGATTCCTTCACGCATGTGGGCCAGCTGGCGATGTTGCGCCGTCTGGCTGGTGCGCCGATTCGCGGCGAAAATTATGCGCAGGCGGAAATCGTTGCAGGCCGCGTCGGCGCGAACCAAACTTCGCCGCGCCGTGAGTTCGACTGACGGCGATTCCGCGCGCTGGATTTCGAATGAGGGATTTATTTACGCTGTAGCAGGAAATCGCAGGCGTGGGCTTGCAACCGCTGCAAGAGGCTAGAACGTCGAACAAAAAAAGGAACCGGGAGGACTAGGCTGAGGGACCCGAGCCTCCCGGCATTCTCACCCATCTCCGCAGGGTCTGGGTAAGAAACTTGTTATGCCGCTGATTCGCTGCTGCGCATGAACTCGTATCGTTCGATCGCTGCTGCCACTCCCACTTCTCCCGAATTCTCGGGACTGGTCCGCAGCACACGTCCGAGACAGCGGACGCGCACAGGACCTGCTTGAGTAAGTTCATGCGGCAAGGTCATTACTATTTCAACCGGTGCGCCGCTCCTCAACCCTTTGGGCAAGTGAAAATAGAGGCCGCGGGAACTGACTTCCCGCGATTCGGTGGCAGCTTCGCCAACGACGCTCTCGTCAGTCCAGCGAACCGTCAGCGGAAGACGCATTAAGAATCGCCGCGTTGCACGCCGCTCTTTTAAAGCCACAGGACACTACCTCCCTAAGTACGCTTGTAGAGTAGGGCCGATGCGCCTGAGAACCAATAGAGCTAAAGCCTCAATTCTAATCACCCAAATTGGTACGTAAGTACTAGTCCTATCGGTGCTAACCTGCAGAATATTAATGGTTTACCAGGCGAGTCCTATAATTACTCTTCTTTCGGAGTTTTGCGAAATGCGTGCAGTGTATCGGCAAGAGTGAGGATGCCTTCTAGCTTCGCCAGGTCTGCGCGGCTAGCCACGGGCAGCACGGGCCAATCGCCCATGACCTGCAGCGCTTCGGCCAGGCTCTGATCGCGGAACAGGTACGGAACCGGACCCTTGGATTTGGCGTGGATAGGGGTGGTCGTGCGCGCCGCATCCGGTGCCAGGCGCATCACGTCTTCGCGGTCCAGCAGCCACCATTCTCCCGGACGCATACGCAGCAGCAACGCCGCCTGCGGGTTCGTTTCGGCGCGCTTGGCCACCTCCACAATGTGGTCGCCCGGTTCGGCCACCAGCACGCCGTCCGTCCGCATCGCATCCTCCACCACGAAGGAAGTCATCTCCCGCCGCTCTTCAATTGACGGCAGCACCAAACCGTCCTGCCGCGCCAGCAGGTCGAACAACGGAACCTTTTGATACGCTCGCGAAATCCCATACGCGATCATGGTGGAAATAATCACCGGCAGAATCGCCGTGTAGTTCCCGGAAAGTTCAATCACCATGAACACGGAAGTGATCGGCGTTCGCAGAAATCCCGCGAACAAGGTCCCGATCCCGACCAGTGCGAATGTGCCGATCGTCGCGGTTAGCGCGGGGAAAAAATGATGCTCGATGGAACCTACCGCGCCGCCCAGCATCGCCCCGATGAAGATTGTGGGCGCAAACAGGCCGCCCGGCGTCCCGCTCAGAAACGAAAATCCGGTGACGAGCAGCTTTAATGCGGCCAGCAACAAAAGTAGCTGCCACACAAATTGCCCGTGCATGGCCTGGTCCACGATGGCATATCCGGCGCCCATTACCTGTGGAAAGCGCATGCCGATCAATCCGATCAGCAATCCGGCCGCAGCCGGCTGAAAATATTGCGTCCAATGCGGAAGAGCCTGCATCTTGGGCCGCGCGTATACGATCCATTTCAGCAGCACCAACGAAGCCGCGCCGCCGGCCACGCCCAGCGCCGCGTACGCCAGAATTTCTCCCGGCCCGGCCAGACGAAACGGCGGAACGCGGAACAGCGAGTCCGGCCCCAGGAACGCGCGCATCGTCACCACGCTGGAAACGGCCGCCAGCACGATAGCCCCCAGCACTCCCGCGCTCCACGTTCCGATCACTTCTTCGATTACGAACAGTACGGCCGAAATCGGCGCGTTGAATGCCGCCGCCAGGCCGGCCGCGGTGCCCACCGGCGCGATCAACCGCACTTTTTCCTGCGACAAGCGCAAACTCCGGCCGATCAGCGAAGCGATTCCGGCACCCATCAGCAGCGAAGGATCCTCGGGTCCGAGCGATTGCCCGCTACCGATAGCCAGCGCGCAAGCGAAAAATTTTCCGATCACCGTCCTGAACGGAACGTATCCGTTTGAGATGTACATCGCTGATTTGACCTGATTCACTCCGCTGCCGCGCACCCGCGGAAACACATGAATGGCCAGCAGCGCCACCACGATACCCGCGATGACTGGAGCCACCACCACGCGCGGAAAGGATGGAGACAATGACGGACCCAGCAACGTGATCTGCGTCCACTCGATCGCCAGTCGGAAGCAGACCACAACCAGTCCGGCGAAAATTCCGATGAGCACGGCCAGCAGCAGGAAGAAGCGGTCTTCGCGCAGCGTGAATACCGCGTGCATCCACGATTCCCAACGCGCGCGGAAATGTCTCGGCTCGTCTGGTGCGCCAATCGCAGCGGGCGCAACCGCTTCGGGCGAGGATGTCACCGCAACAACGGGAGCCTCGCTCACGGGTTCACCACCGACCGGCTGCGGCCCAGCAACCAGAGCGCGCGATCATCGCTTGGGGGTTCCCCGCACGCTGCGGCTGCGGCATTTTCCACGCTAAACACGTACGCCATGGCTTCGTCCAGACGATCTGGAAATCGCTCCAGATATCGCGGAGTCCAATCCGGCTGCAAGTCTTTGGCCTGCTGGTAGACGCGCTGCAGGTCTGTGCGGGGCGGAGTTTGCTCCAGCGATTGGCCGGTTTGACGCGCGCAATTCTCCGCTCGTGTTTGCACCAGCGACAGCGCATTCGCTGCGCGCTGCGCGCGGACCTCGGCCGAAAGTCCGGACAAGAACGGATCTGCCGCGAGTATTCGTCCCGTCATTTCGAACCGCTGCAGCAGATCCGCCTGTTCACGCCTTTGCCGCGGCAGCCGGTCGAAATATTGCATCGCCGTCACGTACTGGCCCAGCTCAAACGCGGCATGGCTCGCGCCCGCCAACGAATCTTCAGCATTCGGATCAGCGGCCAGCAGCGTGCGATACATATCCAGCGCGCGATTCCATTGCTGCGTGCGCAGCAGCAGTTGCGCCACGATTTTCAGCCGCGCCGAATCGTCCGCGGGTGTATTCTGCGCCAGCGCGATCACTTCCGGCGCCGCCTGTTTCACCTGGCCGCGATTCAGCAGAGTTTCGCAAAGTTCCTGGCGCACCTGCCAACGCATGGCGATCGGATCGCTGGCCCACTCGCCATAAATCGCGCCCTGGTAATAGCGCATGGCATCCGCCATCGAATTCGTTCGCGCCGCAATGCGTGCCAGCTCCAGGTTTACTTCACCACTGCCGGGAGATTCGGAAAGAAGATTCAGCAGGTACGAACGGGCTTCGTCGTCGCGCCCGGCCGCAGCCAGGGACCGCGCCAGATGAAATTGAAACAGTGGATTGGAGGGATTGTAGGCCAGCGCGTTGCGGTAATCCGTCAGCGCGAGCTTAAACTGCGCAGCCTTCGCCTGCGCCGCCAATTGCTGCGCCGCCTGCTCGTCGGCTTCGCCTTGCGCGAACATGGCATCCGCTAGCGTATGTATTTTCTTGTGATATAGCCGCGAGAACAGCGCCGTCAGCGCCAACATCACCATCAGCGCCAGCACGCAAAGCAGCAACACCAATTCGCGCGAAAGGACGCGCGGAGGTTCCTGGTTCACCATGCTCGAACTGATTGCGCTCATCCGTGATTTATTAAGCCAAGGAATATTCTAAACGCTTTTCACGCGGAAAGGGTTGCGAGCCGAAAAATTTACCAAGGGTTCGAAACGGCGGATCGTATCGGCAGAGGGAACAGCCGCAAGAACAAGAGCAAGCGAAAAAACCATGCAGCGAACTAGGTCTGGTCAATCAAGCGGTGATGGATCGCGTACAACGCAAGTTCCAAACGATCAGAAACGCCCAACTTATCGAAAATATTATGCAGATGATTCTTTACCGTCTGTTCGCTGATGAAAAGTTTCTCGCCGATCTCGCGGTTCCGGAAACCTTGCGCCACCAGCTGCACGATTTCCTTCTCGCGGTCGCTCAATAGCGGCTTTTCCCGCCGCTGCCCCGATTCCGCGGATTTCTTGAACGCATCAATCACTTCCGCGGTCATCCGGTTGTCCAGCCAGATCTCGCCGTCGGACACCTTGCGGATGCTCTTCACCAGAAGATCGCTCGCCGATTGCTTCAGCACCACCCCGCGCGCCCCCAGCCGCATCGCGCGCACCACGTCGCGATCATCCTCGGCGGCCGTCAGCACGATAACGCGCGTCGGCAGCGAATCGAAATTCACCTCTTCCAGCACGCCCAGACCGTCCTTTTCGGGCATGCGCAAATCCAGCAGCAGGATGTCCGGCTTCAGCTTGCTGAGCATCTTCACGCATTCCACGCCATTTGACGCCTCTCCGACGATTTGTATCTCGTCGGCGGCCTCCAATAGCTTGCGCAAGCCGTCACGGAAAATGGCATGGTCGTCCGCGACCAGGATGCGAATCACCTGTTTTGCTTTCGTCATCTTAAGTTAATTCAGTGGGATTTCTACCGTCAGACGCGCCCCGTGCCCGGGATTCGATTCCACCGTTAGCGTCCCGCCCACGCCCCGTGTTCTTTCCTTGATCGAAATTGGCCCGAGTCGCAACCGGTCCAGCTCCTCGCTGCTGTATCTGCCAGAGAAACTGAAGCCGCGCCCATTGTCATCCACAACGAGAGACACCTTCGCCTCATCTTGTCCTAGTTTTACCACGACGTGACTGGCCTTCGCATGCTTTTTTATGTTGTTGAGTGACTCACGATATATCTGGAAAAGCTCCCTGCAAATTCGGTCTGGCAAACGCAAATTCCGGTCCTCGATAAATAAATCCACCGCCATCGCCGCTTCGTTGCGGAAACGCTCCGCAAAACCCAGCATCAGCTCCCGCATGTCCGCACTCTCGACGCGCAGGGGCCGAAGGTCTGTAACCATCCTACGCAATTCTTCGCTTTCTTGTTGAACGGTTTTTTGCAATGTTTCCAATTCCTTGCCTGCCTGCTCCGGCGTCCAGGGGAACTTGTGCCGCAGCACGTCCAGCTGGATATTCAGGCTGAGCAGCGTTTGCAGGATCCCGTCATGCAAATCGCGCGAAATGCGGCTGCGTTCCGATTCCACTGCGCGCGCCCGTAAGTGCCGCATTAAGAATACGTTCTCGAGGGGTGGCCCCACATGCCGAATGATCTGCTCGAACCATCGCAGCTCGCCTTTGGTGAATCGCCGCCCTGCACCCTGCGCCCCGATTGTGCCGTTCAAGCCGTTGGCGCCGATGGGATTGATGAGCATGACGCGCCCGGTTGGCCTGCCGCCCGCCTCAATCGTCACCGCCAGCAACGTGCGCGCCCCAAATTCCTCGCGTGTCGAATCAGGCGGCGCCGCAAGGTCGCGGAAAGTCTGGCCGCTGCGGCGATCCCAACCAAATCCGGCTCCGGCGTCTTCGCTAAACTCCCAGCAGAACGAACTCTCGAACGAATCCGTCAGGAATGTGTCCGAGCGCGAAAGCGGCAGCGTTTCGGGCCCGCCCAGTTCGCGGTCGTTCGGATGAATCTTCCAGACAAAAAGCCGTTCCAGCTCCTCATCACGAATCGCCAGGCACGCCTGCTCGCATTCGAACGCCAGCGCAATTTCGCCCAGCGCCTGGCGCACCGACTCCGTCAATCCCCGGTCAAACTGCAGCAGCCGCGTAATTTTTTCCAGGAATTGCTGGCGCTCCAGATGCTCGCGTTCGCGCGCGCCCAGAAATCCCATGCCCAGCCCGGAAATCACCGTGCCGAGCCCAATCGTCAGCCAATGCCACGCACCGCGCCAGCCGGACAATTCCATCAGTGCCACGCGAAATATGATTCCGGCGGTAGCGGCTGTCACCAGCCACAGCATCAACCGCGCATTGCCCTGCGTCGCCAACGCGAAAACCACAAACAGGAACAGGAACCACCACGCGGATACCGACGGCGTCAGAAAAAGAAATACCGCCAGCGCCACGAAGTCAGCCAGCAGCGGAATCGTGACGTTCGTCTCGATCGACAGCCGCTCGTACCCCAGCACCGCCAGCGCGAGCAACAAATATACTGCCAGGAAAATCGCCGCGGCCGTGCGCGATCCCGGCACGGACATTTCGATCAAATCCACCAGCGCCAGAGCCACAAAAATGGCTCGAGCCAGGGTGACCTGGCGGTCCAGATACAATCGTTCGGCGGTATCAAGAGGCATCGTGGCGGGCAACTGCCTATCAAAGTCTAAC
>DATNLN010000084.1:0-19795 GCA_035602855.1 Candidatus Acidiferrales bacterium
AGTAGTGCGCGAGCCGCAATAAATTGTGAGGGAGAGGATCGTTGCCGAAACGCACTTTTCAGCCGCATGTGCGGCGCCGACATAAAAAGCACGGCTTTCGCAAGCGCATGAAATCTCAGGGTGGACGGAAAGTTCTTGCAGGACGCCGCAAAAAAGGGCGCCACAGCCTCACGCGCGTCTGACGGCGCGACGCGGCTGGATTTTCCGCGCGCCTCTCGCCTGCTGCGCCGCGCCGAGTACGACGCGGTCTATCGCGAAGGGCGCCGCCGCAGCAGTCGCGAGTTCACGCTATTTCTACGTCCCAATGGCCTCGACAGCAGCCGGTTCGGCTGGAGCATTAAAAAGGCGCTGGGTAACGCGGTCCGGCGCAACCGAATCCGGCGACGCCTCCGCGAAATTTTAAGATTGCACCGACAGGAGATCGCCCCGGGATGGGACATTGTGATTCATCCGCGCAGCTCAGCCGCCACAACGCAGTTTGCAGCGTTGCAAGCGGAGCTGTTGAAACTGATGCCCGCTGGCGCGAAGGCGCCGCAATAGCGCCGAGGAATCCGCGCTCTGCTATGGCCTCCGCAGTGAAAACCAAGACGGTTGGCGCGTGGTGGCTGCTCGCCTTGGTGCAATTTTACAAGATTTTCTTTTCGCCTTTTCTGGGCGGAGCCTGCAAGTTTTATCCTTCGTGCTCGAATTACGCGCAGGAAGCGATCGAACTGCACGGCGCGCGGCGCGGCGCCTGGCTCGCGCTGAAAAGGCTCGGCCGTTGCCGCCCCTTCACCAAGGGCGGGTTTGATCCGGTACCGGACGCCGAAGATTACGACGCGCCGTGGCTGCGCAGTGACGCGCCAATGGATGGCGGCATGCAGAGCAAGGAGCGCGCGCAGTGAAGGAAATGTCCGACCAGGTCCGCGGGATATTATTCGTAGTCGCATCGCTGCTGATCCTTTTCGCTTGGGGACATTTCTACAAGCCGCCCGTTCCTCCGCCGCAAGCGAATCCCGCGCAAAGTTCCGCGCCATTCAATCCGCAAGGCTCACAGCAGGGAGCAACGGGCAGTGCTTCCTCCTCCGCTACGGCTGCGAAATCGGGCGCTGGAAACGCGGCCGCAGCTGCTAATCCGACCGTGGCAGAAGCAAGCGAAGAGAAAACCGTCGTGGTAGAGAGCGCGCTGTATCGCGTGGAACTATCGAACCGCGGCGGCGTCGTGAAAACCTGGCAGCTGAACAAATACATGGACGACCAGAAGCCGCCGCGGCCGCTGGATCTGGTGAACGACAGCGTGGCGCAGGAACTTGGCTGGCCGTTTTCGCTGCTCATGACCGATCCCCAGCTTGAGGCGAAAGCGAATTCGGCCTTGTATCAAGTGCAAGCGTTTGGCGCGCAGAGTATGGCGGTAGAAAAGTCCGGAACGGGTGCAAACGCCGCGACGACAGCCGCAGCGGTTGCGGCGGCGCGCGCGGCCGCCGGCCAGGGCCCGTTGCAGGCTCCGATCAAGATTATTTTTCACTGGAGCGACGGGCATCTGAACGTCACCAAGACGCTCAACTTCAGTGAGAATTACCAGACGACGGTGGAAGTCGAAGCGACGCTGGACGGAAAGCCGCAGCCAGTGGCGCTGGCCTGGCGCGGTGGATTTGGCGACAAGGCGGTGTACAACGCGGCGCAGCTGGTCACCGTGTATTACAAGACCGGCGGCAAACTGAATTTGTTGCAATACAAGAAGCTGGGGGTTTCGGGAAACCAGAGCCAGCCCGCGGTGCAGTACGGGCCGCTGGAATTTGCGGGCGTCGAGGACCAATTTTTCACGGCAGCCTTCTTGCCGGATGGCACGGACGTTTCGTTGTGGCACTGGATGCAAAACCACAACGTGACGGCGGACGGCAAACAGACGAGCGAGCCGGAAGCGCAGATGGCAGCCGGGACCACGACGGGCGCTCCGTTGCGCGTGCGCGTATTTGTGGGGCCGAAAGATTTATCGCTGCTGGAAAAAATTCAGCCCCCGCTGGCCGAGCTGGTCAATTTTGGATGGACCGGAGTCATCGCCAAACCGCTGCTGTGGATTTTGCAGACGCTGCACAGCAAGGTGTCGAACTGGGGCTGGTGTATCGTACTGATGACGCTGGTAATCAATCTGGCGATGTTTCCGCTGAAGATGAAGAGCTGGCGTTCGATGCAGAAAATGCAGAAAGTGGGCCCGGAAATACGGCAGATTCAGGATCGCTACAAGAAATATTCGATGAGCGATCCGCGCAAGAAAAAAATGAACGAAGAAGTGATGGCGGTGTACAGCCGCGAAGGAATTAATCCGCTGGGCAGTTGCCTGCCGATGGTTTTTCAGATGCCGATCTGGTGGGCGCTGTGGCGCGTGCTGAACGGCGCGATCGAGCTGCGCCACGCGCCTTGGATGGGCTGGATTCACGATCTTTCGGCCATGGACCCGTATTATATTCTGCCGATCGGCATGACCATCATGATGTATCTGATGACGAAAATGACGCCGCAGACCACCACGGATCCGGCGCAACAGAAAATGATGGCGCTGATGCCGCTGATGATGGGGTTCATTTTCTTCCGGCTCTCGAGCGGATTGAATTTGTATATGTTCACCAGCAACCTGGTGGGAATCGGCCAGCAATATTATTTGAATAAATCGGAACCGCTTCCCGCGAAGGGAAAGTTCAAAAAGAAAGTAATCGATGCCTGACGAACGCACAGGGGCCGGCAAGCGGCCTGTTAGCAGAGATCGCGCGCAAGGCGACGCGCGGCTGGACCGCGAGCGCGCGCTCGCGGAATTGCAGCGCTATCTGGATTTAGCGGTGCGCGAGATGGGCTTGCAGATCTCGTTTGCAATTTCGACGCCGGCAACCATGGGTGGCGGCGCGGATGATAAGGATGTGCTGGTAGCATTCAGCGGCCCGGATCAGGATTTTCTGCTGCAGCGCGATGCGGAATTGCTGCTGGCGCTGGAGCACGTGGGGCATCGCTGGTTGCGGCTGGATCCCCGCCTGCACGACCGCGTGCGCTTCGATTGCGGCGACTATCGCTCGCAACGGCTGGAGGAATTAAAACTTTCCGCGCGAGTGGCCGCGCAGCGCGTGCGCGAAACCGGCCAGGTGTTTCGTTTTAATCCGATGTCGCCGCGCGAACGACGCCTGATTCACCTGGAGCTGAGCGGCGCGCAAGGCGTGCGCACGATGAGCGAAGGCGTGGGCGACCGGCGGCAGTTGGTGGTATATCCGGTGGTGAAGAAGTGAGTCGTGATCGCTGCGCAGGGATTCGTTGCGTTGTGTGCGGTCGCGCCGCGCGTGCTTCCTTGGGAGATTCCAGCGTTACCCGACTTCGATTTTAATTTCTAGACTTCGATGGCGTAGCCTTCCTTGCCTACATTGATGCATTGCGTTCTTCCCAGGCGATCCGTCATGCCCGCGGTTTCGTGGATGTGCCCGCAAAATAGATAAAGAGGTTTTTGCTCTTCCACCCAAGTGCGCAGAGCAGGGCTTCCGGCGTGCTGGCCTGCGGCGTACTCATCGAGCTTGGTGTTGAGCGGCGGGAAATGAACGACGAGGTAGAGTTTCGCGATTCTCGCGAATGGCGCAAGGGCCGCGGCGATTTCCTCCTCTGAATATTCTCCCGGAGTTTTGAATGGAGTGATGTTGCTGTAGCCGAGGCCGGCCCACTGGGTGCCGTTCAGCTCGCGAGTCTGGCGATGAAAGTCGACGAAACCGTGCTGCTGGCAAAAAGTTTTGGTTTGCTGGTGCGTTTCGTGATTTCCCGGCAACACCCAGAGGCGTTCACCGAGCGGCTGCAGAATCGGTGCGCAGCGTTCGAGCCCTTTGCTGAAATTGCAGAGGTCGCCCGCGGCGATGTAAATGTCGGCGGGCTGCGCGACGACGCGTTCCAGAGCGCGCAAGTCGCCGTGAATATCGCTGAAGATTCGAATTTTCATCGCACATTCCCCGTGTGAGTGGGAGCAATTTTGATCAAGCGGCGCACGTCCATGCCATCGGCTTGCCAGCCTTCTTCGATCGGATCGCCCGCATCATTAAATACTACACGATAGGAAAACGGAGCGGGGCCCTGGCGCTGGCGCGTGATGAAACGGTGCTCGTTGAAATCCACGTAATGGCGGCCGCCTTCGCTCGATGTACGAATTACGGGGAAACGCGCAAAAGACCAGTACAACCGGACTTCGGGAAGCAGCAAGGCGCGCGCGACATATTCGTTGGGCTGCGAATCGGGGCTGAAGGCGAAAACCGGCGCGGCGGAATCGCGCAGATCGAAGCGCGACTGGTAGACGCCGTCGCCGCTACGAATGACGCCGCCCCAATCGAGCAGGGACGGAGGCAGCGGAAGAGCCGCGATGCGATCGATCGAAACGTGATTCGCTGCGGCGAAATTCCGGGTGCGCAGCAGCGCGGCATGATGAGCGACGCTGCAAGCGAGCAGATAGGCGAGCATCACGACAAAGCCGGCCTGGCACCAGTGCGCGCTCCTGACGCGAAAGCCCGCGCCGCGAAAGGCGGGAAGGAAAAATAGCGCGCCGATCAACGCAGCGGCGAGAAAGGCGATCCAGAGATGAAACGGGAAGCCTACGGCGGCGGCGATTTCCCACGCGCCGAATGCCGAGAGCGTGAACAGCACCCACATGGAAATGACGCGCCAGGAAGTTTTCGCGCGATCGGAATAAATCCAGGCGACGATTTGCGGGAGCAACACAATGGCCGTGAAACAGAAGTCAATGATGAACAGCAAGTCCCAAGCGACGCGTTGCTGCGAGAACGGATACCAGATGCGCGTGCCGAAGGAGGTCATGGCGTCGAGGAAAATGTGACTGGCGATCGAGATCGCGCAGATGAGAAAGAGAATTCCCCAGGAAGGAGTTTTGCAATCGCGAAGGTCCCAGCGTTTTTTTGCGAATGCGAATCCCGCGCGAGTGAGCCAGGCCAGAAGCGCGGCGAAGAACGGCAGGGCGAGGAAAGAATGGGTGATGGCGCGGTGATATTTGACGATGGCAAGAGGATCTCGCGAGAAGATTTCCTGCACCACATCCACATCGGGAAACATGGCAGCGGCGGTCGCGGCAAAAGTTGCGATGCGGCCGCTGCGCTCGGAGAAAAAGCCCTTGCCGATCAGCGCGCCGACAATTCCGTGAGTTATAGTGTCCATGAGGGACGGGAAAAAAGAAGAGTGTACACGATTGCGGGGAAATCAAACGACTTCCAGCAGCGGTGAGCGCCTGGCGGTAACCTCTCCAATCATGCGGCCGGCGATTTCGTGTCGTTCGAGAGCGGCCAAAGCGGCAGCGGCGGACTCGGGAGCGACGGCTGCGAGCAAACCGCCGGACGTTTGCGGATCGAAAAGCAGAGCGCGGAATTCTTCGGCGACGCTGGGCGCAAAGGCCGTGCAACTTTCCACAAAATCGCGATTGTTCTTCATGCCGGCGGAGAAAAATTCGCGCCGCGCCGCTTCGATTGCGCCGGGAAGATATTCGATGCGAGCGTGGTCGAGTGTCATGGAAACGCCGCTGCCGATGGCCATTTCGCGCGCATGGCCGAGCAGCGCAAAGCCGGTAACGTCGGTGACGGCGTGGACCGGGCTCGCTCCAGGCAAGTGCGCTGCGTCCACTTCGTGCAGCGCTTCGGCAGCATCCCGATTCAGGCGCGTCATGGAGGCGGTTGCGCCGGCGACCCAGGCTGGTTCGGCTTGGCCTTGTTTCAGGGCTGTCGAGATCACGCCGGTGCCGAGGGGCTTGCTAAAAGTTAGAATATCGCCGGGACGAGCGCCAACATTTTTCCAGATTCGTTGTGGATGGATCACTCCGGTGACCGCGTAGCCAAACTTCAGTTCGTCGTCGCGGATGGAATGTCCGCCGACGACGGTGCAATTCGCTTCCGCCATTTTTGCCAAACCGCCGCGCAGGATTTGTTCCAAGACTTCGGGCGCGCCTGCAGCGGGAAACGCCAGGATGGTGAGGGCGGAAATCGGGCGGCCGCCCATGGCATAGATATCGCTGAGCGCGTTGGCGGCGGCGACCTGCCCGAAAAGCTCGGGATCATCGAGGATCGGCGTGAAGAAATCGACTGTCTGCACGATGGCCAGATCCTCGCTGATGCGATAGACGGCTGCGTCGTCGCTGGTTTCGAAACCGACGATCACATTGGGATCGAGCTGCGGCGGAAGCCGTTTCAGTACTGCGTCGAGAACGCTGGGACTCAATTTTGCGGCGCAGCCCGCAGCCTTTGCGGCGGAGGTGAGCCGGACTTGTTCCGCCAATGTCATTGCTCCGTGGAACGCATGCGATGATTATAGCGCGCGGACGGTCGCGAGCCCGGTGCGAAATAGCCGAGGAAGCCTGTATCTGGCGGCGGAGAGTTTGAATTAAGCGTGCGCGGCGGCCGAGCGAATGGGAATGGTGATCGGCTTGGAAACTTCGCTGGTCGAGAGCATGTGGCAGCGGCCGTCGAAGATCGCGCCCGGTTGCATGATCAGGCAGGGCGTGTGAATTTCGCCGGTCACGATCGCTTTGGTTTGAATTTCGACTTTGCCGGAGGCTTTTATGGTGCCGTCGAAGTGGCCGCCGACGATGACGTAGTTGCCGTCAATTTGCCCCTCCACACTCGAGTGCTCGCCGAGGATCAGGGTTTCGTGTGAAACCAGCGTTCCCTTCATCGCGGAATCAATGCGGAACGTGCCGCTGCATTCCAGACGGCCTTCGAGCTTGACGCCCTGGTCTAGAAAGCCGGTCCACTCCCCCGAATCATGTCGTTTGCGGTCAAACCAACCCATGCGCTGTCCCCACGCTAGTTAAAATAGCCTAGCACTATTTTCGCATGAGTTGGTCGTAGAGACGGGCCAAATCACTATCGTCGTAGTATTCAAATACTAACTGGCCTGGCTTGCCGCCGTGGCGCGGATGCATCTGCACGCGGGTGCCGTACTCGCGCTGCAGCTCCTCGAGGGCGGCTTTGGTGTTCGGATCGAGCGAAAATGTCGGCGCGCTGACGTTCGGCTTGGAACTGCGACTCGCGAGGCGCTCGACCTGGCGGACGGTCATGCCTCCGCGGGCGACCCGGCGAGCTAGGGCGAGGCGAGCCTGGGGATCGTCAACGGCAAGCAGTGCGCGAGCGTGACCGGCGGTGATGCGCCCTTCCTCGAGCAGGCCCTGAATGGGCTCTTCCAGCTTGAGCAGCCTGACGGCGTTGGCAATTGTGGCGCGATCTTTGCCGGTGCGATCGGCGACTTGTTCCTGCGTGAGGTGAAACTGGTCGATTAAGCGCTGAAAGGCGTGCGCCTGTTCAATCGGGTTGAGATCTTCGCGCTGGAGATTTTCGACCAGCGTCATTTCGAGCGCCATTTCTTCGGGTACGTCCCGAACGACGACCGGTACGCGAAGCATGCCCGCCCGCTGAGCGGCACGCCAGCGGCGCTCTCCTGCGATGAGTTGGAAGCGGCCGGCAATCCTGCGAACCACAAGGGGTTGCACGATGCCGCTGGAATGGATGGAGCGGGCAAGCTCGTCCAGCGCTTCTTCACGAAAGCGCGTGCGGGGCTGATAGGGGCTAGGATCAATCAGATCAATGTCTGATTGAAACAGGCCCTCAGATGGCGCCGGAGCCGCTGCCGTCGCCGCCGCTGCTGTCACTGTCGTCGGGCGTGCTGGTTGAACTGACGGAGCCAGCTCCGGCGGCGGCTGCAGAGGCGCTGGCGCCGCCACTTGTGGCTCCGGCTCCCGAATCAGCGCGCTCAATCCCCTGCCCAACGCGTTTCTGGGCATTCGCAATAACCTCCTTGGCGAGTTGAATATAGCTTTCTGCGCCTTTACTATGTATGTCGTAGAACATGACCGGCATTCCATGGCTGGGCGCCTCTGCCAGGCGGACGTTCCTAGGAATGACCGTTTCGAACACCTGCGCGCCAAAAAAGCTGCGAAGGTCGGCCGCGACCTGCTTTGAAAGCGTGGTGCGATCGTCATACATCGTGAGAAGAATGCCTTCGACGGCCAGGGATGGGTTAATCGTGCGTCGGAGCCGCATCAAGGTGTCGAGGAGTTCGGATACCCCTTCCAGGGCTAGATATTCGCATTGAATTGGTACCAGCACGGAATCGCTTGCGGCGAGGGCGTTGAGAGTGAGTAGATCGAGCGATGGCGGGCAATCGATCAGCACGTAGTTGTATCGCGCTTGGATGCCTGCGACGAGCGCTTTTAGCCGGTATTCCCGATTATCGAGATTCACCAGCTCGACTGCGGCCCCCACCAGATTTTTGTCCGATGGAATCAGGTCCAGGCCCTCGACTTGCGCGTCCAGTATGATTCTATCGATCGGTTCGTCGAGCATGAGTGCTTGGTAGAGGGTGCGGCGAGCAGGGTCCTTCGGAAATCCGAGTGCACTCGTCGTGTTGCCCTGCGGATCGCAGTCGATGACCAGGGTGCGCTGTTCGGAGGCTGCAAGGGAGGCACCGAGATTGACGGCGGTGGTGGTCTTTCCGACTCCGCCTTTTTGATTGGTTATGGCGATTACACGAGCCAACGGCTATTCCCCTCAGCGCGGCGTAAATGTAGCAGAGAGATTTACCGAGAGGCAAGATGTTTCACGTGAAACAGTATAAATACTGGACGTTCCACGTGGAACGCTGACCGGCGCCCAGGAGCGTTCCACGTGAAACAAAGCTCTCCGCGCTAGAGCTTTGCTCCAGGAAGAATGACGCGATGATTCGACTGCGGGATGCGAATCGGATCTGCCCATTTCCATTCCCTTTTCTGCGTAATCTGATTTGCATCCGAAGCGCCGAGCCATAAAACTACTGATCCGTTGGCATTCAGTGAATTATGCGCCCAGTCGAGGAATTTATTGTCGATTCCTAGTGCTCGCGCGGTGATGAAGTCGACTTTCTCTTCGCTAAAGGAGATGCTCTCCATACGGCTCCTACGCACATCGACATGCTCTAATTCGAGCGCTCTCGCAATCTCCATTAGAAAGGTCGCTTTTTTTTGGTTCGATTCGACGAGAATCACGCTCAAGCCCTCCGAAACCATACGGATTGGTACGGCGGGGAAGCCGGCACCCGAGCCTACGTCGGCGAGCCGACCGTGCCGTATGGGTACAGTCGAGACGGCGAGGAGGCTTTCGCCAAAGTGGAAGCGCAGAATCTCTGCCGGATCGGTCACGGCAGTGAGGGAAGTCTTTTGGTTCCAGCGCAAGAGAAGATCGATGTACACGCGAATCTGATCGCAGAGTAGCGGGGCGGCGTTGAGGCCGTAGGGTCGAAGAGTTGCTTCTATCGTTTCGTCAGAGAGTTGTTTCACGATTATATACTACATGCATAGTTTTACAGAGATTCAGTTACGCAGTGTCTACCTTATTTTCAGCTATTTGCAGTTCCTGTTTTGCAAGACCTGCACTAACACGGGCTGGCGCGAGCATTCCGACCGTTATATCCGCGACGAAATGGGCGACAATGCACGGCAACAGAGTGCCCGTCCACGCCCGTATGGTCGAGAATAGAAGCCCTATGGTAAGGGTAGAAATTAAGCCGCGCCTTCCTTGATATAGATGCGCGAAGGAAAAAAACACGGCCGAACCGATGACCGCGACGATGACCGAGCCTTCTGACCAATCCTGGAAGACGCGCTGAACGAAACCTCTATAAATCAACTCCTCGCAGAGCGCGACCGTCGCGACCAGGGCGAAAAAGGCAAGGCGTTCCACGTCGTCTTGCGGAAAAAGCTTCAGCGCGAGCTGCGAGACAATGCCTTGCGCTTTGGCGGGCTGCGCAACCAGGCGACGCAAACCCATCATCTGATTGAGCAAAATCAGGGCCGAGAGCAAGACCGTGACGCTCGCTGCGAGCGCAGGACTCGGCAAGGCCAAACCGAGCTGACCCGCGCGAATTTGGTGGGCGCTGGTGCGCCACAAGATGATGCCCGCCGCGATCCATTGAAATGCCAGAGTCGAGCCGTAGAGCGAGAGGCGATCCATTTTTGTGGTGCTCGGCATTTGCATTAACTGGCGGACGCGCCGGCGTCCGAGCACCGGCACGGCGACGCCGAGAAAAAGCAGAACGAGAGCAAAATCCCAATGCATGACGGTAGATGAAAACACTTTTGCGGCGCTGGAAGCAAGCCGAACCGCGAATCATTCGCCGCAGGTGTTGACAGCGCCGGACGCACCGCCGTATCGTTCTTGTTCCTGCAAGCGCACAACATGAAAATTCTGATCATCGGCGGCGGCGGACGCGAGCACGCGATGGCGTGGAAATTGCGCGAGAGCGCGCGTGTCGAAAAAATCTGGTGCGCGCCCGGCAACGGCGGAATTTCGCGCGACGCGGAATGCGTGCCGCTGAATGTGGGCGACCCGGAAGCTGCCGCGGACCTCGCCGTTCGGTTGGGCGCGGACCTGACGATTGTGGGGCCGGAATTGCCCCTGGTCGAGGGCATTGCGGATGAATTCAAGCGGCGGGGCCTGGCGATTCTGGGCCCGCCGAAAACGGCGGCGCGACTGGAAGGCAGCAAGATATTCGCCAAGGAGTTCATGAGGCGCAACGGAATTCCCACCGCAGGCGTGTATGGAACGTTTGCATCGGCGCCGGAAGCTTGCGCGAAGCTGGATTCGGTTTCTTGGCCGGTGGTGGTGAAGGCGGACGGACTTTGCGCAGGCAAGGGCGTGCTGGTGACGTCGTCGCCCAGCGAGGCGAAACAGTTTATCGAGCGCCTGACGGAGGGCGGTGAGTTTGGCGACGCAGGAAAGCGGGTGCTGCTCGAGGAAGGAATCGCGGGCAGGGAACTTTCCTACATCATCCTCACGGATGGGACGAATTTTATTTCGCTCGCGCCGGTGCGGGATCATAAACGCGCGTTTGATGATGATGAGGGGCCGAACACCGGCGGCATGGGAACGTATTCGGCCGACGGAATGCTGACGAGCGAGCTGGAAGAACAGATTCTGGGAACCATCGTTCGCCCGACGCTGGCCGGACTGCGCCAAGAAAAAATGGAGTATCGCGGATTCATTTTTTTTGGATTGATGCTCACCAAAGAGGGCGTGAAAGTTCTGGAATATAATTGCCGGCTGGGCGATCCGGAAACGCAGGCAATTTTACTGCGGGCGGATTTTGATTTCGCAACGGCGTGCATGGATGCGGCTCAGGGCAGGCTCGACGGGGAAAGTGCCAAGTGGAAGCCTGGAGCGAGCCTGTGTGTGGTCATCGCATCGGAGGGCTACCCGTCGAGCCCCGTTTTGGGCAAGCCAATCGGGGGACTCGAGGCAGCTGAGAAGGTCCCGCAGGCGGCGGTGTTCCACGCGGGAACGCGGCGCGAAGGGGATCACTACTACTCTAGTGGCGGCAGAATTCTGGGGGTGGCTGCCCTGGGTCGCTCGCTTGCCGAGGCGCACCGCACCGCCTACGGTGCAGCGAGTAGAATCATAATTTCCGGAGCGCACTACAGGAAGGATATCGGCGTTGCGGACGTCGAGAAGCTGAAGATTGCGGAGGTTCGAGCGAGCAGGTGAAGCGCTCGATCGACTTATGTCTTTGGTTCACCGCATTCCCTTGCGGGAAACCTCGGAAGATCGAAGGGAGCGCATCGGACGAAGCGATCGTCGCGACAAATAATATGGAAGCGAGAATATCAAGGTGACCATGGCGAACGAGCAGAGGGAAGTGCGGGTGGGCGTGTTGATGGGTTCGGACACCGATTTGCCGGTGATGAGCGAAGCCGGAAAAGTGCTCGATAAATTCGGAATCGGGTATGAGATGGAGGTGATGTCTGCGCATCGCACGCCGGTGCGTGCGCACGAATACGCTACTACGGCGCAGAGCCGCGGGTTGAAAGTGCTGATTGCGGCAGCGGGAGCAGCGGCGCATCTGGCGGGAGTGATCGCGGCGAATACGACTTTGCCGGTGATCGGCGTGCCGATGGGAACCAGTTCGCTGAACGGCCTGGACGCGCTGCTTTCGACCGTGCAGATGCCGGGAGGGATTCCGGTGGCTACGATGGCGATTGACAAGGCAGGCGCGGTGAATGCGGCGATTTTTGCGGCTGAGATTCTGGGCTTGTCGGATCCGGATATCGCGCGCAAGCTTGTGAAGCATAAGGAAGAGCTGGCGCAGTCGGTGACCGAGAAGAACGCGCGTTTGCAGCAGCAGCTTGCGCAGCGGAAGTAGCGGCGCTCAGCAAGGCTGGTCGGCCGATACCGCCGCAGGGAGGGATCGATTGCAATCGAGAGAGATCGATCACCCGCTGCCGCTCCTCGGGATGGCGACGCAAGCAAGCACGGTCTATCCTTTTTGAGTTATTGCGGTGACGAGCCTTTCAGGAGCGAAGGGGCGTCGGCGGGCCGTTCTTGTTCTCCCTGCGCAGTAGCCCTGTGCGGTTCTGGCGGCGGACGGAGAATCCATTCGAAGCCCGTATCGAAGCTGATTGACGCCATGGTCTGCCGGGCCGCGGGCGGAGCCAAAACCGAGAGCGCGGCGCGGAGAAATTGCGTCGCGTCGCTCGCCATGATCTTGCCGCTTTGTCCTTCCAGGAAGTGATCGGCAACCTCCCGCATTTTTGCGTCGGAAGCGCAGATTTTTTCGATGCGCGGGTCTTTTTGGCGCAGCAAATCGAGCAATGTGGGGGCGGGGTTTTCAGGCGGATACTGAAATTCCACCAGGGTGTGCGGCTGACCTTTTTCCGGGGGCCAACTTTGCAGATAGGCCGGATGCGAGATGTGCGTATCGTAATAGTCCAGGCGCTGCATTTCCTGATTGAGCGTGAAACTCAGCTCCCAGACCTCCGGGCCATATCCTTGAAGATAGTCGGCGACAATAAGTTGCGCGACGGGCTCGGCGGGTGGCCAATCGAGTTTGCCGTGAAGATTGCCGGCAACGGCGTTCATGCGTTCAAAAAGGTTTTGGCCCAGAGCTTCCAGATCGGTAGCTTCGGCAGTCGTTTGCGCCGGATTTAGACGAGGGTTCGGCGCTGTGAAATGGCCGTGCAGGTGGGGCAATTCGGTATCGAGGCGTGCCAGCTGAAGCAGCGAAGAGGGCGAAAACCAGTCGACGGCGCCCAGCAGAATGCCGGCGCGAGTGCGGTTCATCTCGATGGGAGTGGGCGGATGGGTTTGCGGCTCGATCTGGTTTTCGATGGTGCCGATGAGGATCGCGTCTTTGACTACGGCGATGACGACGCGGCCGGCCGCGAAGTTTACGACGACTTCCTCGGTGGGCACATCCTGAACTTGCTGGGCGGCGGCTTCAGGTGCCGGAAAAGTGAACCACACGACTGCGCTAAGCAGAAGTATCGCCGCGGCGTTTCGGTTGTCCCTGCAAACGATGCGCAAAAGCCGACCCATAGCTCGACGGTACCACAAGTTCCAACCCGGCAATAAAATCTCGCACTTTCGCCCATGCTATACTGCGATGGGCGGGGAAGGTGTTCGGACCGTCGAAGATTGCAAAGCAGTTGTAACTGCCAGGAAGATGGTTCCTCGGTCGCCCGGATTCCCGCGCTACTTGGTTATTATTCCTTAAGCGATACGCGGGAGAGAGCGCAAGTCGAGAGCTGGGAAAGTTTTCAGCATGATCGCCCGTGGCGATCGCGATAAGGGCCTGACCCTTCCAGAAGAGAGCACCGAAATTCAACGTGCCTGGCGCGAGCGCGCGCCCATTCTAGTAAAATTTAACGGTAAGTAAGCATCCTGACGGATCCAAGGATCATGGGAATTCCGGCGGCATGGAAAGGAGTCGAGTGAAATCCCCCAAGAGCGTGAAGCATAAGGGCAAGCGGGTATCGGAAATCATTGAGGCGCACCAGCGATTCGTGCGCGGCGACGAGACGGGCGCGCGCGCGGACCTTTCCGGCGCGGACCTGCGGGGCATAAATCTGGAGAACATGAATCTGGACCTGGTGAATTTCCAGGGCGCTAATCTGGAAGGCGCGCGCCTATACAACGCGCGGCTTTCGTCGGTGAATTTGAGCAAGGCGAAGCTGCGGCGCGCCGATTTGCGCAAGGCGGATTTGACCGAAGCGAATCTGGAAGGCGCGGATTTGACCGAAGCGCAAGCGGGAGGCGCCGAATTGTTCCGCACGGATTTGCGGCAGGCAATTTTGCGCCGGGCGAACTTTGGCGCGGCGAATTTCCGCAGCGCGGAGATTCGCGGAGCCGATTTTAGCGGCGCGGAAATGCGCACCGCGATTTTGCGCGAGACCAACCTGGAAGGCGTGGACCTTTCGGGGCTGGATTTGAGCACCACGCTGCTGCCGCCGGGATACGTGGCGGCGGGAAGCGTCAAGAAGTAAGGCTATGGCAAACCTGCCCTGGATCATGGTGGAAGATTATAAGTACCCCACCGGCTGGATCGGGTACGAGCAGCAGGAAGCGCGCGCGCGGGCCTATTGCGAGCTGGCAGAGCGCGGGCAAATATTATTTTTCCGCGAGCTGCCGTTTCATTTGCCTGCCCAGGACCAAGAATTTCTGCGCGAGCAGCAATGGACTGAGCTTCGCCTGCACAAAAACGTGTCCTACCGGCCCAGCGAAGATATTTTGCGCGGAGTATCAGGAAAGGCGGAGACGGTCGGGCGGCTGCATTCGATCATGCGGAATTACAGCGCGCAGATTATCGAATTCGTGGGAAATTTTCTTTCGCCTTACAGCGGCAAATGGAACCTGGATTTCGCGAGCTTTCGTCCGCTCGAAGAAGAAAACCGCAACCTGCCGGTGCACAAGCGCAACGATTTGTTGCACGTGGATGCGTTTCCCAGCCGCCCAACCAGGGGCGGGCGAATCCTGCGCGTGTTCACGAATCTGAATACCACGCGGCCGCGCGTATGGACGACCACGGATAGTTTCGACGCGCTGGCCCGACAATACGCCAAGGCCGCCGGACTGCAGCAAATTGCCGATGACGATTCATTTTTGGGGCGCACGGTCGGGAGCCTGGGAGCGAAGCTGGGAATTGGCACGTTGAGCCGCACGCCCTACGATATGTTCATGCTGCGTTTTCATGATTATCTGAAGGAGAACAGCGCGTTTCAGGCGGATTGCCCGAAGATCCGAATGGAATTTCCGCCGCTGGCGACGTGGCTGGTTTTTACAGACAGCGTGGCGCACGCGGCGCTGAGCGGGCA
Organism: Candidatus Acidiferrales bacterium; assembly: GCA_035602855.1. Taxonomy (GTDB): domain Bacteria; phylum Acidobacteriota; class Terriglobia; order Acidiferrales; family UBA7541; genus Palsa-295. The sequence continues at coordinate 15,107 of DATNLN010000084.1, forward strand.
ATACGCTGTGGAGCAGACGTTTCTGATTCCTCCCAGCGCGCTGGTGGCGCCCGAAGCGGCTCCGTTCAGGATTTTGGAAGGAATTGCGGGGCGGCCGCTGGTTTCCTGAGTCTTGCCTCGAGTTTGCGACCGCGGCGTCTACGGCGTCATTCTTCCTTGGGTTAGATAATCCTGGGAAGGAACGCCGAAGGCGTCGGCCACGCGATTGAAAAAAGCAAAGAGCGCGGTGATGTAGACGGCTTCAGCGATTTGATCTTCGCTCCATCCGGCATGGCGCAATTTCTGAACGTCTGCGTGGGTGGAGCGCGCGGCGTCTTTGGTGATCTGTTCGGCGTAAACCAGCAGAGCGCGCTCTGCTGGCGTCAAGCCGGCCTCATCGAGTTTGCCTTCCAGAATCGCGGCTACGCATTGATCGGTGGCTCCCTGAACCCGCAGGAAGTAAGCGTGGCTGTCCAGTCAATACGGGCAGCGATTGAGGAACGAAACATAGCTGGCGATCATTTCCTTGTGTCGGCGGCTTAGATGGCCTTCGGAAAAGTGGATTGTATTGGAGAATTCAACTACCTGGCGAAGAAAATCCGGGCGCGCGCCGAAACAGCGGATGATGCCGGGAACTTGCTGGCGTCCGGACCGAGCGCGCCAGAAATCATAAGCGGCCGCAACTTCGCCGGTGGCTTCTCTGTCTTCGGCAACGCGAATTTTTGTCGAGTGCGCAGCGGCTGCAGAATCGGGGCGCGCGCCTGCGTTGTGCGGTGGACGCTTTTCATCGCTAGACATCGAAGGCTCCCTTTGCGCCCTACGTCGGGCGAATTATTTTTCAGTTGGCCGGACCCAGCTGTACACAGGCCAGCCCGCCAGCACCACAGCGCAACCGAGCGCGGCTTCGCGCGGGCTGTGCGCGGCGAGCAGAACTAACATGATACCCACCAAGGCCAGGAACGCAATCGGCGTGAAGGGATAGCCGACGGTTGGGAGGATGGTTTCCCTCTGCCGCGGTTTGCGGCGAATGATAAACAGACCCGCCACGGTAAGACCCAGGAAAAGGACTGCGACGAAAAAGAAATACGCGATGATCTGTTCGAACGAGCCGAGCTCGACCAGAACCGAGGCGATAGCGCCCTGCACCAGGATGGCGCGCATGGGCGTGCCGAAGCGCGGGTGAAGGCGGGCCACCGATCTCAGAAACAGGCCGTCGCGAGCCATCGCGTAATACACGCGCGGCGCGGACATAATAAAAGCTGCCAGGCTACCCAGCACGCAGAGGATGACGATCGCGGCAAAAACAATGCCGCCCGCCGGGCCAAACAGGACTTCACCCGCTTGGGCGACGAAGGTGCCGTCGGATGCGACCTTTTCGATGGGCACCAGATAAATGAAAACGGCACTGATGACGATGTACACGGCGGTGACGGCAACCACGCCCAGAGCCAGAGCGCGCGGAAAGGTGCGGCCGGGATCGCGCACTTCTCCGGCAATCTTGGCGGCGTCCCACCAGCCGCCAAAGCAAAAGAACGCGCCGATCAAGGCGGCGCCCAGCGCCGGCGCTAGTGGCAATGCACCGGAACGCTGCGCGACGAAGGGTACGAAATTCGACCATGAGCCGAGGCGAAATACCAGCGCCCAAACCGTGAGAGTCGCGAGCACGGCGAATTTCAGCCAGGTAATCCAGCGCAGAAAGCCCGCGCTTATTCGCGTACTGAAAATATTCAGGGCGCAGATCGCCCAGATGGCGACCAGAGCTGCGATTTTTACGATCCAGGGCGGCCAATGAAAAATATATGCGGCATAGGCGGCGAATCCCACCGCGAATGCAGCAGTGAGTCCAGGATCCAGGACTAACAAGTTCGTCCAGCCATAGAGAAAAGCGGTGAGGGGGCCGAAACTCTCGCGCAGGTAGACGTAAGCTCCGCCGGCGCTCGGGAAACGGCCGGCCAATTCGCCGAAGCAGAGCGCGCCGCTGAGCGTCATGGCGCCGACGGCGAGCCAGACGATGAGCAGCCAGAAGGGAGACGCCAAGGATTTGGCCATGCCCGCGGGCGTGAGGAAAATGCCGACGGCAATGGCTTCGCCGGCGACGACTGCGGCGGCCGAACCCAGGCCCAGCTGGCGACGCAGGGGTTCGTCTGGAGGAGATGGGATTCCGGTAAGCGACGGCATTCTTCAGCGGAAGGGAACCGCTCCTTGTGCGTGCTGCATTTCGGCGCAAGTCCGGCCTGTCCACTGCAACGCGCCCGTGTGCGCGCGGGAAACACTCGCTGCGCTGAATGCTCTGCTCCGGCGACAGATGATATCACCGGGCGCGCTGCTAACAACACTGCGGAGCGGAGCCGGTGCTCTGGGGTTCGCAACGAAGAAAAACTGGTGCCTGCGAGGGAGCGCTGAGGCAGAGGGCCCTGCTGCAGAGGGATCTGCGCGGTGCGGTGCTGTCAGCGTGCGCGTAGAGGGCGGATGGCTATTTTCCCGCGGCGAATTCGGCTGGGTCTTCGCCGAAGGCTCCGGTGCTGCGTGGAGCCAGGCTGCGGCGACGGGTTTCGATGCCCAGGCGCTTGATTTTTTGGTTCAGCGTGGAGAGCGGAACCTGGAAGCGCTCGGAAGCTTCGGTCTGATTCCAGTTGGTCCGCTCGAGCATGTCCACGATGATGCGTCGTTCGACTTCTTCCAGGATTTCGAACAGCGAGGGCGCAGTGCCCGGCGCGCCCACTTGTCCGGGCAGCGGCGGCAAAAATTCCGCAAGCTGCAAGCGGACGCCGCGAACGATTTCACGCGTGCGAACGCTTTCCGGGAGAATGTCCGCGTCCATGGCTTCCTGGGTCGAGAGGACGACGGCGCGTTCGACTACGTTTTCCAGTTCGCGAACGTTGCCGGGCCAATCGTAATCCATCAGCAGTTTCATGGCGCCGTGGGTAAAAAGACGCGGCGGCTTGCCATTGTCCGTGCAGAACTGCCCGAGGAAGCGATCGATGAGCAGCGGGATATCTTCCTTGCGATCGCGCAGCGGCGGAAGGTGCAGAGAGATGACGTTGAGACGATGGAATAAATCCTCGCGGAAGCGGCCTTCGCGCACCAGCTTGCTGAGATCTTCGTTCGAGGCGGCCAGGATGCGGACGTCCACTTTAATGGTTTCGGTGCCGCCCAGGCGCATGAATTCCCGTTCCTGAATCACGCGCAGGAGTTTGGCCTGGGTTTCGGGGCCGATGGTGGAAATTTCGTCAAAGAAAATCGTGCCCTGGTCCGCCACTTCAAAGAGGCCTTTTTTTGACGCGACCGCGCTGGTGAACGCGCCCTTCACGTGGCCGAAAAGCTGCGATTCGAGCAAGTCCACGGGAATCGAACCGGTATTGATGGGGATGAAGGCTTTGTCCGCGCGCGTCGAAGCGGAATGGATGGCTTTGGCGATGACTTCTTTGCCGGTGCCGCTTTCGCCGGAGATCAGGACGGTCGAGCGAGAGGGCGCAACCTGTGTGACCAGGTCGAACACGGCCTGCATCTTGTCGCTCTTGCCGACGATGTTGGGAAAATTGTAGCGCTGCTTCAAAGCGCGCTTCAGCTGCACGTTTTCATCGCGCAGGCGGCGGCCCTCGATCGCAACAGAGATCTGCGCGATCAATTCGTCGTTGGACCAAGGCTTGGTGATGAAATCCTGCGCGCCGCCCTTGAACGCCGCGCGGGCCATGTCGATCGAGCCGAACGCGGTGATCAAGATGATGGAGAGCTGCGGATCGCGGCGGCGAATTTCGCGCAGCAATTCCAGGCCGTTGCGATCGGGCAGGCTGACGTCGAGCAGCATCAGATCGAAGGGCTGATCTTCAAGTTTCTGCAGGCCGGCTTCGCCTGTTTCCGCCAGCGTGACTTGAAAACTTTCGGAAGTGAGAAGAGCTTCCAGACCTTCCCTAATTTCTATTTCATCGTCAACAACAAGAATCGAACCTCTAGGCATGGACGGCTTTCCTGGCTACGGGAAATTCCAGGCGGAAAGAAGTGCCTTTGCCTGGAGTTGAGCGTACGTCGACTTTGCCGGCGTGCTCTTTGATGATGCCGTAGCTCACCGAAAGACCCAGCCCGGTGCCCCGCCCGGTGGCCTTGGTGGTAAAGAATGGATCGAAAATACGGTGCAGGTGCTCGGGAGAAATCCCCGAGCCCGTGTCTGTGACTTCGATTTCCACCGAGCCGTTCTGCGCTCCGGTGCGAACTTCGAGCAGGCCGCCTTGCGGCATGGCGTCGCGCGCGTTCATGAAAAGGTTCAGGAACACTTGCTGCAGGCGGGTGATGGAACCGAGCACCGGCGGCAATTGTTCGTTGTAGTTCTTGACCACGTTCACTTGCGCGGTTTTGAAGGGATGCTGCACCAGGGTGAGAGTTTCCTCGAGCACGTGGTTGATATCCACTTCGATGAATTCAGCCGCGCCGGTGCGCGAGAAGTTCAGCAGATTGTTGACGATTTCGCTGGCGCGGAACGTCTGTTTCACGATGCGCTCGATGGTTTTCTGGCGTGGGTCGTCCGCGGGAATCTGCTTGGCGAGCATTTGAATGTAATTGGAAATCACCGCGAGCGGCGTATTCACTTCGTGCGCCACGCCGGCGGCGAGCAGGCCGAGCGAGGTGAGCTTTTCGGTCTGGACCATCTGGTCTTCCAAGCGAACGCGCTGGGTGATGTCGTCGAGCAGGATGAGGCGGCCCAGGCGTGCGCCA
>DATNLN010000086.1:0-3770 GCA_035602855.1 Candidatus Acidiferrales bacterium
GAAGTCAACCAACGAACCAAAGAGGCCGTGGATTTCCTCGTGGCGGCCCTGGAGTCCGGGCACAGTGCAGTGCTCATGCAGTATCTCGCGGCCATGGCCAAATTTCGCAATTACAGCTTTGGGAACATTATGCTGATTGCGAGGCAGAAACCGGATGCGACCAACGTTGCCGGATTTCGCACTTGGAACTCGCTTGGCCGCTTCGTCCGGCGTGGCGAGAAGGGCATTTTCATTCTGGCTCCCATGGCCGGCAACCGTCGTAAGAATAATGCCAGCGAAGAACAGACCGAAGACGCCAAAGAGAATCAGCCCAGTGTGTATGGCTTCCGGGCCGTCTATGTGTTCGATCGATTATCTCGTGATTTGCGGCTGAGCCTCTGCGCGCCCGATGGATTCCGCCTGTGCCATTCTAAGGAGTCCCCTCGATAGCTAGCTTCTGAGTTTATCAAGTCAGTCGCGCATGTCCTGCCACAACATTTGCAGCAGCTTGAACTCGGGCTGCTGTGCCTTGCGCGCGATCGTCACATCGGTTTCCCAGGCGATTGCCTCGCTATCGTTCGCGTGCCCGCCAGTGCCGGCCGGCTGTGTCATCCAGCGCGTGCGGCTCTGGACCGAGTGAATCCCCGAATCAGAATGACAACCGGCGCAACGTTTCAGAACAACGTTCTGTCCGTCCATAGGGGAAGCTGAGTCGAAAGCGTCCATTCCATGACTGTTGAAGGTGGCGAACTCGGTTTCGGTGGGTCCGACCGCGACCAGACCGCCATTACGTCCCGCAAATAGCTCAGGTCGGCTCATCCTGAACTCAAAGAGATCCTGGTCGTGGCTGGATGGACCATTGATGTAGTTCATGTACCGTTTTCCGGGAGTGATCGCATGGTAGACACGCAGCTGCACACTCTCAGTTAACTTCGTGGGAACCATCTTGCCTGTGCTGTCGACTACTATCAACTGCCGCACCAATGCCACATGAGTTCCAACAGGAAACTGCGGCAAAGCCAGATTCAGGAAATCGCCGAGCAGCGGGGGTTGACCAGAAGAGCGCAGCCTTTCGATGTATGCGAGTGTGGCGTCACGCCCACCAGGCAGTCTCATGAAGACTAGAAAACGGGAGCGACCAGAAAAGTAAAAGTGCTGGAGCGCAGTTGGCTCTCCAGAATGCGCACTGAGACAGACCCACGGCCCGTCGGGACGGAACAAATCGGTTGGCAGAAACGGTTCTCCCGGATTGCGAGGATCGTAGGCGGATGCGAACCGGTGTGTGGCGACAGCAGCGTCGTAGGTGTCAGGCAACGCACGGATCTGTTCCGGTGTAAGCGCCAGGCGATGAATCGCTACGGCTAACCGGCTTTCTAACTCGCGACGCTGCTCGGGCAGATCGTCATTGCTTGCCGTCCAGTCAAAGACTGCCCACAGATCGCGTTGCAGGATCGCACGTTTCAACGGATCTTCCACCGCGCGCTCGCCGTGACTGCGAAGAAACTCGTCGAGGCAAGCGAGCGCTCGGCGATGCGAGTTTCCCGTCAATAGGTGTCGGGTATTGTTCCATAGCAATGGATCAAGCGCGTCCGCGCCGTATTCCTTACCGTCGGTGCTCTGCCGGACAAAGAGACAGGTGTAAGTCCGATTCCAGATGTGGTTGGGATCGGAATCGAAGATTGTGAGCGCACCAGTCGGATGCTGGGGCGGAGTTGGGAGACACATGCCGCAGAGAGCCGCTGCCGCAACGAACAGTGCCACCGTTGCCCGGTCTACAATGAGCCACCGCCACTCACACAGATTCCTCGATAGCCGCAGCCACATCATCGCTTAGTTCCTCTGCTCTCTGCAATGCTCCCTTGATCCTGACAATCTCCATCTCGCGGGCCGCGATCTGTCCGGCCGGTTCGCTGTGACCTCGCGCAGCCACGAGGCTGCGCTCGTGGCTGGCCAGCATTCGCCGAAAGATCGGCACGGCACTTTTCTTCGGCTGCGCATGGGCACAGCCAAGGCAGATCAATCCCTTTGGGCAATGCTCTCCGGTGGGCAAAGCGCAAAGGTGCGTGCCCATATCGCGCAGGTTGCAGCTCGCCGCGAAGGCGGCCCATTCTTCCGCCGTCGGGTTTTTCAGTCCGTCTTCGCCGTAGTAGGCGTTATAGAGACTGCGCACGGTCTTGCGATACTCCTCGATGAGCTGACTGGGGTAGAGCTTGGCGTAGATCATCACGGTGTCGGGAGAGGCGTGACCGAGCAGCGCTTGAATGATGTGCACAGGCGTGTTGTTGTTCAAATGTTCGGATGCAAAGACGCGCCGGCAATCGTGTGGCAGCAGCACGAGAGGAGAGCCGTTTGCGCGGCGAGCTCCAGCGTCGATCGAGATCTCGCGGATGCGACTGCGAATAGTCTGAATACCAGCGGTGCTGGGATGGCGAATACCCTGGATCAAGTATGGCGCTGGAGGGCGAGGACGCTTCTCTTGCAGGTCCCAATGATCGCAAACCGGAACCGACTCGCTGTTGTAGAAGCGTTTTACGTATCGGATGATCTCCGCCAGGACTCGACCGAGCCCATCGCCGATGGGGATGACGCGAGCGCGATCAAACTTCGACGGCTTGATGTGTAGGAGATAATAGATGCGGCTGTCGGGCATCTTTCGCTTGAGAATGTCGAACGTGGTCAGTTCGCTCGCCTCTTCGATGCGCAAGCCGCTCTGCACGAGCAGTTCCAGCAGCGCCCAATCCCAGAACGTGTCCACCTCATCGGACCACGGATAGCCGCGCGTGGTTGCGACCTTCGGCGCTTCTACAGCAGCTTTCCACTGCTGAAGAGCGAAGGCGCGAATCTTCGGCATCTCTCGTTCGAGATCAAGTACCGTCGCTGTGATGCGAGCTCGGGTGCGTTCGCGTGCCTTGTCGAAACCGTACCCGAGAAACGTGTGGCGCGTCGCTGGAATCGTGCGCGGAGCAAAACGCTTGAAGGGAGAGTCGGGTTCGGTTGCCCAGGCGCAGATGTCGGAGAAGAAAACGCGCAGGTCCACCAGCCAGCTATGTGCAGTTGGACGCACTTCGTCGCCGGCACCAGGACCCCGCTGTACCTCGCGAGCGCGCCTGATCGCATGCGGGATGTAGTCGCGGACATGACGCGGCAGAATCTGGGAGCACCGCTTAACGTCGGGGTGCCGATCCCGGATGAATCGCCAAAAATGTGCGAGGGCAATGACTTTATGTCGCATCGTCCGATAGACATCGCTGACGCGCGCTTCATACGTTTCCAGATACAGAATCATGATCTGCCGGAAACGATCCGGCACGCCGGCGTTCTCGACCAGTTCCGACGCCGTCATCCGCTGTCTTCTGCCGTGGCGGGCAGACCCTCGCTTCGGTGTCCGAGAAAACACGCCGAGTGAGCAGAGTGCAGCATCGAGCGCGTCGGTCCCCTTCGACCAGCGAACCGCCAGCAACTTCAGATCGTCATCCTTTATATGGTGGAGACGGTCATAACCGCGCACGAGTAGAATCCGCAGTCCATTCGAAACCGCCAGCTGGCGGCTGTGAGCTGAAGTCCATGTGATCGAATTAGTGGCTTGCAAGAGCGACGTGTGTTGTTGTGCCAGCGGGTGATCCTCGGGCAAATGCGCGATCCACTGGTTAACGCGCAGGTCGGACAACATGTCCAGACTCGGAGCGATCATCCGTGCAGAAATCAGGACGCGTGCACCCCAGCTCCAATACTCCCTGCCGCGACGATCGACGCCAGCCTTCCACTTCGGCCAAAACCTCTTCTCGAAATCG
>DATNLN010000101.1:0-18237 GCA_035602855.1 Candidatus Acidiferrales bacterium
GTGAGAGTTGCGGCGAGTGAGAGAAGGTTGCGCTAGGCGGGGATTTCGGGGACGGCGGCTACCAGAGACTGGGTGTACGGATCCTGCGGTTGCATTAGGACTTGGGCGGCGGGGCCGAGTTCGACGAATTGGCCGGCGCGCATTACGGCTACGCGGGTGGCCAATTGAGCTACTACCGGCAGGGAGTGGGAAATCAGGATGTAGGTGAGATTCAGCTCGCGTTGAAGGCGGGCGAGGAGCTCGAGAATCTGCGCGCCGACGGAGACGTCGAGGGCGGAGACGGGCTCATCGCCGACGACTACATCAGGCCGCATGATGAGCGCGCGGGCGATTCCGATTCTTTGGCGTTGGCCGCCGGAAAATTCATGGGGAAAGCGCTTTAGGGAATCGGCGTCGAGACCGACCGTCGCGAGCGTTTCGATAATTCTCGTGAGGTGTTCGGGGCGCGAGAGTTGCGGCTCGTGAATGGCAAGCGGTTCGCCGACGATGGCGCCAATGCGCATTCGCGGATTGAGCGAGCCAGCGGGATCCTGAAAGACCATTTGAATTCCGCGACGCATAGCGCGCAGCTTGCTTCCGTGCGCCGCGAGAAAATTCTCACCGCGAAATTCGAGTTCGCCTGTGTCCGGCTCGATAAGGCGCAGCAGCATACGCGCAAGCGTCGTCTTGCCGCATCCCGATTCTCCGACGATGCCGAGCGTCTCGCCGCGCTCGAGCTCGAAGCTAACGCCGTCCACGGCCACGCCGCGACTCCCGGGAGCGCCGAACGCACTGGTTGCGGCGGGATAGGATTTGCGCAAATTTCGCGCGACAAGAATAGGTTGCGCGCTCATGGAGCGACGACTTCGGAGACCAGGATGCAACGAGCGTGGTGATCTGGCGACGCGGCTGCCAACTCCGGCACAGCGATATCGCATTCAGCGCGATGAAATTCGCAGCGCGGCGCGAATGCGCAGCCCGGAGGCAACGCGTCGAGCGGAGGCACCGAGCCGGGAATCGGCGTGAGAGTTCCGCGCTTTAGCCGCGGCGCGGCGCGCAGCAGGCCCGCGGTGTAAGGGTGGCCGGGCTGGTGCAAAATTTCGTGGGTGGGCCCTTCTTCGATGATCCGGCCCGCGTACATGACTGCGACGCGCCCTGCGATCTGCGCGACAACGCCGAGGTCGTGCGTGATGAAAATCATGGCGAGGCCGAGTTCGCGCTGCAGGCGCCCGAGCAACTCTAGAATTTGCTTTTGCACGGTGGCGTCGAGCGCTGTGGTGGGTTCATCGGCGATGAGGACCCGCGGCCCTGCAGCGAGCGCCATGGCGATCATGGCGCGCTGGCGTAATCCGCCGGAAAGCTGGTGCGGATACTGGCGCGCGCGAAGCGCTGGCTCGGGTACTGAGGCTAGCTTGAGCGCTTCAACGGCGCGGCTTCGAGCTTCCGCGGATGAACAGCGCGCGTCGTGAACGCGAATTGCTTCTTCAATTTGCGCACCGATGCGCATCACGGGATTGAGGGCGGTCATCGGCTCCTGAAAAATCATGGCGATCTCGCGGCCACGCAGCTCGCGCATTTCGTTCTGCGAAATTCCGAGCAAATTTTCGCGCGTTGCGTTTCGCGCGCCGCCATTCTTGCCGCCGGCGTCGCCGCCGCGCAAATTCAACCACGCCTCGCCCGTGTGCCGCGCGCCGTGCGGCTCCAATCCCATCAGCGCCAGTGAAAGCATCGTCTTGCCTGACCCCGATTCCCCCACAATCCCCAGCGTCTCGCCTTCCGCCAGCGTGAACGAAACATCATTCACAGGCCGCACCCAGCCGCTCGGCGTCGGCAGCTCCACCGTCAGTCCACGCACTTCAAGGCTTGTCGCCATGGAAACATGATAGCCGTACGCGCTAGGCGCGGCGAAAAATTAAGCTACCATTTTATATGGTTGCACCGCCCTGTCCTCTCTGCCACGGCGCCACGCGGTTTGCGGGCAATAAACCCTATTGCCCCCATTGCGGCTGGAATCGCAACGCGGCTCTCGTCGATGTCCGCTCCGGCCTGAATTTCATCCCCGTCGGCATCTTCCTGACGGGCGGCTTCGTTTTTTTCATGATTCACTTTTGGCATTTCCGCAATCCGTATCAGATCGCGATCTTCATCGTTTTCCCCGCTGTCGGGCTTCTCATCAACTACTGGGTCTCGCGGCGCAGCCTCGCGAGGCTGCAGGCGCTTGAGGCGCCGGCGAACCGTGCCGCCTCCGTGCCGCACAATTCGCTTGCTCCATCACCGGCCGCCACTGCAAATTCCGGCGGCGCGGTCGTCGAACCGAGCGCGCAGCAACGGGCTCTGCTCCGAACTTCGCGCCCGCGCGAAATCCGCATGGCCACACGCGGACGCATCAGTTTTCCGCTCGCGCTTCTGGGGGTTCTGGGTTTTGCAGCAATCTTCGGCCTACATCTGTACACGATTTGGGTGCGCAAGCATTCGATCGTCTTCTTTACACCCGGGGATTGGGTCATCGCCGCCATCGTCGCGCTTCTGCTATTCCTTCCTTTTACGATGTGGCGCTCGCAAGTACGCGAATGCGATCTGCTGGAGAACGGCGAAGTTGCGCTGGCGACGGTGCTGAGGCAGTGGAGAGGCGACAAAGGCTCATCGTCCGTCGAATACGAATTCGAGGATTTTCAAGGCGCCAGGCATAAGGGCATCGGCTTGGACTACACGCAAAAACTGTTCGAAGGCATGCTCGTCGCTGTTTTTTACGACGGCGATAACCCCCAGCGCCAAATTCCAGCCTGCGCGACATACCACGAAGTCGTGATTTGAACTGAACGCTTGCTGCGGCGGATCCAGTGCTCAACGCTTCGCAACGGGAATGCAAAAACGCAAAGCCGTGTGCGTGCTGGAGAAGCTGCACACCTTGTTGTCGGTGAGCCCGGCGGACTTGCCTGCGGTGATCACGTCAATTTCGCGGATGTGTTTTTGGCCCTTGGGGTACACCACCCAAATCGCGCCGTTTTTCTGAATCGAGCGCGCGAGCGAACTCAACTGCGCCAGGTCTGCGATCGCTTCCGCAGAGAAAAAAATTAGGTCCGCTCCGTTTAGGCGCTTCCCGCGGGAATACTCCGGCACGCGCCCGGCCAGCTCGGCCAGAAATTCCGCGCTCTCCACTCCCAGCGCCGCGATCTTTTGCCCCGGCTTCACTCCCAGCTTGTCAATCAGCAGCCGATGCGAATAATCACGCTCCAGCACCCGCAATTTTGTTGAAGTTTTCGTCACTTTTCGGCCGGGAGTCATTTTTCGACCGTCCCGGGCTCGCCGAATTTCGCGCCCAGGGCCTGTAGATATTGCTCCTGCGTCCGCGAATAACCCAGCACGAACCGCGCGGCAACGCGAAATATCGGATTATAGATTTCGCCAGCCTCGGTAATGCGCAGCAGCGAGCTGCCGTCCTTCAGGGACGAGATTTCGTAAGTCCACGTCCCGCCAAAAGGCAGCTTCGGATCGGCAATCCGCACCACCAAAACTCGCGGCGGCACCATCACCATCACTTCGTATGGAATCGATCCACCATGATTGTCAAACTCGCGCCAGGATGGTTTCGCGTTCACCGGCGGAAGCATCTCGACGCGCGTCACGTCCTTGCGCCAGACAGGAAATTTCGCGTACTCCGTAATCGCCTGCCAAATCGCGTCGGGCGGCTGGTGGAATTGCGCAGCGCGAGTGGAAATGTGCTGCTGGGGCAGGAATGCGCCGATCGCGACGACGGCTAGGATGATCAACACCAGCAGCGCGACCAGCACAAAAATTCCTGCACGGATCGTGCGCATCACAACCGTGCCTCCGCTCGCGCCTTGCGATTCCACAAAACCCGCCTCCAAGCGCGCGCATTATACTTCGTTTACCCCGGCGCGCGTTTGTCACATAATGCGTTTCCTGCACCTGCGATCCACGCAAGGAGGGACGCTGCCATGCTCCCCGGGCTAAAAGCGGCGCTGAACTATCATCCGATGTTCGTGCATTTTCCCATCGTGCTGTGGCTCGGCGCGCTGCTGTTCGAAATCGCGGCGGTCTGGCGCGCAAGCGACGAATTGCAGCGCACGGCTTCGCGCCTGCTTTATATGGGCACCTTGGCGGCGATCATCACAGTGATTACAGGCCTGGCGGCGCAAAATTCCGTGGCGCCCGGCATGGCGCAACGGGCCGTGGGAATTCATGAAACGCTGATGCTCATCGCCACCAGCCTGGCGATCGCCTTGTGCAGCTTCGCATACTTCCTGCGCAAGGATTTCCCGCCGCATCTGCGCAAGGTGTTGCTGCTGGGCCTGGTCGTGCTCGGCCTGCTGCTCACCATCGGCGCCGATCGCGGCGCGCAACTCGTCTACGAATATGGCTCCGCGGTGAATTGGTCCACCGCGCAGCAGCAGAATTAGCTGCAGGGGTCAGGAAAATGAAGAAACCACGCGAAGCAAAACGCATGAGCGATGCGGCAGTGAAGGCAAGAACCGGGAAGAGCTGGCCGGAATGGTTCAAGATCTTGGACAAAGCTGGCGCGAAAAAAATGCGCCACCAGGACATTTCCGTCTACCTCAACACGGAGCACAAAGTCGGCCCGTGGTGGGGACAGATGATCGCCGTCCCGTACGAGCACGACCGCGGCCTGCGCCAGAAATTTCAAAAGTGCGATGGCGAATTCGCCGCCTCCGGCAGCCGCACGCTCAGTGTCCCGCTGGGCAAACTTTATAACGTCTGGACCGACGAAAAGCTCCGCCAGCGCTGGCTACCCGGCGCAGCAATCGAAATCACCACCGCCACGCGTAACAAATCCCTGCGTGCAAAATGGAATGGTGGCGCCAGCCGCCTCAGCGTGAATTTCTACGCCAAGGGCCAAGGAAAAAGCCAGATGGCAGTGGACCACATGAAGCTTGAAAATTCGCAAGAATGCGCCAAGATGAAGAAGCACTGGTTCGAAGCGCTGAATCGCCTGCAGGAAATGCTGGAACGCTAGGCGATCGCGACGATTCACGCCTGCCTATTCTTCTCTCGCTGAAACCAAACGATCATCGCGCCAAGGGCATCGCTTAAATGGCAACAAGGAGATTGGGATGATAATGCTGTGCATTCGCTATACGTTGGACATCAGCAAGTTGGCTGATTTCGAGGACTACGCGCGCCGATTCCCAGAGCCTATCAAGCGCTGCGGCGGAACGCTCGTCGGGTACTACTTACCGACAAAAATCGCCGGACCGACGAACTTCGCTTTGGCGCTGATCGATTTTCGAAGCCTCGCTGCATACGAAATATACCGGGACAACTTGCTGGCCGACGCCGATGCAGTGGAAAACGTTCGCAGGATGGAAAAATCAGGGTGCGTTTTGATCGAGGACCGCTCGTTTCTGCGCCAAGTGCCGGAAAAATAGCCCGGCCACGGCAGGGGCGATGCCAGATTCGCCCCTGCCGCATCGCGCTTAATAATCGTTCGCGGAGCCTTCCAGGAATGCCCGCAGCTTGCGCGAGCGCGAAGGATGCCGCAATTTCCGCAACGCCTTCGCTTCAATCTGCCGGATGCGTTCGCGCGTCACAGCGAACGACTGCCCCACCTCTTCCAGCGTGTGCTCGCTCCCGTCATCCAGCCCAAACCGCATCTTGATCACTTTCTCTTCGCGCGGCGTCAACGTTTTCAGCACAGAAGAAGTCTGCTCCTTCAAACTGAGGTTGATCACCGCGTCCGAAGGCGAGACCACTGCCTTGTCCTCGATGAAATCCCCCAGATGCGAATCCTCTTCCTCGCCGATCGGGGTCTCCAGCGAAATCGGTTCCTGCGCGATCTTCAAAATCTTGCGCACCTTCGCGACAGGAATATCCATGCGCTTGGCAATTTCTTCCGAAGTCGGCTCGCGTCCCAGCTCCTGCACCAACTGCCGCTGCGTGCGCACCAGCTTATTGATCGTCTCGATCATGTGCACCGGAATACGGATGGTGCGGGCCTGATCGGCAATCGCGCGCGTAATTGCCTGGCGAATCCACCAGGTCGCGTAGGTCGAAAACTTGTAACCGCGGCGCCATTCGAACTTATCCACGGCCTTCATCAACCCGATGTTGCCTTCCTGAATCAAATCGAGGAACTGCAAGCCGCGGTTGGTATATTTCTTCGCGATGGAAACGACCAAGCGCAAGTTCGCTTCGATTAATTCCTTTTTCGCCTGTTCCGCTTCCGCTTCGCCGCGAAGAATCACCTGTAAGCCGCGCTTCAGCTCCGTGGGGCTCACTTCGCTTGCCAATTCGATTTCCGCCAGCTCCTGCTTGCGCGCACGCAGGTCCTTGCGTGCTTCCGCCTGCACGTCCGCCTTGGAAGCGTCCACGCGCCGCTCGAGCTTCACGATTTCGCGCTCGAGGAAATGCACGCGCTCCACCGTCTGCCGGATTTTTTCGATCAGCCGTTTCTTCTCAAGCGGATTGAACTCCAGCTCGCGCATGCGGTTCGACATCTCAACGCGCGTGCGAGCCAGTGCGTAACGCGCGCGCAGATACGGGCGCTTCTTGGACTTCGCCATATTGCCCAGCTTCGATGCCTGCTTCAGCGCCAGCAAATACAGCTTGGCCACGCGGTCGATCTGCTTCAGCGTTTCCTTGGTTTTCGCTTCAATCTTTTCTTCGGTGAGTTCTTCGTCGTCGAATTGAACGATTTCCTTGATGGAACGCGAGCCATTGCGCAGATCTTCGCCCACCTGCAGAAGCTCTTTCAGAATCAACGGAGCGCGCGTGATCGTTTTCAGCACCAAAAGCTGTCCGCGTTCGATGCGCTTGGCAATCGCCACTTCGCCTTCGCGCGTCAGCAGCGGCACCGTGCCCATCTCGCGCAAGTACATGCGCACAGGATCGTTAGTCTTCTCGAGAGATCCCGGAGTCAGATCCAGTTCGCCGTCTTCGGAAGCAACCGCTTCGGTATCTTTGGGCGGCTCGGGGGAATCCGACGCATCTGCGGCCGCCAGCGCCACTTTCGCGCTCGCCAGGTCTTCATACACATCAATCCCGTAGCGCTCAAACGTCGAGAGCAAATCGTCAATTTCTTCCGAGGAGTGCACCTCGGGCGGCAAAATATCGTTCACCTCATCGTAGAGCAAGTAACCGCGTTCCTTGCCCATGGCGATGAGTTGCCGTACCTGATCGTATTTTTCCTCTAAGGCTACCGTCACACTTCCTCCCTCGCAGAGGTCAGGCGATGCGCGCAAACAGGTCCGGAAAATGCAAAGCCGCCGTGGTGAGACACCCCGGCGCACTGCAAATTAGCTGCATTTAAACGGTTTTTTAGAACGAACTTTCGAACCCGTCGCCGATTCCGCGCCCGTGCCGCCACGCCCGCGCCTGTTCTTGTACATCTATACGATGCGCGAAACGTGCCGCCCGTTTCCTCCAAAACCCTACAAATATACAATATCACCCTCGCTAACGTCAACGATGCGCCGTAAGTTACTGCTCGGGAAGGATTTTGCCCGCCTCCGGCTCGCGCTCGCGCGACAGCAGCCGCAGCAGTTCCATCCTGCGAATCACCAATCTTTTCAGTTCATCGGCCGCCGGGTTCGCCTCGATCTGCCTTTGCAAATCCGTCAGTTCTTGTGCGACCGGCCGGTGGCGCAGAAAACCCAGGCAGCTCTGGGCGTCTTCCCAGGCGCCCTCCGGCAGCGTTTCAAAAAGGATTTCGAAGAAGAGCCGGCGATCCTTGTCGTCAAGCGTCGCGGCCAGGGCTGCCGCGTCTGGTTTTTGCCCGGCCGCGATAGCGACGACCAGGGCCTGGAAAATGTTTCGCGTCTCGAGGCCGCGGTGCAAATCGCCCGAAGCAATTTCATGCGCTAGCTTCTCGCGGAACTCCTCGGCTTCGAACAGCATCCGAATTAATTGCCGCTCGGCGCGTTTCACAGCCGGCGTCAGCAACTCCGCCTTGGGTTTTACTTCGCTGCGCCGCTCGTCTGCGGCGCGACGCAGCGCCGCGCGCAGCACGGGTTCGTCCACGCGTAATTCCGAAGCGATGCGCGTGGCCCATTCCGAACGCAACAGCCGGTTCGGCAGCCGCTGCACGTACGGCATCAGAAAATTCAGCGCAGCCACTTTTCCCGCCGCCGTGGTCCGATCCATCAACCGCGCGCGGCCGATCAGATAATCCAGATACGGCGGAGCCTGGGTCAGCAATTTCTTATACGCTTCGCCGCCTTGTTGTTTGATGAATTTGTCCGGATCAGCGCCGCTCGGCAGCGCCAGCACGCGCACATCAAATTCTTTCTCCAGCAGCAACACCAGCGAACGCTCGGTCGCAGCCTGTCCCGCGGTGTCCGGATCGTAATTCACCACGATGCGCCGCGTGAACCGCGCAAGCAATTTGCTCTGCGGCTCTGCAAGGCTCGTGCCGCAACTCGCCACAACATTGCCCACACCAGCCCGCGCCACGGCAATCGCATCCATGTATCCTTCCACCAAAACCGCAAAATCACTCTGCCGCAGCGCTTCTTTCGCGCGGTCCAGGTGATAGAGCACTCCGCTCTTGGAATAGATCGGCGTCTCCGGCGAGTTCATGTACTTCGGCATGTCGTCGCCCATGGCGCGGCCGCCGAAGGCGATGACTTTCCCGGCTTCATTCGAAATGGGGAACATGATGCGGCGGCGAAAGCGATCGTAGAAACGTCCACTCGGATCGCGCCCCACGAGTCCGCAAACTTCCAGAATATTGTCGGGATATTTCTGTTTCAGAAATCGCGCCAGAGCATCGCCCGTCGACGGCGCGAATCCCAGACCAAAACGCGTCACCGCTTCGCGATTCAACCCGCGGTCTTCTAGATACGCGTACGCCACTTTTCCTTCTGGCGTCTGCAGCAGGTGGCGCGCAAAAAAAGCCGCTGCCTCCCGGTGCATATCCACCAGCGCCGAACGCTGCTGATTTTCCCTGCGTTCCTCCGGCGAACGCTCGCGCGGCTTGGGAATCGCGATCCCGCACTTTTCCGCGACGGAGCGCACCGCTTCCGGGAAGGGCGCCTTCTCCAGCTCCATCACAAATTGAAAAACATCGCCGCCCTTCCCGCAGCCAAAGCAGTAATACATCTGCTTCAGCGCGCTAACGCTGAACGACGGAGTTTTTTCCTGATGAAACGGACACAACCCGCTGAAATTCTGTCCGCTCTTCTTCAAACGCACATATTCGCCGATCACGCGAACAATGTCCGCCTGCTGCTTGACCCGATCCGCAAATGATCCCGCTTCCGCCATTTGTCTTAAGGACTTCTTACTCTACACCTGTTTGTTTTCGCCAGCTTAAGCCCGCAGTTCTGCGATCGTGATGGCTTCTCCGCCGCGATCTGCAGCTTCGTGATGAATACTCTCGACCAACGGGTGCGCGGACAAGAATGTGGCCAGTCCGCGGCGCAGCGCGCCCATGCCGTGACCATGGATTATGCGCACCGACGGTTTCCCGGCCAGCGCGGCCTGGTCAATAAACTTGTCCACGCGCTTGGTGGCTTCCTCCACCGTGCAGCCAATCACATTGATTTCATCGCCGACGGGTTCATCGCTCGGTTGCGCGTGGACCGTCACTCCAGCTGATCTCCCCGCTCCGGCCGAACTGGACTTCGCAGCCTGTGCTGCTTCCGCAATCGCGAGCACATCACTGAGCGGAATGCGCATGCGCAGCGGCCCGGCCTCAATCTCTGCATTGCGCCCATCGTGACGGCGAAAAATCACCGGCTGCTTGAAATTTTTCACGACGATGCGCTGACCCGGCGCAAGCAACTCCGGCGCGACGGGTTTGCCTGCGGCCGGAACCGAAACGCCCAAATCGGCCTGGGATCCAGCCAGGGTTTCCACCACCGCCGCGTTCGTATCTGCTCGCGCATCCGCGCCCAATTTCCCCAGCCGTTTGCCGGACTGCTTTTCGATCTGGGCGCGCAGCGTTCGGTCGTGAATGTCGCTTGTCAGCCGCGCCACCTCCGCTTCCAGCCTCTTCTGCGTTTCCTGGAAATTTCGCTCCAGCCCGGCGATGCGTTTTTTCTGCCGCTCCACCCATTCCGTCTGCAACAATCTCCGTTCCGCTTCCAGTTGCGCCAATTCCTCGCGCGACTGCCGCTTGATCTGCTCCATCTCATCGCGGCTGCGATGCAGATAAGCAATCAGATCGCGCGCCTCCCGCGACTCGGGCGTCAAACTCGCGCGCGCATGCTCGACCACCCGCGCCGGCAAACCAAGCCGTCGCGCAATCTCAATACCGCTGGAAGTTCCCGGAACGCCAACGAGCAACCGGTAGGTCGGTCGCAGATTTTCTTCGTCGAACTCCATTGCCCCGTTCACGATCCCCGGCGTTGTCGATGCGTAAGACTTCAGGCGGTCGTGATGTGTCGTCGCAATCGTCAGCGAATGCCGCGCGCGAAATTCTTCCAGCAGCGCGACGGCCAGCGCCGCACCCTCTTCGGGAGCCGTCCCGGTGCCCATTTCGTCCACCAGAATCAACGAGCGCTCGGTCGCCACGTCCAGCATCGCTTTCAAATTCACGATGTGCGCGGAGAATGTCGAAAGATCCGCCGCGATGGACTGTTCGTCTCCAATATCCGCCAGCACGTGATCGAAAATCGGCATCTCCGCGCGTTCCGCCGCCACTGGAATTCCGGATTGCGCGGAAAGGGCCGCCAGGCCGACGGATTTCAGCGCCACGGTCTTGCCCCCTGTGTTCGGTCCGCTGATCACCATCACCGTTTCATCGCCGCCCAGCTCGAGCGAAAGCGGCACAGCCTTCCGCCCCAGCGGACGCAGCTTCGCTTCCAGCACGGGATTGCGCGCGGAATCCAAACGCAGCGAATTCCCCTCCTGAAAGACCGGCATCACGCAATCAATCTCGCGTGCAAACCGTGCGCGCGCAAAAACAGAATCCAGATGCGCGATTTGCGCAGCCGCCGCAGCCAGCGCAGCGCGCTCCGCGCGCAACCGCTCGCTAAGCTCCGTCAGAATCCGCGCAATCTCGACCAGCTCTTCTTCGGAAAGCTGCACCAGCCGGTTGTTCAGATCAATCGCTTCCAGCGGCTCGACGAACACGGTCTGCCCCGTAGCGCTCGCTCCATGCACCACGCCCGGGACGCCGCGGCGATCCGACGCGCGCACTGGAATCACGAAACGGTCGTTGCGCAAGGTGACGTAGTCTTCGCCGCCCGCGACGCCGCCCGTCTCGCCGCGCGCCCGCAAAATGCTTTCCAGCGAACGGCGAATCGTCGCGCGTCCTTGCGCGATGCCCGTGCGGATGCGTCGCAGTTGCGGTGAAGCGTCGTCGCTGATCTCGCCATTCGGCAAAATCGCGCGCCGGATCGCCGTAGCCAGGTGCCGAAAATCCCCGAGCGCCGCCGCCCGCGCCGCCAGCTGCGCATACTTTGCGCCGTCCGCTTTAAATAACTGCCGCAGCGAGCTGGCAATGTCCAGCAGCGAGCCCGCATCCAGAAACTCGGCGACTGAAAGCACGGAGGCGGGAACCGCGAGTCGCGCGAGCCACTGCTCGGGATCCGCAAAGGAGCCGAAGCCAAGCTCCGACCCCGCGCGCAAGTAACCAACGGCCTCGTTTACTAGCACGAATTCCGCGTCGAGCGCCGCAACCTGGTGCTGCAGCGCCAAACCCTGGATCGCACGCCGCCCCGGCACACACGTGGTGTAGCCAACGACAATTTCCTTCAGTTGGTCGAATTCCAGAACTTGAGCTGCTGAGCGCGACACGGATCCCTCAATGCGACATTTCGTTGATGAAGTTATTGTAGCCCGGTTGCCTGTGGGAATCAGCGCGCGGGTGACGGCCAACGGTTGCGGCAGTCTCGCGCACCGCTATTTCTTTTGCTTGTGCGGCGCCGGAGGAGGCGAACCGAGAAGTTCGACCATGGCCACGGCAATCGCATCGGCCGCGACCGTTGCGTCATGCCCCCGCTGCGGATTGTTGTTTCCGAAAATGGAAAAAATCAATCGCTCGCCGTGTAACGTGGTTGCAAAGCCGGAAATGGCCCGCACGTGATCCAGGGCCCCCGTTTTCGCCTCGATCCGGCTGGCCGCAACCGTGTCCTTCAGCCGCGTTTCCAGCGTTCCATCCACGCCGGCAATCGGAAACGTGGCAATGTAATCGGCGCCCCACGGCTGCGCAGCATCGTAACGCAGCAGCTGCACCATCGCTCGCGGCGTCAGCAGATCGTCGCGCGAAAGCCCCGAGCCATCCGTGAAGACCACGTCGCCATCTGCAACTCCCACCGTCTTCAGAAAATCCTGCTCCACCCAGATCCCTGCATCCGTCACTCCAAACCCCTTTTTCTCGTGCGCCACCGCCCGCAGCAGCAATTCGGCGTGCAAATTCTGGCTCACTTTATTCGTCACGCGTACGATCTCAGAAAGGGGCGGAGAAATATGCACGGCGAAAACAATCGTGTCCGGGGCACGCGGCAGCGGCGGGGGGCCCAGCACCACAGGCGCGTCGGGATAAATTTCCGCCGGCGGCGCGTGACGCACGCGAATTGTGCCGCTGACCCGCACTCCGCGCGCTTCGAAAATCTGCTGCAAGGCTAGCGCGGTCGTCTCAGCCGGGTCGGGCATCGCCAGATCCAGTTTCATCGGCGAGTGGCCTAATGGTATCGAACCGCGCAGCAAAAGAAATTGTGGTCCCGGCTGGCTCACCACGCCAAATTCAGGCTTGGCATCGGCCGCGCCCGTCGTCAATTCATGCCCAAATGTTCCCAGCGCCGCAGCCGGTTCAACCGTAACGCTGGCAGGGTCGCCGACGCGAATGCCGGGACTAATTTCCACGGTAATCGAATTGTCATTGAAGGCAATCGCGCTCACCGGCGCGCCAAAGGTGAAGTAAAGGTCGCCCACGCTCCATCCCGGCGGATACGGATCGTAAGGATAGTAGCTATCGTCCGCGACGATATCGCCGTCAATCTCTTTCAGGCCTTTGGCGACGGCATCATCGGCCATCTGCGCCAGAACTTTTTCGGCCGGCCCGTCGTGCTCCACTTTTCCGGCGTACGGAAATTTCCGGTTTGAGAGATCCGGATCGCCGCGCCCCACAAAAATCAAATCGCCCAGCAAGCGCCCATCGGCGCCGAGCCGCCCTGCGGATTCCAGCGTCGTGCGAAATTGATAGGTCGGTCCGAGCGTCGCAAGCGCCAGCGATGTCGTGACGATTTTTGCGTTCGATGCGGGAGTAAAAAAACGGTCGGCGTTGAGCTCGTACAGAATTTCGCCGCTGTCGCGATCCGTCACCAGAATGCCCCAGAGCGCTTTCTGCGCAGGCGCTTCACCCAACGCGGCATCGACACGCGCGCGAAATCGCGCCACATCGGCCCGCGGCTTCGCGCCGTGCGCCCCGCCCGATGCTTTCTGCGCAGGCGCGACTGACGCGATCGGCGCCGCTTGTCCTCCGCCCAGGGTCGTAGCCCAGGTGGCAAGAATAAACGGCAGAATTCCCAGCAAACCCGCCCATAAAAAATTCGGGCGGCGCGCGCGCCGCAAGACCCGCCAGCGAATTTTCCAAGCCATCCCTAACGTCATTTGTAAATTCCACAAGCGTCCAAAATTATATGACAACCCTCACGCCCGCGCGGCAAACTCCGCAGAAAGGTTGCGATTCCCGAGCAATATCCCTATGATTGTGCTCCACCCATAGGAGGGTACATCGTATGAAAAGCAAAGCTCTCTCGGCCCTGCTCATTGCTGCGTTGATTGGCCTTCCCACCCTATTCATTCCCGCGCCGACGCGCGCGGATGACACCACGACCGATCAAGACCGGATCAAGACTGCCGGCACAGTTCTGAAAGAAATCATGGACATCCCTGACAATATTCCGCAGAGCCTGATTGACAAAGCGGATTGCGTCATCGTTTATCCCACCGTGCTCAAAGCCGCATTCATCGTCGGCGCCAGCTTCGGTCGCGGCGTGATGACCTGCCGCAGCGGCCCGCATTTCCGCGGACCTTGGAGCGCGCCGTCCATGATGGCCCTGGAAGGCGCCAGTTTCGGATTTCAAGCGGGCGGCCAGGCCACGGACTTCGTCATCCTGGTGATGAATGACGCAGGCGCCAACGCCATCCTCGCCAGCAAGGTCAAGCTGGGCGGCGACGCTTCGGTGGCAGCCGGTCCGGTTGGGCGCAACGCCGCAGCGGATACCGACGTGACCCTGCGCGCGGAGATGCTCACCTACTCCCGTGCCCGCGGCCTTTTCGCCGGAATTTCCCTCGCCGGTTCCACCGTGCGCCCGGACAATGACGGCAACGAACGCATTTACGGCAAGAAAATCTCCGCGCGCGAAATCGTGCTGCACGGCGCCGTTCGTCCCACGCCGGACGCGGCACTCTTGCTCGAGACTCTGCGCGCCCACAGCCCCAAGAACTTGTCGAAGTAAGCGGTCCCGCTTCGACACACTTTCCGCGCCGGAGGGCTCCTGCCTCCGGCGCTTTTTTTTGCGCGGCGCGATCTCTCGTATCGTTGCCCCCAGCCAGTTACATTCCCGCGATATGACCATTGTCCAATGTTGACTAACGGTCGGACTTGCCCTATAGTCAATTATGGTGTCCTGGTGAAGCCTGCTTCCCGATCCTCTGCTCTTCGGCCTGCTAAAGCTGTCCCCCGCGCCGGCCGCCGCGAACGCCATCGCACGGAAACTCGCGACCGACTCTACCGTGCCGCTCTCGCCCTGTTCGCCGAGCGCGGTTTCCTGGAAACGACTGTGGAGGACATCACCGAAGCGGCCGATGTAGGAAAAGGGACCTTTTTCAACTATTTCCCCACCAAGGAGCATATTCTGGCGGAATTCGGCGGCCAGCGCACTGCCGCGGTGGAACGCGCGCTGCAGCAAGCGCGCGTCACAAAAGGGCCTGTGCTGGACGTATTTCGCGAACTCGTGGGAGATGCCGTGGGCCAGGCCGACAAAAGCCCCGCCCTGCTGCGCGCGATTTTCGCGGCGCACGCTTCCTGCACATCCGTCCGCGAGGAACTGGTAAAACGCAGCCACGTGGGCCGCCGCATCCTGGCGCAGATTTTTCTGCTGGCGCAGGAACGCGGCGAAATCAGGCGCGACATTCCAGCCATGGACCTGGCGCGCATGATCCAGCGAATCTTCATGGGCGTCACCATGAGCTGGGCTATCAAGCCCGATTCGACGCTGCGCAAAACCTCCGAAGAAATTTGGGACTTGTTCCATCCGGTCCTGCTACCCGCCGAAGCGCGCATCGTGCGCAAGCGGCCGCGGAGATCGAAAGCGTGAGCTACCTCATCCAGTCTATGACACCCGATGGAAACTTCGGCGAGTCGTGGCATCGCTCCGCTTCATCCAATTTACAATATTCGGGGCAGGAGGAATCCGTGATAGGTCGACCGCTGCAAGGCCTGCTTCTTTTAATTTTGCTCTCATTCGCGGCGCTGCAGACTCGTGCACAGGCAGTCGCCGGTCCTGCGTCTGCCCAACCGGCCGCTACTTCGACTTCGAGCAGCACGAGCGGACCAGCGGCTCCGCAAACGCAAAGTTCCTTTCAAGGCAGCGTGCCGGGAAAACTGGAACCAGGCGTGCTCCCAATTTCTCTGCAGGGTGCGATCGACCGCGGCTTAAAGACCAATCTGGGGTTGCTCCTTTCGGATCAGGATGTCGGTTCGGCCAGAGGCGCGCGCTGGAAAAAATTGAGCTCGCTGCTCCCGAATATCACTACCAGCAGTTACGTGGACGGATCGCAGGTGGACCTGGCGGAATTCGGATTTAACGCGATTCCCGGCGTGAGCATTCCCAATATCATCGGGCCTTTCGGCTATTACGATTCGCGCGCGTACCTGACTCAATCGCTGCTCGATCTGAATGCCATCAATAATACGCACGCGGCGACGCAAACTTTGAAGGCCGCGCAGTACACCGCCAAGGATGCGCGCGATCTGGTGGTTCTCGCCGTCGGCTACAATTATTTGCAAGCCATCGCCGACGCTTCGCGCATCGAATCCGTCTCCGCGCAGGTGAATACGGCGCAGGCCCTCTACAACCAGGCATCGGACCAGGTGAATGCCGGCACTTCTCCCGCGATCGACGGCTTGCGCGCTCAAGTGGAATTGAAAACACGCCAGCAGCAACTCATCCAGGCCAAAAATGATTTCGCGATCCAGAAACTCACCCTGGCGCGCGTCATTGGCCTTGCCCCCGGCCAACAATACGATCTCACCGACAAATCGCCGTACGAGCCATTCAGCGCAATGACCTTGGACGAAGCGCTGCAGCGCGCCTACGCCTCACGCTCCGATTTTATGGCCGCCAGCGCCACTCTGCGCTCCGCGGAATATACGAAAAAAGCCGCGCGCGCCGAATACTTGCCTTCACTTTCTTTCAGCGCGGACTACGGCGTCGCTGGCACCTATTCCACTCTGGGCACGCACGGAGTCTTTGACGTTCGCGGCACGCTGAACTTCCCCATTTTTCAGGGCGGCAAAGTGCACGGCGACGAACTGCAAGCCGACGCGCAGCTCGAGCAGGCGCGCCAGCAATTGGAAAATCTTCGCGGGCAGATTGACCAGGACGTGCGCACCGCCTTCCTGAATTTGGAGTCGTCCTCAGAGCAAGTGCAGGTCGCGAAAAGCAACATTGACCTGGCGCAGCAGACTCTGGACCAGTCGCGCGATCGCTTTGCCGCGGGCGTTGCGGACACGGTGGAAGTGGTGCAGGCGCAGGAGCAGGTCGCAACCGCGAACGACAGTTACATTTCCAGCCTCTACAGCTACAACTACGCGAAAATTTCCCTGGCACGCGCGCTGGGCCTGGCGGAAACAAGCGTAAGAGAATATTTCAAAGGAAAATAAGCCATGCCCCAGCAAACGGAAGTCTCGGCAAATCCTCCGGCGGAACAGCAACGCCCCGACGAAACTCATTCGGCCTCGCCGCCGCCCGCGCGCTCCGAAAGTTATTTCAAACTGCATCCGCGCGCGCCTCTGTTTCTGGCGATCGCTGCGCTGCTGCTGCTGGTCGGCGGCTATTTCACATATCGTTATTTTTCGATGTACGAAACCACCGACGACGCCGAGGTGGACGGCCACCTGATGCCGCTCAGCGCGCGCATTTCCGGTTATGTCATAAAAGTAAACGTGGACGACAACCAGTACGTGGACGCAGGAACCGTTCTCGCCGAAATCGATCCGCGCGATTATCAAGTGGCGCTCGATCAGGCCAACGCCCAGCTCGCCGACGCTCAGGCCACCGCGCAAGCTCTGAATATCAACGTCCCGATCGCCTCGGTGAATTCCGATAGCCAGGTTTCCTCGACCGAAGCCGATGTGGAGAACGCGCGCGCCGGTATCTCGGTCGCCCAGGATCAATTCAGCGCCGCAAAATCGCAGCTGGAACAGGCTCAAGCCAACGACGTGAAAGCGCAAAACGACTTGATTCGTTACAAACAGCTTGTAGACAAGCAGGAAATTTCGCAGCAATTGTACGATCAGGCTGTCGCCGCCGCCAAAGCCAACACCGCAGCGGTCGCTTCAGCGCACGCCTCCGCCACCGCAGCCGAGCAGCAAGTCACGCAGGCGCGCAGCCGCCTGGCGAACGCCGAAGCAAATTATCGCAACGCGCAAACGGGTCCGCGCCAGGTGGCTTCGACGCGCGCTCGCGCACTTTCGGCCGATGCCACCGTGCTACAAAAACAAGCCGCGGTCGAGCAGGCCCGGCTGAATCTTCAATACACAAAAATCATCGCTCCGGTGAACGGCGTGGTCAGTAAAAATGCCGAAGTCGGCATGAACCTTCAGCCAGGACAGCAACTTTTCGCCATCGTTCCGCTCGACGAAGTCTGGATCACCGCGAATTACAAAGAGACGCAATTGAAATACATGCGCCCCAACCAGCCCGTGGAAATTAAGGTGGACGCCAACGGCCGCAGCTATCAGGGCCATGTGGACAGCATCGCCGGCTCCAGCGGCGCGCGCACCAGCCTGCTGCCGCCGGAAAACGCCACAGGCAATTACGTGAAAGTGGTTCAGCGCATCCCGGTAAAAATCGTTCTCGATAAGGGACAGAACAGCGATCACTACCTGCGTCTGGGAATGTCGGTCGAACCCAAGGTGAAAGTGAAATAAATTGAGCGCTGCCGCCATCCCGCTTGATTCCGCCTGGCGTCCGCGTCCGGTTATCAACCCCTGGATCATCGCGCTCACGGTCACGCTCGCAACGTTCATGGAAGTTCTCGACACCAGCGTCGCCAACGTCGCGCTGCCCCACATCGCGGGCAGCCTTTCCGCGGGCCAGGATG
>DATNLN010000102.1:0-20074 GCA_035602855.1 Candidatus Acidiferrales bacterium
CGATACAACGCGTTCCCGCCGTACCCGGTAACAAAAAGATCCAGCACTCCGTCATTATCAAAATCCGCCACCGCCACGCCCATCCCCCAGCCTTTGCGCGTCAGACCCGCTGCCTGCGTCGCGTCTTCAAATTTCGGCGGCCCATCACCAGCGTGATTCCCCACCTGCCGATACAAAGTCACCATCAAATCCCCGCCGTTGCGGTAACGATCCACGGTCGACCCATTCACTACCAGCGCCGAGAGCACTCCGCTGTTGTCGCAATCAATAAACCCCACGCCCCCGCTCATGGACTCCACAATATATTTTTTCTCAGGCGAAGCGATGTGCGCCACAGTAAGCCCGGCGCGCGCGGAAATATCCTCAAACGTAGGAACTGCGGATGAAGCGGACGTGCGTTGCGTCCCGCTGGGAACGGAAATCTTGCCGTCTTGCGCGGCAACCGCCGCGCACAAAAATACACACACCAGAAGCGCCAGTAGCGCCAAATGTTTTTTCCCGCTGGAGCCCAGTCCCAATGCGCAACTACTCTAGCCCGCGCATCATCCAGTTGTCCATTCTCGTCGCCGCCTGCGACCCAGCCCTGCCCGTCGCAGGAGCACGCTGCTGGCTGTGCGCCTGAAATTCCACCCGGGCAAGAGGCCGCAGAAACGGCAAGGGCGGCGCGCCGCAGGCTTTTCTCTGCGAACTCTGCGCCCCGCCCGCTACGTCCTGAGCGTTAATTCCTTCGCCTTACTCTCAGGCAACGCATCCCCACCCCTATTTCGCCGGCACGTAACTCAAATCCGGACGAAACTCGATGATCTCGTCATAAGTGCTCTCCACCGAGCTATTAATCCGCTCGATCACCGACACCGCTTCCTGCTCGCCAAACGCCGCCCGCAAATCCTCGCGTAACGGCTTGATCGCCGGATCATCTTCAAACGCACCCCAGTTCGCCCGGTCAATCGTCAGCACATAAGTCCCGCCCGGCCCGCCACTCACCAGGTGATACCAGTTATAGTGCGCTGACGATTTCATCTGCGTCCGCGCATCGTGCACCCGCGCCAAGGCGCTGCGGAAATCGTCGTTGTGCCCATAACGAATGTGAAAAGTCACAACCTCGGTGTACTTCGCATTCATGTCCGTCGGCGGATTGCTCACTTTCGGCATGTACTCATAATAAGCAGACACCAGCTTGTCCACCGCAGCGCCGACCGCCTTCTGATATTCCGCCAGATCCGCCGCGTCGGTCACCGACGGCGTGTCCATCTCCGCCCAATGCTGCCCGAGCCGCCCCACCAGATAAGTCCCGGTGCGTTCGCCAGTCAGCGTTTCGAAAACGTACAGCGCATCCTTGTCTTTCTGCTGCTTGTGCCATTCTACTTTCTGTTTCCGTCCAGCCTCATACTGCTGCACCATGCCGTTTTTCGGCGTCTGGAATTCCAGCGATGCAACCTCGGCCTTTGGTGCCTGCGCCGCAACGGAAATCGCACCAAGCAAACACACACCCACACCAACCATCAGCTTCGTCAATCTCACAAGTTCCTCCTGGATTTAAAACGCAGTGGGCCCAAACCGCGCGACAGTACACCCGGCTCCATAACGTGTCAATCCGTATCTCAACTCCCTATCTCCGCTCCCCGCGGCACCACGCCACGCACGGACGAGCGCGCCCGGCGCCATACCATTGCATTCACCTCTGCACAGTACCTCCGCGAAACTCTATCCCGTGCATCCGCTTTTGCGATTGGACATAAGCGCCCCCGTCTCGCTAACTTTAAATATGGACACCAGCACAACAACTCATGACGCCGACGTCGATTTGCTGCATGACCTCGGCAGCAGCATCGCCGCCAGCAGCCAGGACCCGCTGCACGAAGTCCTCGCACGCGTCCTGGAATTTGCCGTCGCCCTGGTCAAATGTGATTCCTGCTTCATCTACGTTCAGGAACAGGAAGAACTGGTCCTGCGCGCCTCCAAAAACCCCCACCAGGAAGTAGTGGACCGCCTGAAACTCCGCGTCGGCCAAGGCATCACGGGCTGGGTCGCCGAACACCACACCGTCGTGGCCGTCGCGCGCAACGCCGCCAAGGATCCGCGCTTCAAATTCTTCTACCAATTGCCGGAGGATTCCTACGAGGCATTCCTGTCCGTCCCGCTGCTCTGCCGCGGCCGCCTCGTCGGCGTCATCAATCTGCAGCACATCCGACCCCACATCTACAAACAGCGCGACATCCAACTGATCTCCACCGTCGGCTTCCTGGTCGGCGCCGAAATCGAAATGGCGCGCCTGGAATCCGCCAATACCCAACTCTCCGAGCGCCTAGAAACCCGCAAGCTTCTGGAACGCGCCAAAGGCATCCTCCAGCGAGACATCGGCTCAACTGAGGAGCAAGCCTACCTGACGCTCCAGCAGCAAAGCCGCCAAACGCGCAAATCCATGAAGCAAATCGCCGAAGCCATCATTCTCTCCGACGAAGTAAAACGCTCCTCGAAATCCGCGTCCTGACGGGCCGCAGCTCGCATCGCACTTCCACATGCACACGATCCTCATCGGCGCGCACACAACAAAACGCCGGCGCGGAAGCAAGCTCGCCATCAACCTGCCGCCGCGCCGGCGTTCGAAAAACCTCTACTTCGCGGGCGTTACTCCGGCCCGTTACTTCGCCTGCAAATAGGAGTTTATCTTCGAGTCAGGCGCTCCCTTCTTTCTTGCCAGCTCCACCTTCGGCCGCTCTGCGTTGTAGTGCAGCACGATTCCCAGCCTCTTCACGTACAACGTCGTCACGACCGCTTCGCCATCTTTCACTTCCAGCGTCATCTTCCCCGTGTCGTTACTTTGTAACTGGCTAACGAACGCCGGGATCACAATTCCCTTCCCCATCCCGTCCGCCGCGAAAATCGTCACCGGCGGAGGCGACACATTATCCTCCACCGCGAACGTGTATTCTCCCGCCGGCAACATCATGCTGCCCCACTTCGCCGGGCTGGTTAGCGTGAACCTGCCCGCGATCACCGGCTGCGCGCCCGTATTCGCTGGAAATGTGAATGACGAAATCAAAGACAGCAGCAACACACTAATCCGCGACAATTTTTTACTCGATGTCATAAATTCCTCCTCAGGAATTCGTTGCGGTAAACGCCGCACTCACCACGCCCGGCGTTGCTAAGGTTGATTCGTTGCGGACAACGGAGTCAGCAAGTGACGCGTTTGAATTACAGGGTTAGGAGGGAACCTCTGAGTCCGTGCCCATCATCGCATCGAGGAGATGATCGGCATCTTTACTTTGCCAACAGTCATCAGCGATGTCCAATCCAAAGAATCTTTCCAAGCGATAGCTTTTCGCCATCCCTTTTTCGGGAGCCTCGTCGCGTTACCCAAAATCACCGGCACTCACAACGCCCGGATCCGCCCGCTACCTTCTCTCGAGCACAACATGCATCGCATATTCCGTCGCCGCGTGCTCCGTCACAGAAAATCCCATCGCGCGCAGGTCCAGCCCGGCAAGCAGCGACTCACCTTGGCCCAGCGCAACCGGCGCAAGCGCAAAATGCAGCGAATCGATCAGCCCAGCCTGCAGATACTGCCGCACAGTCGAAACACCTCCGCCAATCTTGACGTCCTTGTCTCCCGCCGCTTGTTTCGCCAGCCGCAGCGCCTCTGCGATTCCCCCGCTCACAAAGTGGAACGTCGTTCCGCCTTCCATTACCAGCGTCTCGCGCTCGTAATGCGTCAAAACGAAAGTCGGCGCATGGAACGGCGGATTTGGCCCCCACCATCCCCTCCACGACTCGTCCTTCCACGGCCCACGCACCGGACCAAACATATTGCGCCCCAGAATGAACGCGCCACAGTTTTCCATCATCCTCCGCGCGAACGCATCATCCACATCAATCGTCCCGCCGTCCCGCCCGTGCGTCACGCAGAACGTCTTCGTATGGAACAGCCACTGGAAAATCTCCGCGCCGCGCTTGCCCAGCGGATCGTCCAGGCTCTGCTCGACCCCCGCGCTAAATCCGTCCAATGAAATACCAAATCCCGCCACGCGAATCCTGGACATGGACACCCTCCACACTTTCGAAATTCATAATAGCATCCACTCAGAGACCGCGACCCCCAGACCTAGCTTGACACTCCTGCGCCTCGTTCCTATACTCCTCGACACCCAGCATTCCTTCCTGGAGGATTCCGATGCTGAAACAACATTTGCTGGCCGCTGTCCTGATGGCGGTCTGCGCCACTTTTTGCTCCGCGCAAGAAAATTTGAAAGCTCATCAACCAAAACTCACTCCGCAGCAAAGCGGCACCACACAGCTGCTTATTTCAGTAAGTCCCGTAGACTCGCGCGTAGTCTGGGCCGGCGGAACGGGCGGTACCTACGTCGTAACCACCGATGGCGGCGACCACTGGAAGTCCGCAGTAGTCCCCGGCGCAGAAAACGATCAATTCCGCGACGTCCACGCCGTCAGCGACAAGATCGCCTATCTGATGTCCATCGGCAACAACACCACGGATTTTAAAGTGTATAAAACCATCGACGGCGGCGCGCACTGGACGATCCAATTCACGAATGAAAATCCCGATGCCTTCTACGATTGTTTCGCGTTCTGGACTCCCGACCGCGGCATCACCCACAGCGATTCAGTGAACGGAGTATTCCCCGACATTCGCACCACCAACGGACGCACTTGGGAATCCATCTCCGCCCACATGCCGCCTGCGCTACCCGGCGAAGCCTCGTTCGCGGCCAGCGGAACCTGCATTGCCGCCGACGGAAAAACGAATGCCTGGATTGCCACTGGCGGCTCAACCATCGCCAGGATCCTCGCCACCAAAGATGGCGGCAATACCTGGAATGCGTATGACACTCCGTTACTCAGCTCGCCTAGCGCCGGCGGAGTTTCCGTGGCCTTTCGCGATTCACGTCACGGAATCCTCGGCGGCGGCGACTTGAATTCAAACACCAGCGCCGACGCAGCTATCTCCGAGGACGGCGGCCGCACCTGGACTCTTACCACCGCACCACCGCTGCAAGGGGCCATTTTCTGCCTCGCCTATGTCCGCGGCACGGAAGATGCCGATGAGGATGCCCGGCACGAGGATTTTGACGAGTTCAAGCACCGCGACGATGAAGGCCGCAGCGAGGGCTTCGAGCATACCGTCGTGATCACTACCGAGACGGAGCCAAACTTCACTTCAGGAGAAGCTGCCTTTACTCCCGACGAGGGCTCCACTTGGGTCCCGATCCCCGGCGCCAGCGGCTACTGGGCAGTAGCCTTCGCCAATCCTCACGCCGGCTGGTTCGTGGGTAATAACGGCCAGATCCTAAAGATCAGCTTCTAACGGTTGTACAGGCGATGCTGCCTGTGCAGCGTTGCCTTTGCCATTGACGTCGCCGTTGAAGTTGTAGCGTCGAGCTTCAGAGCCTGTGTGGCAACTGAGGTTGACGCGTCTCGTATACAGGGCCGGATGCCGAACTTTTACGACTAGAATCCAGAGCAAGCCTAGCTGCTGCCGCCGAGCGTACGGGACGTATTGGGATAGAACCATTTGTTTTCTTGTGAGTGGCGCCGTGGAGGGATTGGAGCGGAGTTCGAACCCGGCTACAGCGAGGACGGACATCTGGCATATCACCCGTTGCTGATGTCGAAGCTTTGGTCGTAGGCCTATACGCTGGTGGTGACCTGCACGCGGCGTTTGGAGCAAGGTATTCGGGACGATCTGGCCTTTGGTTATTTGGCCGGAAGCGCGACGCCGGATTTCTGGGCATTGCACGAATTTTGCGAGCGCCAGAAAACAAACTTTGACACCCATTTGTCGCCGAGGAGCGGCCAGCCACGTTCGTTCGCGCAAGCAGAAGCCGCAGGTCGCACTGCCGGGGGGCTTGAAGACTCAAAATAACAGTTGATTAGGTTTGCGCAATCGCCGCGTGGCCGGCGCCACGCAGCGGATGCTCATTTCTGCTTGCGAAGTTCCTCGAGCGCTTGTTCTATAGCAGTCAGGCGCGCTTCGATCCTTTTATTTTCAGCCTGCAGCCAGCGCCGTGCCGGCGGCCCGCCGTCCTCCATTTATTGTTCCATGGCTTTTTCGATGCGCGGGTCAGGCAGCAGCCACATCACAGCGACCGTAACGTAGCAGGCGCACGCGATCCACGGCCGCACGAACGACAGTGGAATTGCCGCTGCGTAAACTACGATAGACAATCTGCCCTTGCTGTCGCTTCCAATCGACGACGCCAGCGTTGAATCCGTTCCCTGGTGCGCGATCAGTGCCTTCGTTAAGAAGAAATAAGCGGTTCCGGCGCACAGTAACACCACCCCGTACAACGCCACCGGCCACGGCGCAAAATGATTCTCGCCCATCCACGCGGTAACGAACGGCGTCAACGACACCCAAAACAACAAATGCAGATTTGCCCACAGGATGCCGCCGGAAACATGCTTCGCGGCCTGCAGCAGGTGATGGTGGTTGTTCCAGTAAATCCCCACGTAAACAAAGCTCAGCCCATAGCACAAGAAAACTGGAAGTACTGGCTGCAAGGCCGCAAGACCGGTTCCCTGGGGAGACCTCATTTCCAGCACCATGATGGTGATGATCACCGCGAATACCCCATCACTAAAAGCTTCCATGCGGCCCTTGGTCATGCTTCCTCCTCCGTCATTTGGTTTGCTTTGAAACTCTTCGCCCGCTAAAGAAAACCATGCTATATATTCCCGCAACTTATTTGCACAATCGCAATTTCCGACCAGATTACGTTTTAACCTAGCTGGTTCGGTTTTCGCGGTACAGGTCGACTTGAGGTCGGGAGGATTGAAAATGACACGCCTCGGGGCAGCGATTACTCTCGCGCTGGTGTCGGCGGTTTCCGCCGGAGCCCAATCCGCGCCCGGCAATCCGCCGCAACCCAATCTGCCGCTAAAAAACGCAAGCGCTTCAGTGAGTCTTCCGAGCGGGACAGGCATCGTTGGAGCACTGACAACTAACCTCGATACGAAACATTCCAAGGTCGGTGACCGTGTTGAGGTTGAAGTAACTCAAGACGTCAAGCCGGCCGGTCAGGTTCTGTTGCGACGCGGCTCGCACGTCACGGGACAAGTTTCCTTAGCGTATGCGTTTTCAAAGGGCGATTCCACCGCCAAGCTTGAAATTGTGCTCGACAAGGTCGTTGCAAACAGCGGTGAGCAGATTCCGACCTATCTGGCTATTTATGCCCTGGCTGCCAAGAATGATCCAACAAAAGAAGATCTGCAGGACGCCAGAGGATTGGTTGCGACTGCAGCGCGAGCCGGAAGTAACGGTGGATTGGGCAGACCGGGGGATGGCGTACTGAAACCGGACACGAAAGGTGTAATCGGACTGGAGTCGCTGCACCTTACCCCGATGGCCAGAGATAACCCGCCGACTTCCCTGGTGCGCTCGGAAAGCAAAGATGTCCGCCTGGAAAAAGGGACCGAGATTGTTCTTGTGGTTGTGGGTCCGTGAGGAAAGCAGGTCGAGGCCGCGTGCAGCGTGGCTGTGCCACGGCAAAACGCTAGGTCGCCGGAGTGATCAGGGTGCGGGTGCCGCGGCGTGCTCGGGCCTTGGGCGAGGTTTGCTTCATTACGTTTCCGAGGCTTACGAGTAGTTTGCGAAGCTTGCTGCGTTCTTCGAGTTCCATGTCAACGACTTCGAAGGCGCGGGCTTGGGTATTGGCATCGCGGACGATGGCTAACACTTTCACGGATTTCGTGGTCGTGCTGAGCTTGAGGCTTACCAAGCTGCCAGGATGCAGGCTTTGCTCGCAGACGGCCACGCCGCCGCCCAGCGTGAGTTCGGGAATGTCGAGGCGGCAATTTTCTTTCAGGTTGGTGGTGGTCGCCGCGACGGAGCGTTCAAGACGCAGGCGCGGGTAACGCCGCTGGCGAATGGCTGACGAATCCTTATCCACGTCGAGCGGCTCGATGGAAAATTCGGCGATGCTCAAGCCGCTGCGCGGCACGAAGTCACGCACCCATTCGGGATCGATTTTCTCCATGGCTTGCGAAGCGACCAGGCGAAGCTCGCTCGGGCTGGCCCAACGGAAGGCGCGGCGCGTCTCGGCGATCTTGCGCAGGATGGCTTCGGCGCCCGTGGAGCGCAGGCGGCCGAGCGCTTCGATGGCTTTGAGCTGCAAATATTCGGTAGCGTCCTTGGGCAGGTCGCCTTCGGCGATGCGCAGCAAGCGCATATCGGCGATGCGATCTCCAGCCATGCCGATTTCATCCACGGCGAGCGGGCGGATGAGCGGATCGAGAAAATCAAAGAGATTGAGAAGCAAGCGGCCGCGGTCGGGAGCGCCGCTGGAGGCGATCTGCCGGACGACGCGATCATGCGCCGTGCGCTTCCATTCGGAAATGCGCTCGGGAAGAACCTGTTCGACCAGATCGGGGTCAAGGCGCGCGAGGATGCCCAGAGTTTCGATGGCTTCAGTGGGCCCGCCATTGCGGAGTACCTGGCGCAGATTCTCGAGGCCTTCGAGATCCAGGACTTGCACCATGGAGACTAATAGGTCGCAGTCTTCGCGGAAGCCGGCGCGATTGAAACGTCCGGCGAGGTGAATCGAAGCCGGGACGGGCATGCGGCGCAATAGATCTTTCAGGCCAGAGGGCGCTTCGCCGGTTTTCAGAGCCTCTTCGATGAATTCGGGAAGGCGATCTTCGACGCCGATTCTGGGGCGAAGATTTTTGCCGAGGCCGGGGCGTTCTGCTTCGACGTATTCGACCAGTTCGACGGCGCGCTGGATCGCGGGATAGGAGCGCGATTTGGTGGCCTCTTGCGACAAGCGCACAAAGGCGGCGCCGACTAAACTTTCCAGTTCGGAGTCGCGCTCTTCGGCAAGCTGCACACCGACCAGGCGAATGGTGCTGAGCAGCAGGCGCTCGTCCTGTTTGGCGTAGGTGCTGGCAAGTTCTGCGAGACCCATGGCGGACTGACGGCGCGTTTCTGCCGACTTGTGGGTGACGCAGTTGGCGTAGTTCGTGAGAACTTTTTCGGCTTCGGCCCTTTCCCCGGCGGCGACCAGGCCTTCGACGTATTCGCGAATCTGCGCGGGCGGAACGCACCAGGCTTCGCCGGATTCCAGGACGGCCTTACGTTTTTCGTTGGGAACTTGCGCCCAGAATTGCTGGGCGAGCATGTCCGTATGAGATTGAATTTCGATGCCGTGGCGCGCCATTTTTTCTTCGTAGACGCCCATGATCTTGCGGAGGCTGTCCAGTTCCTGACTCATCTCGTCCAGAACCTGGCGCACGGCGTTAACTTCGATATCGCCGCGCTCGTAACTTTCCATAGCGAAACGAATGGCGATGTGCTCGGCGAGCTTCAGGAGGGTCGGTTTGTCGGAAGAATCGGACGGCGCTTGCGCGGCGAGAGCGGAGAGCGCCTGGCTGACGGTAAAGCGAGCGCGGCGCGGCAAAGTGGAAAGCCGCGATTGGAAAGGCTGGGAGTCCAGTTTCTGGTCGGAACCCTCGCTGGTGCGGGCGATCTGTGCGAGCATTTGCATGATGCCCTTGAGTTCGTCTTCGTGCAGCGTCATCAGGCCGGTTTCGACGGCCAGGGAACCGGCGCTGCTACGCGCCGAACGGCTGCCGCGAATTCCGGCGGTGGCGTTGCCCCAGCGGCTGGGCTTGCTGGATTCGGCACCCTCGCGGACGGCGTCCGCCAAATCCCAACCGCGCGGGCTGGAGCTGGAGCCGCCGACGGAACCTGAACCTTTCCCGCTTCCTGGTCCGTTGCCGCGACCACGACCGGAACGATTGCCGGAGCCTCTGCCAGAACCGCCGCTTGGAGCAGTGCCGATGCCAATGCCCGCGCCTGATGGGGCGCCTGATCCGGGGCCGCCGCCAGGGCCTTGCACGGCGGAAATGTCGTTTGGCGCGCTGCCACTTGCTTGGCGCGAACCGGGGCCGGAGGCTGCGCCGGATGCGGCGTCTTTGTTGAACCAGAATCCAGGAGTATCGGGCGCGAGAGGCGTGCCGCCGCCGGTGCCGCCGACGATGTTCCATGGACTGGGACCGGAACCAACTTCGGCGATGTTCCCACCTTGTGCCGATCCGCTACCGAAATCTTGGCCGGGGTCCGCAGAGCCGGCGATTGCTTTGTTGAGCCAGAAGCCCGGAGTTTCGGGAGCGAGCGGAGTGCCACCGCCGCTTCCGCCGACGATGTTCCACGTGCTGGAACCTGCGCCGCCAGCGAGATTGCCGCCTTCCGAACCAGAGCTGGAAACCTGACCGGCATCTGTTGCGCCAGCGACGTAGATCGGGCTGGCGCCGCCAGGAAATCCGCCGGCGGAAGGAAGATCACGCGTGATTTCTGCTGATTCCGGTGCGTAGTGGAACCCGCCGCCTGGCACAGTTACGTATCCTGGACCGTTGCTGCCGGGGCCGGGCTCGCCTGAGCCGTTTCCGGGTCCGTAGCCACCACCAGGACCGTAGCCGCTGCGGCCTTGCCCATGACCGGAGCCAGAACCGCCCGCACCGTAGCCCGAGCCGGAGCCGCCGCCATTCTCGTTGCCGTTTCCTTCACCGTCACCGTCGCCGTCACCATCGCCAGAACCGCCGCCTGAACCTTTGCCGCGACCACCGCCTTTGCTGCCTTCGGCGGC
Organism: Candidatus Acidiferrales bacterium; assembly: GCA_035602855.1. Lineage (GTDB taxonomy): Bacteria > Acidobacteriota > Terriglobia > Acidiferrales > UBA7541 > Palsa-295. The sequence continues at coordinate 10,605 of DATNLN010000102.1, forward strand.
GACGATCAATTGGAGCAGACGCTCAGGGTCGGCGAAAAGTTCATCGGAAGCCTGCGAATTCAGGCCGAGAGTGTGCGCAGCCAATTGCTGCGCAACAGTGGAACGCGCGACGGCGGAGTCGGCAGGAACGAAGCAGACTTCGTTTACGTGAATGTGCGGATCGCCCTGCAAGGCCGTCTTCAATTGTTCGGCGAGTTGCACGGGCTTGGAGCCGGTGTTGGTGGGAAAACCGCGCACGAAACGCGCCAAGCTGGCTTGCGTAACTTTGGGAGAAAAGTGAATGCTGGCGATGCCTGCGGCGGAAAGCATGCGCGCGAAACTTCTTTCGGCGGCAGCGGATTCCAGAGGCGTGCCGTCGAGCAGGAGTTGGTCGGCGGAGACCGCAAGCAGCACGCCGGCTTCGTTTTCGGTGCCGGTGCCGAGAGCGGTGCGAAGTTCAGACCAGGCGGTTTCGTATTGCTTTTTGGTGCGCGGATGGCCGAAGTCGTACATGCGCGCGAACTTGAGCAGGATGTTGAGGCTGCGGATGAAGGCGCGAGCCGCAGCAGGTCGAATATTCGGGTTCGTCACGTATATGTGGGGCTAAGCCCCGCCTCTGCATCCGAGTGTGGGGGGAAGTCGCGACAGGGACAATGGTACCGGTGTCGTGTTTAGTACTAACGAATATCCTACGGAATTGGTGGGAGAATGGTACTGGAACGGAATTAGAGCGTGCCGGGTCTGCGCAGCCACCGTTGCATGTCGCTGATATCATTTAGGATAGCTAGGGCACCGAGTCGCAGCAGTCGCCTAGCACGTTGGCGGCGTTCTTGGCCGGTTTTGGGGAGGATCGCAAGAAACGGGACGTCTGCGGATTGCGCGGCTAGCGCGTCGTCAACATTGTCGCCGACATAGAGCGCCTCGGTGGGCGGGCGGCCGTTCAGGATTTTCAGCAGGCCGTCTGGGGCTGGTTTGGGACGGGCGACTTCTTCGACCGTGATGATGGTTTTGAAGTTGCGGCGTACGCCGTTGCGATCGAGCGTGTAATTTAATTCCGGCCAGGTGCGTCCGGTGAAAATGGCGAGTTCTGTGCGCTTGGAGAGGCGCGCGAGCGTGGATTTGCGCAGGAGCCATTTTTCCTGGCGCACGTTTCCCAGGCTATTCTCGCCCCAGTAAATTTCCTGGAACTTCTTTTTTATTTCTTCGTAGGTGAAATCGGCGCCGAGAGCTTTTACCCAGGCTGTCGAGAGCTTCCAGTCGTCGTTGAAGCCGGGGCGATTTTTCCAGGCGTGCAATTCGCGGAGGGTGACGCGTTGCTTGGTGAAAAATTTCACGGTTTGCAGGGTGGTTAGCTGGAAGGAGCCGCGCGTGTCTACCAGGACGCCGTCCACATCGAAAATTATGACGGAAGGATAAGGCTTCGCGATCGGGCCGCGCGAGGTGGTAGTGGATTTGCGGCGGCGGAGGGAATCAGGAATGGGGGCCGCTCGATTCTTCGGAGGAGCCGTCGGAGGTTTCCGACGCATCAACGGCCTCGGCCGTATCGTGCGAAGACGCGGCGTCGGAATCCAGGTCGAGCGAATCGGAAGACCAAGCTTCGCCGGGAGCGGCTGCGGGCGCTGAATCCTGCGCGGACGCGGCTTTTTCCGGAGACGCGTTCGCAGCTCGTCCAGCCGCAGCCGCGGCGGCGACGGGCGGAGGCGCGGCCGCTGCTGCGGCGGCTTGCAGAGTTTTCAGGCGCGCCTCCAGAATTTCGGCGAGCAGATCAATGATTAATTTGGCGCCGCTGCCGTCGGGGTCCTTCGTCGGATTGTAGGCAGTGAGCTCGAAGGCGGCGAGTTCGGGTTGCTGCGCGAATACCAGCAGCGCTTCACGGACTTCGGCGAGAGACAGGCCGCCCGAGCCGGGATAATTGGTGGCGGCGAAATCGGCGATTACGTCCACGTCGAAATGCAGCACGAATTGGTAACCGTTGCCGCGAATGCGATCGATTGCGGCGTGCGCGGCGGTGGCCGCGCCGAGGCGCTGCACATCGCTCGCAAGATAACGGCGCAGCGGAGATGTCGCGAGAAGCTGCTCTTCGGGCGGATCGAGGCGGGCGACGCCGAAGAGCGCAAGATCAGGTTCGCGAACCAGAGGCGGCTCGCCCCAGAAGCGCACGAGTTCGGCGGCGCCGCGTCCGGCGAGGTGCGAGACGACCATGCCGTCCACGCATCCGGTGACGGTGGTCGCGGGAGTATTCAGATCGGCGTCGCGGTCCATGTAAATCATGCTGACTTTGCGGAAATAGCGGCGCGCGCCGGCGACGGTGGCGAGCGCGACGGTGCAATCGCCTGCAAGAATGAGCGGCAAAGCGGTGGATTTCACGGCTTGCTCGACGCGAGGCTTGAGAGATTCCAGAGAAGCGAGCACGCGGGTGACATTGCGCGCGCGCGGGCTCTCTTCGTCGGGCTTGTAGAGCTGAACGGGGTCGTCACCGAGATCGGCGACGGCGTAACCGATGGTTTTCAGGCGATCTACCAAGCCTGCGGCGCGGAGCGCGGCGGGAGCGCCTTCGAGCCCAGCGGACATCGCGGCCGCGCTGGTAGGCGCACCGAGCAGAGCAATCTTGTTAGTCTGCCGGACAATCTTTACCGCCACGCACAGGCTCCTTCGTTTGATTTGGCCGGGGCCGGGTTTGCACCAGTAAACTTCCGCGGCGGCCGCGCCGGCCGAGACATTTTCGTTAGTGCGCAGCCTGCCGTGCGGCTAGTTCCGGCGGCAAGGTAAAGCGCACATCTTCGCGAATCAGATCCAGGTCGCGTTGATTCGTGAAGCCCAGGCTCGCCAGTCGCTGGCTGACTTGTTCGACCAAAATTTCGGGCGCGGACGCTCCGGCGGTTAGGCCAAGGGTTTTCACACCATCCAGCCAAGAACCGTCCACGTCGTTCGCGTCTTCGATCAGGCGCGCGGCAACCCCGGCGCGCTTGGCGACTTCCACCAGGCGATTGGAATTCGAGCTGTTGGCCGAGCCCACTACCAGGATCAACTGCACTTCGCGGGTGAGGGCTTCGACCGCTTCCTGACGATTTTGGGTGGCGTAGCAAATGTCATCGGAAGCCGGGCCGACAATCGTGGGGAAACGATGGCGGAGCTGCGCCACAATTTCCTGCGTGTCGTAAAGCGAAAGAGTTGTTTGCGTGAGGAAGGCGAGGCGATCCGGATCGGGGACGACAAGCTGATCCACTTCCTCGACGCTGCCCACAACGATGGTCTGGTCTGGAGCTTCACCGGAGGTGCCGACAATTTCCTGGTGGTCGCGATGGCCGATGAGGAGCAGGGTGCGGCCTTCGCGCGCGAACTTCAGGGCCTCCAGATGAACTTTGGTAACGAGCGGGCAGGTAGCGTCAATCACACGCAGCTGGCGTTCCTGCGCTTCGGTGCGCACACGCGGAGGCACGCCGTGGGCGCTGAAAACCAGGACCGCGCCGACCGGAACTTCTTCGATTGATTCGACAAAAATGGCGCCGCGACGGCGCAGCTGGTCCACGACGTAGCGGTTATGCACGATTTCGTGATGGACGTACACGGGATTGCCGTAAGCTTCCAGCGCGAGTTCGACGATATCCACTGCACGAACTACGCCTGCGCAAAAGCCTCGCGGGCGAACTCGTACCAGCGTCTTGGCTCCGTGATTCGTGCCGTTAATTTGGGTCAGACTCAATTCGTTCTCCGGAAATCCCTTTCATTTTACCTGAACACGCGCTTGGCGGCTACTTCGTTCGGTTGCAATGTGTTCGCTCCGGGTGGGGCAAATTCGCACGCTAGCTGTCGCGAGGCGAGGCCGCTCGCGCAGCGTCTAAGGCCTGTCGCTGGAGGGAGTGAAGTGGAAGGGGAGCGACAAGCCGAGCAAGTGCACGCGGGCGGTGTAGTCCACGGCCAGATGCACGGCCGACGATTCTCCCTCCAAGGTGTGTCGCACGGCCACCTGATTCGGATCGAGGACAATGTCCAGTTCTTTTGCTGCGCGAACGACGGAGTTGCGCAGGTCGTCATCGGTAGTTGGCGCAGATAATCCGATGTGTTCTGCGTTGCGCGAGGCCAAGTCGCGCAAGTCTTCTTCCAATTGTCGATCGGCGAGTTGGCAGGCGGCAACCTGCCAGCCGATGTTGACGGCTAAGGCGAGAACGGCGAGTCCGCTGATGAGTGTAATTTTTTTCATATGCGTCCGCCACGATGCCCCGGCGCAAAAAATGGGCCGGTCACGAGATTCTAGCGCAGCAGCGGATTGGATCGAGCGGGACGTGTCGGAATCGCCAATCGGTTTAGCGACGCGGAGCTGCGATTTCGCCTGCGTGATACTATCCCGCTTCACTGGGCGACGATGGGGGACGAAACATGCTGCTGCAGGGGCAGGTGGCGGTTGTGACGGGCGGTGGCCGCGGGATTGGCCGGGCCATTGCGAAGAAGTTTGCGGCGGCGGGCTCTTCGGTAGTGGTGAGCGCGCGCACGGAGAAGGAAATCGCGCAAGTAGCGCTCGAGATCCAGGACGCGGGCGGAAAAGCGGCCTATGTGGTGGGAGACGTATCGCGCGAGGCGGATTGCGAAAGGATGGTACGCGAAGCGCGCAACGCCTTCGGAGCGGTCCACATTCTGGTGAACAATGCGGGATTGCTGGGGCCGGTGGCACCGCTGGAGCAGGTGAGCGCGCGCTCCTGGGACGAAGTGATCGCGGTGAACTTGCGCGGGCCGTTTTTACTGTCGCGGCTGGTGCTGCCCGAAATGTATGCGCGCGGGTCGGGATCCATTCTGAACATCGTGAGCATTGCAGCGAAGGCCGCATTCCAATTGAATGGCGCGTATGCCGCGTCCAAGGCCGGGCTGATGGGATTGACGCGCACTCTGGCAGCGGAAGGCGCGCGCCAGGGAGTGCGAGTGAACGCACTCAGTCCAGGGCCGGTGCCGGAAACCTCAATGTCGCAAGAATTGGGGCGGGGGCTAGCGGAATATTTCCAGGCGGACAGCGAAAAATTATTCAAGCAGATGTGCCAGGGGATATTGCAAGGAAGGCCGCAGACAGCGGATGAAATAGCCGCCGCGGCCCTTTTCCTGGTTTCCGATCACGCGAGCGCGATTACTGGGCAGACTCTGAACGTGGATGGCGGAATGGCTTTCTACTGAGTTCTTCCAGACCCGCATAGCTGCGGCGCGCAACTGCGGCGCTGAAATGGACACCCGCTTCCATCCAATCGAGTCCGCGTTCACCGATGGCGCCGACGAGATAGATAATCCCGCCCAGAACCATCAGGACTGCGAAGCCCAGCACAAAGAGCAATTCGGCAGCGACTAATTCCCGTACGAGATAGACCTGGAGAATGAGGAAGATTCCCAGCATGGACAGAAGGCCCTTGCGTACTTTCGCCTTTTCGATCAGCCCCATCAGCCGCGTCTGCAACTTCGTAAGATGCGTTTTCATGATCCTCCGACCCTCACGGGAGTAGATGCACGGAGGTATCCAAATGAATCACGCGTAAGTCATTGAAAAATCGATAGTCAGCGGAAGGTTTGGCGCGATAAATCGACTCAAAAAGGAAAATGGTTTCTTTATGCCGGCGCGAGCTAGTGCGAGGCAACGCTAAAGGCTGTAGACTTTTTTTGTCACTTAGTTTCGCCCGCGCCAGCATTTACTGCATTCGCTAACCAAAGCATAGCCGAATTGCGTTTCGTGTTTTGGCGATCAGCGTCCTTCGAATGGATAGCGATCTTGCGCGAGCACAGCTTCTGCTACGCGCCTGCGAATCGCGATCGTATCAAGGGGAGCGTGTTTCGAGAAGCGGCGCAGAACGGCTAGCTGGGTGATGAGTGTATCGCCCTCGGCGATGGCTGTGAGCGCTGTGCGGGCATCTTTTTCGACGCGGTCCATGGCGTCGTAAATGAAGGCGCGGGCGGCGTCGCACATTACGCTGGCGGCTTCTCCGCGGGCAGCGCTGGCCTTTTGCGCGCGGCGCAGCGTGGATTCCATGGCGTAAACGTCCATCACGATATTGGCGAGGGAAGCCACGATTTCCTGCTGTTCGGCGAGCTGTTCGCGGAATTTCTGCATGGCGGTGCCGGCAGCGAGCAGAAAAATCTTCTTGGCCTGCTCGAGCGATTTTTCTTCCTCCGCGAACGGGCCCGTGGGCGCTTCTTCGAACGAAGGTCCGGCGAGGACTTCTTCACCCAGCTTCAGCGCCGCGGGAATCAGCGGGAGGACGCCACCGAGCGCGCGTTTCATTAACATCTGGATGATCAACATGCGATTGATTTCGTTGGTGCCTTCGAAAATGCGGTTGACGCGGGAGTCGCGATAGGCTCGGGCCACAGGATAATCTTCATGAAAACCGTAACCGCCGAAAATTTGCACGCCTTCGTCCACGACGTAATCCACCATTTCGCTGCCTGCCACTTTGCTGATGGAGCTTTCGATGGCGTATTCCTCGAGCACTTGCATCGCTTGCTTGGTTTTGTCGTTGCCCGCATCAGGACTGGACACCGCGGCTTCGATCATTCCCGCGGAACGATAGACTTCCGATTCGATCGCGTAAATCTGGATGGCCATTTCGCCGAGCTTGGCTTTGATAAGGCCGAAATCGCAGAGACGCTTTCCGAAGGCGCTGCGCTCCTTGGAATATTTCGCGGAGGCTTCCAGGATTTTCTTGGCCCCGCCGATGCAATAGGCACCCAGGCTGAAGCGGCCGGCATTCAGCGTGTTGAAGGCGACGACATGGCCGCGGCCAGGCTCGTGCAGGAGATTTTCCCTGGGGACCGGAGAATTATCGAAAAAGATGGGAGTGGTGGAGCTGCCTTTGATGCCCATCTTTTTTTCTTCGGCGCCGGCGGTGAAGCCTGGCGTGCCGCGTTCAACGATGAAGCAGGAAAATTTCTCGCCGTCAATTTTGGCGAAGACGACGTAAACGTCGGCGAACCCGCCGTTGGTGATCCACATTTTCTGGCCGTTCAGAATGTAGTTCTTGCCGTCGGGCGAGAGGACGGCGCGCGTGCGCGACGCCATCGAATCGGAGCCTGCTTGCGGCTCCGAGAGACAGTAGCAGGAAAGCAATTCGCCGCTGGCGATTTTCGGGAGATATTTCTTTTTTTGTTCTTCGGTGCCGAAGTAGACGATGGGCACAGTGCCGATGCCGGAATGGCCGCCGTGGGAGACGGCGAACGAGCCGTAGCCGGCGAGTTTTTCGGCGAGGATCGCGGCGGAAATTTTGTCCAGGCCCGAGCCGCCGTAGGCTTCGGGAATGCCGCCACCGAGCAGTCCGATTTCTCCGGCTTTTTTGAGCATCTGGGCCATGAGATATTCATCTTTGTGCGCTTCGAGCTCGGGGATCGCAGGCATCACTTCTTTCTGCACGAATTCTTCGGCGGTTTGGCCTATGAGGCGCTGGTCATCGGAAAAATCGGCGGGGGTGAAGACATCCTCGGGGCGGACGGGGGTGAGAAGGAATGCGCCGCCGCGATTGAGGACCTGCGAGACTGGTGCCGTGGCCATACGTGCCTCCCAGCAATGGAATGAACGCGCTCACGCATTCTCTCGCGCATTTTCGATTAGCACAATAGGCCAGCGGTTATGGCACAAGGTCGCGCCGGCCGGGGGGCGTATGGAGGTCCAAGGTTCCTCCTGCCGCGTGCGTAGTGGGGAGCCAGGCGTCAATCGCTGAAAGTGCGCACTCGAGCGAAACAGACGATAACGCGGTACATAACACGGTCCTGGACCAGAAAGCGTGTCTGCGCAAGATGCCGGTTTCCTCCGCGCTGAATTCGTAAATTGCGCGAGGGCGGGATGCATTTGCTGCGGACTTCAATGGGAGAGGTGTGGTCGGGGCGGGTTTTGCGTTTACAATGCCGCCGCGCGGATTCTGCGTGACGATTGATTCGCTAAACGGCGCCTTGGCATGACTGACGATGGAAGGCGCGAGCGGAACGATTGAGGCGCAGCTGTGGTTTTCCACATACGGACTGCCACAGGAGCGTGGGACTGAGCTCCGAAACGCAGTGGAATGCGCAATCTCAGAAAATTCTGAAGCCAGAGGAGAACGAGCGTGGCAAATCCGGTAGTGCATTTCGAAATTGGATGCAAGGACAGCAAGGCAACGCAGGAATTCTACGCAGAATTATTCGAGTGGAAGATCGCCGAGGCTGGGCCTGCGGCGATGATTGACGCGGGCAAGGGGCCCACGGGGCACATCACCGCGCTGGGGCACGAGCCTTTTCACTATACGATTTTCTACGTCGAAGTGGATGACGTGCAGGACTACATTGATAAGGCAACGAAGCTGGGAGGAAAGATGCTGGTGCCGCCGGTGCCAATTCCTAGCGGGACGTTTGCGTGGATACAGGATCCGGCGGGAAACACGGTTGGGTTATGGAAACCTGCTGCGAAGTAAGTTCACGAGGAGGAATTTGCTCATGCGCAAAGCTGGAATGATGCTGGGGTTCGTGATGCTGGTAGCGATGGTGGGAATTCGTTTGCGGGCGCAGCAGTCTCCGAGCAATAAGCCCGCCAGCCCGCCGGCGATGCCAGCGCCGCAGCCCGGGCCGGAAATGCAGCAGCTGAATTTTTTAGTTGGCGATTGGACGATGGACGGTGAGTACTTTAAATCGCCGATGACTGGGAACGGCGCAAAGCAAACGGGGTGGTACAAGGCGCATCCGGGGCCCGGCGGGTTTTCGATCATCGCGGATTTTGAAGCAGACAGCACACTGGATAACGAGATCGGGCACGAACTGCTGACGTGGGATCCGAAGAAGGACGCCTACACCACGGTGACGGTGGGGAATGGTTTTCCGGGAGCGATTATCGGGATCGCGAAATGGGAAGGCGACCGCTTGGTGACGCAGACTGAATTTGGCACGATGCATCTGCGGGCCGCGTATTCGCATATTGGGGAGAAAACCATTCAGATCGAGGAGTCGTATCAGACGGGGGATGCGCCATATCAATTGATCTGGAAGGCCAGCGCGACCAGGAAATAGGGTCGGCGACGGCGAGCTAACGGCAACGGCTGCCCGGTTCGATGAACCTCAACCGGCCGCTACACAGTCAGGGGCAAGTCTCGAGTCTTCGGTTAGGCGAGGCGCTCGAAAATGCCGGCGGCGCCCATGCCACCACCTACGCACATGGTGACCATGCCGTAGCGGGCGTTGCGGCGTTCCAGTTCGCGCAGGATGGTGGCAGTGAGTTTTGCGCCGGTGCAGCCGAGAGGATGGCCTAGGGCGATGGCGCCGCCGTTTACGTTGACGCGCGCGGGGTCGATTCCCAACAGTTTGATTACGCTGAGAGCTTGCGCGGCAAAGGCTTCGTTTAGTTCGATTACGTCAATCTGATCCAACGTCAATCCCGCAAGTTTCAGCGCTTTGGGAATTGCGAATACCGGACCGATGCCCATTTCTTCGGGGGGACATCCGGCTGTGGCAAACGAGACGAAACGCGCGAGCGGTTTCAGTCCTAGCGAGCGGGCGCGATC
>DATNLN010000107.1:0-33994 GCA_035602855.1 Candidatus Acidiferrales bacterium
CCAGCCAGAGCCCCGGCGGCCGTCACTTATAGCTTTCCATAAAAGGTCATGGTAAGACGGCAGGCAGCGATTCTACTGTGCAATACTGCACACTTTTTGAAACTTCCTGGCAAATCAACGGCAGCGCAGGCGCGCGCATTCCGTCGCTTTATTTCTCGATACTTCCCGCCGCTTCCCGGACCGGCCTTGGAATCGCCTTGCACGTCTTGCAGCTCATTTGCTAACCGGCGTCACGTCCAACTGTGCCAAATGATACATACCGACGCTGAAACCGACGCTACAGTGAAGACATCTCGCGCAACACGGAGATGCCAAATGGCAATCAAGAAAACAATGAAAGCTGCAGTGGTCGAAAAATTTGGTCAGCCATTAGTCGTGAAAGAAGTTCCCGTGCCCACGCCCGGACCCGGGCAAGCGTTGATAGAAATTTTCGCGACCGGCGTGTGTCACACGGATTTGCACGCCGCGGATGGCGACTGGCCCATCAAGCCCACGCCGCCATTCATCCCGGGCCACGAAGGAGCAGGCGTCGTCGTGGCGCTCGGCCCAGGCGTCACGCACCTGAAAGAAGGCGATCGCGTTGGAACCGCATGGCTGTTCAGCGCCTGTGGCCATTGCGATTACTGTCTCTCGGGATGGGAGACGCTCTGCCCCGAGCAGCAAAACTCCGGATATTCGGTGAACGGAAGTTTTGCGGAGTACGCCGTGGGCCAGGCGGATTATCTGGGCCGCCTCCCCAAAAGTGTTTCATTCGTTGATGTCGCGCCCATCCTCTGCGCGGGGGTCACCACCTATAAAGGATTGAAAATGACGGAGGCTCAGCCCGGAGAATGGGTCGTGATTAGCGGAATCGGTGGCTTGGGCCACATAGCCATCCAGTACGCGAAAGCCATGGGGCTGCACGTCGCCGCGGTGGATCTGGGTCCGGAAAAAATGGCTCTCGCGCGACAACTCGGCGCTGAAATCATGATTGACGCGAAAACGCAGGACCCTCCCACAGAAATCCAGAAACAAATTGGCGGCGCCCACGGCGTGCTGGTCACAGCCGTTTCACCCATCGCCTTCAAGCAAGCGGTCGGCATGCTGCGTCGCGGCGGCACATGCGTGCTGAATGGGCTGCCGCCCGGAGAATTTCCGGTTTCGATTTTCGACCTGGTCCTGAACGGCTACACGATTCGCGGCTCCATCGTGGGCACTCGCTTGGACCTCGAACAGTCGCTCGCCTTCGCCGCCGAAGGCAAAGTGAAAGCAACCATCGAAACCTTGCCGCTCGAATCCATCAACGACGTGTTCACCCGCCTCAAGAAGGGCAACGTGAACGGCCGGGTTGTGCTCAGCCTTAAAGAAGAGGCGCTCGGCAAAGTGGTGATGGGCCGGCTCGCAAGCTAATTGGCGTTCCACCGCAAGTTCAGGCGGATTAGCCGGCGGACTGCCGGACGAAGTGTCGAAATACGGCTGAACGACGATAGCCACAATCTCTGCTGGGAACGCGAAGCTCTGGACTCCGAGAGCGGCGCGTTTTTGTCAGCAGAACCGATCGCTCGAATTTGCGCCTGGAGGCATCTCATGGTCCGCCGACATATTCGCAACACGTTCTTATCGTGCGCGCTGCTGTTTTCATTGGCTGGCCTTTCCGCAACCCCCCAGGCCCAAGACAAGAAATCCGCGCACCTCGAGGGCTCCAATCCGGTTTCCGGCTTGCAACTCTACAAACGTTACTGCGCCGTTTGTCATGGGAATGATTTGAAGGGCAATGGCCCCATCTCACCTGAGTTTAAGAATCCCCCGTCGGACCTCACCACGCTCGCGCAGCGCCACGAGGGAAAATTCCCAGATGAATACGTCCAGGATGTTCTCCGCAACGGTGTGAAGAAACCAGCGCACGGCGATACGGAAATGCCCATCTGGGGACCGCTCTTCGCCTCGATTCCAGGCACGGATTCCGCTCTGGTCAGCATCCGCGTCGTAAACCTGGCCAACTACATCAAGTCCATGCAAACAAAATAGCGCGCGGGCTGGTCGGCCTGACTCGATCACGGTGAACACACTTGATTTGGCGGTAGGTTTACGCCTGTTACGTTTGCGTTCTTGAGCATGACCGTGGCGAGAACGTGTATTGGGCGAGATGAGGTGATTGCGCGGTTGCCGGTGCCAAGTCCGCGGATGTAAATCTGTTCGGCCTCGTTTGCAGCAAGGCACGGATTTCGCTCTACGCCCGCTTCAGCACTGCCAAAGCGTAGAGCGCGACGTCGATCGCCGCTGTCTCTTCCGGTGAGTTCTGGCTCGTAACCCAGCGTGTGCGCGCGTTGATTGCGTTTTCCGCAGATGTCGCGTAGGCCTGTAGGTTGTCTCGGTCGAGTTTTAAATCAGAATTCTCGAACCGAAATCTGTCCACAACCGTGGACGCCTGTGCAGCAACTCTTGTGAGAGAGCTCTCAGATTGCCTTCTTGTCGTGTTCGGTGTTGTCGTCGCGGTTCCGAAAAACGCGTTGCGGGCTTTCTCGAACGAATCTTCCGCCATTCGATTTTCTAATTTCATTTCAATTGCTCACAAGCCCCACTCTATGTGCAATGGCTTCACGAAGGGCGCGGGTGCCATGTTTTCCAGGAATTTAAAGCACGATCATAAAGATGCTCCCGACAACCGTCTGTTCAATTTTGAACAGTGGCCTTCGTGTCGCACAGTGACGCGCGATTGCCAAATGGCTGGCAAGAAATGGCGCGTATTCGCTCTATCGCGAAATCGACCCGCAGGAATAGGTGATCGAATCGCTCAAAACCACTTGCGGCGAATGCGGTTTATTCGTGGCCGCCCGGCTGGCGCAGCCATCCTGCGATGTCCTTATGGCCCCACATCATCGCTACGCGCAAAGACGTACGGCCTACATTGTCCCTGGCATTGACATCTGCTTTATCGGACAGCAGCAGTTACCGGGAATCTACTATGACCGATCCAGGTGATTGCTTCGGGTAAATCGGGTATTGTCCGACCCGGCAGGTGACGACTAGTATCCGCGAGAACCGTCGGTCCAGGCCCGAAGCGGGCAAGCGCAGGAATTACGCTGACGCAGGAGAGCGGACACATGGGCAACGCGGGACCAAGATTGAATCCGGACTCAACACGCCTCGCCGAACTAATCCAGAAAATTCGCGCTCTAAAGTTGGAACTGAGTCGAATTATCGAGCACAGCCGCAACTCGGAAGTCGGTTCCTGTCTGATTATGGCATCTGGCCTTCTCGATGGAGCCATCGAAGAATTATCTAATGCGAAGGTAGAACAGAACGACTAGTTGAGCGATGGGGACGAACGCTGCGACTCATTCCGCTTCGTCGCTCGTATAAATGCTGACGCGCAACACGGTCGGAACGAATTGACGATTCAAGCATCGTTCTAGTTTTACTAAAATCCCGGCGGAACCCGTCAGAGTGGCAAGTCAGCGTCGCGTTCAGCTTGCGGGCCTCCAGATCGCCCAAGTTCCGTTCGCGGGAGCTCACATCGACGAGCCTGTTGGCCTCTTGAGGACAATTCAGCCTGCGCCGAGCACATACGAGCTAGGCGTCCGCAGATCAGCAACGCCTCCGGTTCACCGTGCTCGTCGCTCACGGCTACGAGCCAAATGTCCACATCCGCCGCGCGCCGTCGGCGCCTAACTCGATTCTTTCCGAATTCGCTGTGCGCGCGACCGAGGGCGAGACTTCGCGCCTACCCGCGTCCTGCGCGAACGTTCCGACCCGCTCAAGCGGGACAAGCGGGAGTGAGCGTTTGATGCTCGGCCCGCGGCGGCGTATGATTTCGCGCGGAGGATTGAATGGTGATCGGTGAAAGGGTGAAGTTTTTGAGGCAGCAGAAAAATATGTCCCAGGGCGACATCGAAAAACGGACAGGGCTACTCCGGTGTTATGTCTCACGGGTCGAAAACGGACATACGGTTCCGTCCATCGATACGCTCGAAAGACTGGCTCAAGCGCTCAAAGTCCCCATGTACCGATTTTTCACCGATGACGAAAACGTGAAAAAGCCGAACCTGCCGGGTGACAACATTCCACGCCGGGCAGCCAATCCAAGACAGGAGCGTATGCTTCGATTGTTTGCCAAGCTTTTGTCACGCATGGATGCGAAAAATCGTCGGCTTCTGTTTTATCTCGCTTCCAAAATGGCAAGCAGGGCGTAAACTTTGCTTGTCGTGCGTCGTCGGCATGGGAGATGCGGCGGCGTATAGGTGACAATAACCTTAACACAGCGAGAGCGACGCGCTTTCGGTTCGTGAAAACCAGATCTCCGGTTGGCGGTGCGAGCTCAACCGGTCGACGCAACACCATCGAACTACGCGATACGAGAAACCCATCGCCTAGGTTGCCGCTGTTGCAGATTCCGCACAAACACGGTGTGTCACGATCAATTGCGCGTCGAACCCAATTTCACCGGACCTGTTTTCTGTCGAGTTGCTACGGTTAGCCGGTCGCGTCCATCCGTTTTCGATTGATAAAGGCACTGGTCCGCGGCCCGCAAAATCTCCTCCGCAGTCGAACCGTCTTCAGGAAACGCCGCGATTCCGATGGATAAGGTGACGCTGTCAAGCACCTGACCCAAGTGCCGCATCGAGATTGCACTGGCTTCGATGCGCAGCATATTGGCGCGTTTGGCGGCATCCTTCGCGGTTGATTCGGGCAAGATGATGGCAAACTCTTCGCCGCCGTAGCGGCAAATCACGTCATCTCCGCGAAAGTGGCGCAGGAATAGCTCCCCCATAGTACGCAGGACTAGATCCCCCGCATCGTGGCCAAAAGCGTCGTTGAACCGTTTGAAATGATCGAGGTCGATGAAAACGACGGTCAGCGGGCGTTTCTTTCGCCTCGCTCGCTGTAGTTCACGGTCCAGAGCTTCCTTCATGAACCGGCGATTAAATAATCCTGTCAACGGATCGCGGATCGATTGGTCGCGCAGCGTCTCCCGCAACCGCAAGTTTGCTAGAGAAAGTGCGAGTTGACCCGCCACGGTAGTTGCCAGCCGTTGCCGCGATTCCCGAGAAGCATCAGCAGCCGGTTCGGTTCGGGCTTGCTGGCCGGTCGGAAATTCCAGAAAGAGAATGCCGACAGTGTCCCCTTGTCCCACCATGGGTACGCAGAGATAGGTCGCTTCGGCTGGGTTCGTCAGGTGCGCGCATGGAATGCCCTGGGCAACCGGATCGCTCCAGTGGGGACGTCCACGTCGAAGCGCCCAGCATTTGTCGGGAGCAAAGACCAGTTCCGACGAGCGCGATTCGCCCCAGATCGCTACGGACTCAAGCGCATTGCGTGAAGATTTGAATGCGTACAACATTCCGCAAGTAGGGGCGGGAAATAGCTTTTTGACCGACTGGCTGATCACCGAGTATGCCTCCTCGGTTGTCGCGCAGCATTGCAGCAAGTCGCCCATTTCACTGAGTAGCGTCATCTGGTTCGTCTGCATCTGAAGCTCTTCGACCAATCGATGCAGTGATGCGGCGTGCTCCTTGGCCTGTTCCGCCGCCCGGACTTGATCCGATATGTCCTTGTATATTGTGTAAGCGCCCCGGACCACCCCTTCTTGGACCAAGGACACGGCACTCAGTTCCACGTCGATTCGAGTTCCGTCCTTGCGGAGGCAGCGCGACGATGCGTGCACGGGCCGTCCGGAAGCGAGTTGTGCCCTGAATTGACCGCCCCTCAAGCTGGCCTCAATTGGCGAAATGAGCGAGTCCAGGTCGTTTCCGATCAGCTGTTTACGATCAAATTGAAACAGACGCTCGAAAGCGTCGTTGCAACGTTCTACGCGTCCGTCTTCGTCAAGAACGATGATTCCCAAAGGAGTGTTCTCGATGAGGGAATTCAAATAGTCGGTTTGACCACGCAGTTCCTTACCCAGGCGATGCCGTTCGCTTACCGCCGAGCCGACGAGCAAGCCGGTAAAGGAAACAACCAGCATCAGCATTCCGATCTTGGGCAATACCGCCGGCTCTTGTGGAAATATTCTCAGGGCTATGACAATGCCGAAATTCAGAGCAAGCAGACCGGTAACCACGCGCTTAATTCCATGGCGCATGGCTATCCAAATGACAGGGATGAAACTCAGATAGAAGAGCTGCAGTCGGCCCAGGGGATGTCCAAACATGACCCAAAGAAGAACCAGAATGCTTGTTCCCTGTCCGACGGCCTCTGCGATCGTACCAAGTATTCTCCGCGGCATCTTTTTTTCAGAGGAAACAGCTCTGGTGACGCTCTTGGCGGGAACCGCGGAGAGTTCCCGCCGGACCCAGGGAAGCACATGGATCAGCAAGAACGGTGCCACGACCACGAGCGCGATGGAATCGCCGCAGAACCAACTGAATGCCGCGGTCCAGAATTGATTCCAGGCGATGGTATGGTCCGCGACCAAGCATCGGACTCCAACCAGCGTTGCGAGGACCGCGCCGGTCAGCGTCACGAAAACATACCGAACTACATCACGCCGGTGATTCAAGCCGGTGTCAATGCGCAGAGAACCGCGCAGAGCGACGGCTGCTCCAGCGTAAATAACTGCGGCCGCAACGGACCCTAAAGATTCGCTCCAGGAAGCCAAAGGCTGGTGATAAATCAGTGCGTCAGAAGCGACACCAGCGAGGCAAACCAAAAGGGTGTACCAGGGATTGACGCCCAGCAGGAGGGCAAGAGCCAAGCCGGTAGCGGGATACCATAACGTGACGCCTAGCTGGCTCTCCATTAAGATGTCGGACCGGTTCAACAAGAGGTAGAGCGCAAAAAAACAGACGGACAGAGCGGCGTGCCGAACGGCGACGGGTCTGGCGAATTCCGCTAGCTTCTCGCGGGTCCGGGTAAAGATTCCGGTGCTGAGACCGGATTTCTGGTCCGTTTCGAATGGCATGTGACGTACCGATGTCCCATCGGTGTGAACGAAATAGCAATCGAATCCAAGCTAGGACCCGCTAAAGTTATCCGGTTCTATGAGGTTGGAGTCCGCCCGCGGCTCGTAACTGCTCACGACATCGGATCGCAGTTGGGAACTTGTCAGTACAATAACGGGGATCGTTTGCAGGCCGGGATCTGCCTTAACCCGCGCCGGAACTTCGCGGCCATGTAGCTTTGGCAGATTTAGATCCAGCAAGATAAGTTGCGGGCGAGGCACGTCGAGAGAGCGTCCTTGGTATACCAGAAACCCCGTTGCGTCAGCGCCGTCAGTAACTACGTGAAGACGCACATTCGGATTGATGGGGGCCAAGACCTCTCTCATCAGCCGGATGTCACCTTCTTTGTCTTCGACTCGCAAGTTATCTATTGGCAACGCGTTGCTCCTTACGACTAAATCGAGCGATGATGGCATCGGACAAACAGCGCAAGCGC
This sequence comes from Candidatus Acidiferrales bacterium, assembly GCA_035602855.1. Lineage (GTDB taxonomy): Bacteria > Acidobacteriota > Terriglobia > Acidiferrales > UBA7541 > Palsa-295. The sequence goes on from DATNLN010000107.1 coordinate 7,357, forward strand.
CAGCCGGCGAACGGCGGAGCTGATTTGGAAGGGGATTCCATTGTGACGCCTGTGCTGACGAAGTCAATAACGGCAAACGAAACTCGAACTTTGTAGTTAACCGAATTCCTGCTGTCTTTCTTTCTACCTTATGAAACCGGTGACCTAGCCTGGAGTATTCACGATCTTGCTGGCGGAAAAAGAAAAGGTGCTCTACAAGATTGATGAACAGCGGAAGGGAGCGAAGTCGTCTCTTCGATCCTCACGGCCAAAGCAGGGAACCCGGTACGTCGTGAAGCCGTTGAGAGCCACATCTCGCCGCAGGCGCGCTAGCGAGCATAACTCGCGGAACTCACACCGACCGGCCTCATGCCCTCTGGAGCGGTCGCCTTCGCAAACACGGACACAATTTCACATTTAGTCGCATTATCAGACACCCGTTTTTAGATGAAATTTAACTTGTCCGTTAGCTGGGCGGATAGTGGACGACGGTCTCTCGTACGCCCGGATAGATGCTTATGCCGATGCTGCCATTAGCATGCAGATTTTGCCCTCCGATCAAGCAGGGCTCGCTGAGCAAACGAAGTATTTTGTTCGCGCTCCTGGCCGCGTCCTCGGGCTTGCTGATCTCAGAAAGCAGGAGCACGAATTCATCCCCACCCTGACGACTCACCGTGTCGGAACTGCGCACGGCCAACACCAATCGGTTTGAAACGGACTGCAGAAGCTTGTCGCCCCCGTCGTGACCTAGCGAATCGTTAACGCATTTGAAGCTATCCAAATCCACAAAAAGCACGGCAATCGACCGATTCTGCCTTCGCGCTAATGCAATCGACTGATTGATCCGGTCGTTCAACAAGAGGCGGTTCGGCAGATTCGTAAGAAAGTCGTGATGCGCGCAGTACGACATTTGCATCGACATGGCTCGCGCCGCGCTGACATCGTGGAAGACGATTACAGCTCCGATGGCGAAACCCCCACGGTCGTGAATCGGCGCGGCCGAATCCTCAATCGCCAGTTCAGAGCCGTCGCGGCGGATAAGGATGCAGTTGAGGGTAAGTCCCACTGTTTTATTTTGCTGCAGGGCCATCTGCATGGGATCTCGCCGGGGCTCGCGCGTCCCACCGTCAATGATTCGGAACACTTCCAGGAAAGGTCGGCCTATTGCTTCTTCGCGTTGCCACCTGGTTATCTTCTCCGCAGCCAGATTGAGATATGTGACGTTGCCGGAAACGTTTGTGCAGAGGACGGCATCACCAATCGAATTGAGAGTTACCAGGGCGCGTTCCTTCTCCAGATACAACGCATCCTCGAGCGATTTCCGCTCAATCGCGTTGTGCAGTGCCCGCGGCAGGGAATAGCTATCGATGTGATCGGGCAACAGATAATCTTGTGCACCGCGGCCTACCGCATCCGTCGCCACGGCTTCCTCGACATTTCCGCCCAGAATAAGAATTGGAACGGCGGAAGCAGCCGCAAATACCTGCTCTAAAGTTGCAATCCCATGGCTATCAGGAAGGGACAACTGGAGCAAGACAGCCGCAACTCCCTTCTTACTCAACCGCTCAAGACCCTCAGAAAGCAGGCTGACGCACTCCAACTCCAACGATCCGCTCTTGGCATCATCGAGCGCCGCACGAACCCTACGGGCAACGGTTGGATCGTTTTCAATTAGGAGAATTTTCAGGGGATTCCTGCTCTGCATTTCTGAACACGATGTGCAGCCATTCGCAAGGCCATCCTCGCAGCGAAAGGTTATGGACTTAGGGGCACAGTTCTATGGAAAGCGCGTCAATCCGGGACCTGCATGCAGAAACGGGAATCCCGAGTGCGAACCACAAATAACTTGGTAACAGGCTTCCGAAATTCCGACTGTCCGACAAACACGGCGGTCTCAAGGGTCGACGGAATGCGAGTAACTGGTGCGCGACCGACTCACTTAGTTGTCTTGACTATGATCGCCAACAGGCGACAATTGAGATCCCTTCTCGAGTCGTTTCCCGCGGCCGGCTGTCCTCTTCGGTCAATGAGTTGCACCAACTAGAGGTTACTGATGGCCAAAAAAGCGATGCAAGTCCTTCTCATGATCGAAGACAATCCTGGGGATGTGCGCTTGCTCAAAGAGATGTTTGCTGAGCAAGGTTTGCGCGAAATGGAGCTGACGCACGTGGAGTCTCTGGCCGAGGCCGAGCACTATCTGGCGTTTCGGACCGTCGACGTTATCTTGGTGGACTTGAAGTTGCCGGACGCAATTGGACTGGAATCGGTGCGTCGGGCTCACGCCGCCGCCCCCCGCGTGCCGCTCGTGGTACTTACGAAAATGGACGATGAATCGATGTCGTCGGAAGCGTTGCGAGAAGGTGCCCAGGACTATCTGATCAAGGGCCAAATCGATGCGCGCGGTTTGGTTCGAGCATTGCGCAATGCAGTCGAGCGCAAAGCCATGGATGAGGCGCTGTTTGCCGAGAAGGAGCGCGCTCAAGTTACTCTCAACTCGATCGGCGATGCAGTCATTTGCACCGACGTTTCCGGGAATATTACTTTCCTTAACGCCGTGGCGGAAACAATGACCAGTTGGTCACGGCAAGACGCCGCAGGACTTCCCGTGTCCGAAGTTTTCCGAATCCTAGACGCTACCAGCCGCGAAACCAATCCAAATCCGACCGAGAAAGCGATGAGACAAGACGAAATCGTTCACCTGCCGTCAGGCTGCCTTCTGGTCCGACGCGACGGACGAGAGGTTCCTATCGAAGACTCGGTGGCGCCCATACACAACCGAGAAGGGCGCGCTACCGGCGCGGTTATCGTTTTCCATGATGTGAGCGCGGCACAGGCGATGGCGCTGCAGATGAACCACTCGGCGCACCACGATTTTCTGACCGGTTTGCCGAACCGGATGCTCCTGAACGACAGGCTGGCTCAGGCAATCGCCTTGGCGGCACGCCACCGCGGGAAGGTTGCAGTTCTTTTCCTGGACGTGGATGGTTTCAAACACATCAATGATTCCCTCGGACATTCGGTTGGCGACAAACTGCTGAAAAGTATCTCCAAACGGCTCCTAGGTTGCATCCGGGCCTCGGACACGGTTAGCCGTCAAGGAGGTGATGAATTCGTGGTTCTACTTTCCGAGGTGGAAAAACCCGAGGATGCCGCTCTGGCCGCGAGAAAAATGCTCGCGGGCGTCGCGAATTCTCATGCTGTCGAACAGCACGATCTCCACGTCACAGCGAGCATCGGCGTGAGCGTCTATCCCGACGATGGCCTCGATGCACAGACGCTCATCAAGAATGCGGACACTGCCATGTATCAAGCCAAAGAAAACGGATGCCACAGCTATCAGTTTTTCAAGCCCGCTATGAATGTCCGGGCGGTGGAACGGCAATCGATCGAGGAGGGCTTGCGACGGGCCCTCGATCGGCAGGAGTTCGCGCTGCACTACCAGCCGAAGATCGATTTGATGACAGGGGTAATTACCGGTGCAGAAGCGCTGATACGATGGACGCACCCCATTCGCGGAGCAGTTTCTCCTGCAAATTTTATTCCCGTCGCGGAAGACTGCGGCCTGATTTTGCCCATCGGCAAATGGGTTCTGCGTGAAGCGTGCAAGCAGGCCCAGGCTTGGATTGTAGCGGGCCTGCCGCTGGGAAATATAGCTGTAAATATCTCTGCGATAGAGTTCCGTGACGATAGTTTCTTGGACAGCGTGTTTGCCATTCTCGCTGAGACCGGTTTGGACCCGAGTTTTTTGGAGCTGGAACTGACCGAAAGCGCGCTCATGAAGCGTGCTGATTTTACTGCGTCCGTGCTGCAATCGCTGCGAGCGAGGGGGATACGGCTAGCCGTGGACGATTTCGGAACGGGTTACTCCAGTCTGAGCTATCTGACAAAGTTTCCGCTCGATGGGCTCAAGATTGACCAATCGTTCGTCCGTCAAATTTCTCTTGGACCAGGAGACACAAGTATCGTGGCAGCCGTGATCAACATGGCCCGCAGCTTGAAGCTCAGAGTGATCGCGGAGGGAGTGGAAAGCCAACAAGAATTTGCATTTCTTAGGGCTCAGCACTGTGATGAAGCGCAGGGCTACTATTTCAGTCGCCCAGTACCTGCGGAAGATTTCGCCGCCCTGCTCAGGACTGGAATTCACGAACAAGCTATTTTTCTGTCACCTTTCAGCGCTTAGCGTTTTAATCTCGACAATTGTATTCCCATCGGGGGATCAAGACCTTCTGTATTCTAGATTCTAACGGAAGTGCGAACGGCCCCGCGATTGCAGCATGGTCATCGATATGGAACCGCCTGGGCGCTGCGCTGGAAATTCAGGTGTCGGAGGCTGCGTGGTGACGAAGAAACGTCTACTTTTCGTTGATGACGACGAGGATTTCTGCGAGATTTTCCAACAGGGACTGGTAAAGCGAGGATTTGATGTGACGCTGGCCCGTTCCGTAAACGAAGCGCTCAGGCTCATTTCCGTCGCGAAATTTGAAGTCTTGTTGTGCGGCCTACACCTCCCGGATGCAGGAGATGGACTTACCGTCGTCAGCGCAATGCGTCACGCGAATCCCAACTCCGTAACCTTGGTCCTTACCGGCTATCCCGCCCTCCAGGAAGCGACGAATTCGATTCTTCGCCAGGCGAATGAAGTCCTATTGAAGCCGATTGGCCTGGATGAGGTCGTTGAAATTATCGAGAAAAAACTCTTAAATCCGTCCGTTCGGTTCCAGTCGGTCAAACAGCGCGTTGCAGTCATTCTGGAACGCGACCGGGAGGCAACGATTCTGGACTGGTTATCAAAAGTCGAACGCGATCCGGAATTAAATGTAATCGCACTGAGTCCCAAAGCTCGCACCGGTCACCTACCGCTCATTCTAGGCGATCTGGTTCTTCGTCTTTGCGCAGGCCCCCACCCCAAAGCTTTAGTTTCTCGTTCTGCGAGAGATCACGGAGTTCTGCGGCGCGAGCAAGGCTATACGCTCGCCATGGTCGTCGAAGAGTCGCGCATCTTACAAGTGTGTCTGTTTAACACACTGCAAAATAATCTAGGATACGTCGATTTTGATAACGTGCTGCTGGACGTCATGACCATCGCCGATGAAGTTGATTCCCAATTGAAACAAGCGGTTCTGGGATTCTTGAATGCACCTGAACCTGTTGTTGAGAGTCTGCCCGCGTGACCTCGCAAAAATCAATGGCAGGGATATCTCGCCCGTAGCGGACACCCTGGCCTCACTCCGATCTCCCATCCGATAAGAAACGTCGGCCCCACCGCTCGGTGCAGACCTTTTAGTCCATGGATACGACCGTACTTCCGCCCGAGAATCGATTGGTCAGGCTTTAGTCACGGGGTAGGGTTCTGTTTGAATCAGCACTAGCGAACCATTTTAGCTTTTAAGGCCACTGTAGCCTTTCAGCAAGCGTTCCGTAGACCCATTGAGGCCACTCGACTGAATGGGAGCTACAACACGTCACGAGCAAGTTTTGCGCTTCCGAATCCTTGTTGCTTGCTTTAAGAAGCGCCTCCAGATGGCGACCGCTCGGGAAATTCAAGTCGGTCGACGTTTGGCCGATATCACGTCCTAGAACCGCTTGAGCCATCTTGGAGGTGATCGGTGAGACAAATTATCCTTATTGTGTGCATGCTCGGTTTTGGCATACCCGCAGTTGCTCAGTCCGCGCCCCCACTGGGTTCGGCTCAGACCTTCGTAGTTCTTGGTGCTTCCACCGTGACAAGTACCGGGCCGACTGTCATCGTCGGGAATCTGGGAGTAAGCCCAGGAACGGCGGTGACCGGTTTTCCTCCGGGGACAATCTCGGGAGGCGCGATCCATCCAGACGATCCGGCTGCGACAAGCGCTCAAGCGGATGCGCATACCGCATACGGCGACCTCCTCGCCGAATCCTGCGGCACCAATCTCAGCGGTCTGACCTTGGGCACGAGCGTTGGGGCTACAACTCTGGCGCCAGGGGTTTATTGCTTTGCGTCTTCGGCCCAGCTAACCGGGACCCTCACCCTCAGCGGAGCCGGGCCTTACATCTTTCAGATTGGTAGCACGCTGATCACCGCAACAAATTCCGCCGTCGCTCTAACGAACGGCGCCACAGCGGCCAATGTCTTTTGGCAGGTTGGCAGCTCCGCTACCCTCGGAGTCGATAGCGTGGTCGCCGGCACCGTGCTGGCCGCCGTCAGCATCACCGTTGAAACCGGAACCAACGTCGAGGGTCGAGTTATTGCTCTGCTTGGTGCAGTGACTCTCGACACTAACGCCATGGCCGTGGCGCAAAATCGTCAGTTCTTACTGGAATCGGATTCGACAGAGCCGAGCGCGGGCTTTGCCATAAATTCAGATCCCAACGCGACTTTGCTATGCACCCTGAGTTTTCCGTGCGCGCAACAGCTCAGTCTTATTTTCAACACCGTAAATCAACAGCCCGCGTCCTTGGGTAATCCCAACGTGCTCTGGGCGACGAACTCAATAGACGACCCTGACGAATTGCTCGCATTAACCGTATCTAATTTGTGTAGCAGCACGAATTCAGAGATAACGGTGTCCAACGAAGACGGCTCGCATTACCTGTTCTCCGGGACCGGCATCGCCAATCCGTGCTTGAGTTCTCCGGCAAGCCCTACTGCGGGCTCTTATACTCTCTCAACCGGCGAAGTAGGCCTCTACACGATCTACGTCTTTCCCAATCCCAGCGGAACCTACACCGGAACTTTCAATGACACCGGGAGTAGCGGAAAAAATCATCACAATGTTTCGAACAACGGCGCAGACACGCTTTCGCTGAGTGTGAACGCAGACTCTTCGGTAACGGCAACGCTCGTAGTCAGTGCCGGTGAGATATGTCCGGCGCAAACCTCCGCGCTTGCGTTCTCTTCCACAAGCCCGCAGGCCATAAATAATGGTGTTGACCCTGAGAACGGTATTTCCAGCGTGAGCGTTGGAGATGCAGTCCTTCTTAGCCTGGCGGACGGGAATGGCAACCTGGTTTTGCTGGTGATGACCGATCAAGACGCCAATGCGGTCGAACTGCCACTGGGAAGTCTCTATGTGACGGGATTCTCGCCCAGCGGAATTTGTGCCGGAACATATTTCTACGACCAGCCGTTCACCCGACGCGGAGCTACGGGAGGGCCTCGACCTGTTCACCATCACCGGCGCCATTACCTGGGAAGGCGGTTGCGCGAATTCGAAAATAGAATCCGGGACCGGGAGATGTCATCGACAGTAATGGCCCAAACGACAGAACACATGAATTAGGCACTGATCGTCTTCGACCAAACTCAGCGCGAGAAGCTTGTAATCGGAGCAAACACCCCACAGACCTACAATTTAGGTCCGTCAGGGGGTACAGGAGCAAAGAGGGAGCCCTCTGGCTGCTGCCTTTCGCTGCGTTTATGGCTTGACGGCGCGCGATATTCCATCGCAAAACGTCCCCATCGGTTGCTACACGAAGGAAAGCTCCTGCGGCCTCGTCTAAGACCACCTGGCTCGTAGTTCCCTCCATCGGTATTCCCGTCGTACGGGCCAGGCGCAGGCTCAGATAAAACCCCAACGCGCTTTCATTGGCATATTGGGTTTTGTCGTCAGTCTTGCGACACGGAATCAAGGCTCCTACGGGCAGCGATGGATTAAGGCTCGGCCTATGCCGCCGTGCAGCCCGTGCCGCATTACCTGTTTCTCCGTTGCAAAGACATTCAACGACGAGCGGGCGAAAGTAAAGGCTAAGTAGTTAGTGAATCGTTGATATCCGATTGTCCCATTACGGCCGACGCGAACGGTCAATCCGAATTAATTGGGAGATGATGTAACGTGTTTCTACGTAGATTAATCACGAGTTGTCTCGGTTCAGCGTGGTCCTACGCTTGGTTCCTTCTTCGGCAACTTGACTCTTGTCAGGCAGAAGTCGTTGAAGCTCTTTACCAGCGCCCCCAACTGGCTCAAGTCACCTCCCTTTTTGAGGTTAGAGTTCGCCATTAGTTGGTAGCTGCTCCTGACATCGGGTTCCGCCCCGGAACGAACTGGTCAAGACAGCGCGCGAAGCCAAATCGTGCATGACGAGCTGACTGTGCCGCGCGGTCCAATCGCCGAATTGCGTCTCAGGAACGAAAGTGCCAGACTACCGGCAAGGGGGTCATGATGACCAACGAACAAATCAAGGCACTGGATGCCGTGCGGGCTGCCTTTGTTGCGGCAGAAACAACCGGCCTTACCGAAGCAGAGATATGGAATGCGGCTGTGACCGGACTCAGCCGTCCTGAAGTGAAAGGCGGCCGGCCACCCAGCAACTACAATCCAATCGCCGATTGCCTGGACAAACCCAAACGCAAAGCACAACACGAGTGATGATGGCCCGGCCAGCGTCGAGGCCGCTGCGGACCACATTCGCAAGGCAGAATTAGGGAAGCGTTTCCACTACCACGCGGCGTTTTTTGTTGTTGCTGGTTGAAACGATTTCCGCTCTGCAATAACTGCTGCAACAGAAGGGATGAAAGAACAACGACGAAGCCGCCGAATTATCGCAACCGTGTCGCTTGAGATTGATTCAAACGGCGACTTGCTGCCGGCATCGACGCCAGTCATCAGCCGCAACGGCACCTTGATGCTGTCTGCCGTGAACTGGCCAGCGGGAGCCGACCTTGCGATTAGCAATCCTGGCACGGCGCTGGAAGTGCGGGGTCGAGTCGTTTGGTCGGGAACTCGAGATTCCTCGCAGTCATAGGAGCTTGGCGTCGAGCTTCACTCGGCTTCGCCTGCGTTTTGGGGTGAAAGTTATGATCTTCACGGCGAAGAAGCCCCCGGTGACCCCGCCGTCAAGATTTCAAGTATCGCAATCGCGCAATGTTTACCTTCACGGTACATAGCCACCCAACTATCTGAGATCGTCGTAATATTTCATCCATGCCACATGCAGCTAACCGCCCCCTATCGCACTCTTTTCCACCGGACCTGTCCCAACACATGCTGGCACTGCCGACTTCGGGTCCACGTTTTCGGCCTTGGTTTCTCATCGCTGTGGTCGCCGGAATCTTGCTGGGGCTTTTCGTACTTGCAGTTGGAAATCTGATATTTTGAGACTTTGTAGACCTGCCTGTAGCACTTTGCTGGCCGGTAGCCGGTCCTTCAGGCGAGGCGCGTCTGTCCATTCAATTGGTCGATTCTTTGATCGACGCCTTTGATGCGCTCCTTAGCCCACTCGATGAGCGAAACGTTGTCCGATTTGCCGATTTTTTCGCGCATGTCGCGCATCCTGCGCAGGTAGGTATCCGGGTGCATACGGAGCTGGTTGCACACTTGGCGGTCGGTCATTCCAGCGGCAAGGGCCCGCAGTACGATAGCTTCTTCGCCGGTCAAAGTAGGGTCCAGCCGGAGAGCCGAAGCGCGGTGGATACTTATTACTTTGCATTGGGGTTTCATGGGTTCACCTAGTCCGTCTTGCCGCCTGGCATCGCTTTGTAGCGAAGTTGCGCGGTATTCGTTTGCGTGCGCGCATCCGGGCCGCGCGTTCTGGTTTTCATCTCGTACAACGCCGCGTCCGCCGCGCCCAGAAGCGAATCCACGTTCCTGCCGTCTTTAGGATAGATCGCCGCGCCGATGCTGACGGACAACTTTGGCTCCCGACCGTCGTTCGCAAGACTGTCGCAAATGCGCCGGGCCACCAAGTGGGCTGGAGCGTGTCCGGTTTCAGGCAGCACCAGCGCAAATTCATCGCCGCCGAAACGCGCCGGGGTATCTACCTTGCGGCTGCAGATGCACAAGACATCGGCCAGCCGGCACAGAGCTTGACTGCCAACCAAGTGTCCGTAGCGATCGTTGATCTGTTTCAGGCCGTCGAGATCGAGAAATAGAAGAGCGAACTCACGCGCGGTGCGTTCGGAGCGCTTGATCTCACTGTCCACGGTTTCGACCAGATGGCGGTAGTTCGCGAGGCCGGTGAGGGGATCTTTGGCCGCTTGTTGGCGCAGATGATCCTCGAGCTTGCGCTGTTGCGTGACGTTCTCAACAATGATCTCGTAGCTCTCCGTCTCGCCTGCATTCTTGACCTCGCGCCCGCTCAGACGAACTTTCAGGGTAGCGCCGTCCTTCCGCTTCCAATCCGTCTCCAGGGGATCGGCGTCAGGGTGCGACGCAGAATGGTCCAGCAGCTGTGCTCGTTTTGCGGGATCACAGAGGACGTCGGCTGCCAAGTTTACTGCCAACAGTTCATCGCGGGAGGCATAACCCAGCATAGTCGTCAGCGCCGGATTGACGTCCAGGAACTTACCTTTGACGTTGCAGCGGCAAATTCCATAAGCCAGGTTTCCCACCAGAGCCCGGTAGCGTGCTTCGGAATGGCGCAGCTTTTTTTCGGTTCGATCGCGCTCTTCACGAAGATGGTTCTCGCTAAGGGCTCGACGAACGGCTACGGGAAGGTGCCCCAGGTGATCCATGCCCACGCAATCGGCGGCGCCACTACTGATAAGTTCCGCCACGGTCTCGGCCTGAATGGTAGAGATGAGGAAAATGCAGGGAATCAGCCTTTCCCGCATGCGCAGCATTTCCAGTTCGTGCGGTCCTGGCCAGTTGGGGGAGGGGTATTCGGCCAGCACCACGTCGTAGAATTTTGCCTTCAGGCGCGCGGCAAACTGCTCCGGTGTTAGCACCAGGTCTGCAGTGACCTTAAAATGCGCTTTCCTGAGCTCTTGCACACATTGCTCTACATTCGCTACATCCCCGTGAACGAAAAGGACACGCAACTGCAGCTGCCTGCTTCCGGATCCGTTCGGGACCAGTGGCAGCTCGGGTTTTGTGGCGCGATCTCTTGCAGTCGAAGGCATTGAAAGCACCCTAGTTTTGGCGGAGCTGGCGCTTCGCGAACCGCCCCTAGACCTAGCTCAGCGTCATCGACCAGGACTATATCGAAAGAAGCCAGAGGTGAATGTTCAATACGGAACAGTTTGCATCCGCTTGTTAACTTAGCAGACAGTTTCTTCTTGTAGGTTGCTGCGCGAGATCGCACGCTCGTTTCTCATCCGCCGTCACCGCGGCGGTGAACTCGGCTGCCATGGCGAACCGAGCCCGGCTGCCTGGACGTTGCCTTCGTCCACTTCGATCGCTGTATCTGGGAATGCCTCGCGTGAACAGACAGAGCTAACGCGAAGCCGCGGTGTTCGATGGGATTGAGTCTGTCGCAGGGGCCAAGGCGTAGAAACGCCGGTCGCAGTCCTCGCACCGGAATGGTCGTAGCGGTAACAGCATCAAAACTGACAATTCGAATATGCCTCTACGCTTCGAGCGATGAATGTATTTGCTCTTGCAATGCGGACACAGCACCGACACGCGCGTTCTCCTCTTAGATCCATCCTGACTCGTGACCGAAAACTACTTACGTCGAACAGCGGAACTCAATGCGGAATAGCACTTGCCCAACTGGGGCGGCTACGGCAACTCGGCTATACCCACGTCCGGATTTTGGGATGGCGAGAACGAGCACCCGACACTCAGACCTGGTTGCAAGGTTCTCTCGCCATTCGCACGCAATCCTACTCACCCTGCCCAACTGAAACTGTTCCGTATTGAACAGTCATGCAAGTTTGCGCTGTCACTCTTCACAGTAACCACCGTTCCAACCAATCACAGTGCGTCCGTCGTCGCGACACAATTGACACAGCGAATACGTAGCGAATCATACATGTGTGCTCAATTGCACAGAATTTGTTTCTCGCGCCGATTAATATCTCGCATGAATGGAGTCCCCGCCATTCGCCGTTGGGAGAAAACATATGAAGTTCAGAACAGCTGTACTGCTTGGCGGAGTAGCTTTGATGGCGGCAATTCCGGTTTGCGCCGATACCGTGTTTTACACTGCCTCCATAAAGGAGTCTTCGTTCCCTGAAAACTCCGCGCCAACAATCAATGTCTCCCATATGAAATTACTGCTCCCGGTGACCGCGGGGAGAGAAAGCTATGGCAACGAGGCGCGAAACCTCGCTTTCGAGATCACCCAACTGCAAAGTGATGCGCGTCCAGCGCATCCCACTCTGGCGATGCTTTCGACTAACGACATTCAGTCCGGCGGCGTTTTCGCCGCGAGCGGCTCAGAGATGTTCTTCATTCTTGACCCTCTCGTTCCCACCGCGTCGGAACCGAGCATTCGTTTCGGAAGTCCCGCCGAACTTGATGCCGGCGCGCCCGCTTCCTCCACCCTCGGCGCCGAAGGATTCCAGCTTGGCGTTTTTGGACGCGATCCCGATCGCGGTCGTGGCGGCGAAGGTAAAAACAAAAATCAGAGCGACCCTTCGGTTGCTGTGTCGGAACCCGGAGTGCTGCCACTGTTAATGCTCGGCTTGTTGGCCGTCGGAATCTCGGGTCTGCGACCTCGCGATTTTCCGACCTGCGCATCATCGCGCGCGGATCTCTAGATGGATTTGAGCCGCGGCCCGCAATGCTTACATCATCGGGCCGCGGAGTTTTCCCGTTCTGCTGCGTCTTGCGCACCGTAGCAAAAAAGCCCCCATGCACCATGGGCGTACTCCGTAGAACATTCTTGCCCTACCGCTGCGCGAGCCAGCAGCACTCGCTCCGTCACGCCCTCGATCTCGCGGTAATTTGTGCCATCCGGAATCACAAAATTAAGACCCAAAGTGCCGGTGTCTTGTCGATTTCGTAGTCGGCTGACGGCGCACGCCAAATCACTGATAATCCCGAGCGCTATCGCCCTCGCGCCCGGGACTCCCTCATACCCGAACTGGAAGAAGAGACCCTAGAAACAATTTACTTCACTCGGCAAAGTGCGGGGTGTATAAGACGGGGCATCCGAGCTGCCAAAATGGAAATCCCGGACAATTTGCGCAATTCGATCTCGGCCGCGTGCGGCGGCTCGAAAGGCTTTTGGTTTCTTAGGATCCATTGAGGAGAAGATGGCGGCGCCCGATCAAGACCCGGAAACCCAAGCTCAACCGCATCAACATTCATGCGGCAACCTGTTCGGATGCGGAGACGAAAAGGGCACGGGCGTGCTCCGAGAAGACATCAAAGATTCTGCCTTCACAAATCGAGCCGCTGACCATCTTCTGCACCTGGACGAGATCAACCAAGCGCAATTCGACGATTATCTCAACGCCCGCGGCCGTTCGCGACGCAGACTGTTGCGCGCGAGCAGTTTCATGGGTGCACTGGCGGCTGTCGGGCCGTGGTTCACGAAACTTGTGCGTGCTAGGGAAACGCCGGAAACGAACGCCGCCGCTCCAGACAGAAATGCGGCGGAGCAGAACAAAGAGGACGAAGGGCGCGTCCACGTGGTCGAGTCTAGCGATCAGACCGTGCGCCTAGGAGTCTATGACACGACGCTCCCCCCAATCCTCAAGATCGATTCTGGCGACACACTCAGCTTTCCCAACACGTGGTCACACTATTTGAACCAGATGCAGCCGGGAGTCCCCATCGGAACCCTGGTGAAGATCCGCGTGAGCAATCCCGGAAAAGGGCCGCACTCGATCATCGGGCCCGTCTATGTGAAAGATGCGGAACCCGGCGACGTCCTGGAGGTCCGTTACCGACGCATTCTTCCTTTCAATTGGGGAGCGGTGTTCAATAACCCCGGCTCGCTCGGAACCGGCTTGCTGCCCCAGGATTTTTCCGAAGCACAGATAAAATATTTGGACCTCGACCTTCCGAAAATGACAGCGGAGTTTGCTCGCGACATTCACGTTCCGCTCAAGCCGTTCCAGGGGACGCTCGGGGTGGCTCCGCCCGACGGCTACTTCCCTGCGTTGAGTCCAGGAGTGACCAGCTCGGTTCCCCCGGGGCCGCACGCGGGCAATACGGACTTGAGCGAGATGGCCGAGGGCTCGACGATGTTCATTCCGGTGTGGAAGCCTGGGGCGCTGATCTTCACCGGCGATTCACACGCAGTGCAGGGCGACGGCGAAATAACGATCACCGCTCTCGAGACGCGCATGCAGGAACTGAGGATCCAGGTCGTTCTCCACAAACAGAAGAAATTCGCGTGGCCCATCGCTGAAACTGCAACGCACTGGATCATCTTAGGCTTGGACAAAGACCTGAATGTGGCAATGACCCTGGCGGCGCAGAACGCCATCGAGTTCCTGGCCTCGCGCGCCAGTCTAACCAAGCTCGACGCCTATGCTTTGTGCAGTATCGCCGTAAGCTTCCGGGTAACCCAGGTGGTTGACATCGTGCGCGGCGTCCACGCCATGATCCCCAAGAGCCTCTTCGCGGCCGGGCTGCGCAAACAGATAACCGTGGTTTAGTTCATGCAGAAGGCTGACGAAGGTCCGGTGATCGTGATAAGACCATCCCGCGGGAGCAACTCGAATTTTCGGCACTGATCAAGAAGAAGTATCAGTTTATTGTAATTTTACGATCAGAGAGTGCAAGAGCATTTCCCGGTCATGCAAAATACTCATTCCGTCTGAGACAACCTGTTTCGTTCCGGGATCGACCGGGTCAGTGCTGGCCCAACTGCGAACCGTGATCCCGAACTCCACTTCCGTTCCATCGGTGTAGTGAACGCGTCTCGATTGCAGCAATCCCCAGTCCTCACTCGAGATCGAGCGCAAGTGACCAAAACATGCAAGCCATTCGGACGTTTCCAGGTACCGCGCGGGGTCATCGACAATGAGGATGACATCGATATCGGAGTCTGATCGCGCCGTACCCCTCGCGTGGGATCCGACGATCGCGACCGCAATGATGTCGGGATGTCTAGCAGCCCACGTCTTCAGAAGATTTAGAAACGGGCCAATCGTGTCGTGCATACAGAGCCGAAACTCCTCCGGTCGGGCGCATGTGGCAACGCTTTTTGCAATTACGTTAATCGTTTGCTCATCTGCCAAGCTGGGCCGGCGTTGACTGAGCTATGCCGGCGTCCTAAGATGTCGCGCAACGAGGTTCCTCCCGGATGTCGATCGAGCGTCTGGGCCATTATCGCTTGCTGCAACAGATCGGCGCTGGCGGCATGGGCGAGGTCTACCGCGCCCGCGACGAACGCCTCGACCGTGACGTTGCCATAAAAATTCTGCCTGTCAGTAATCGAAATGACATTCCGGCTCGTAGTCGCCTGTTCGACGAAGCGCGAGCCGCTTCGCAACTGAACCACGCGCACATTTGCACGATTTACGAAATCAACGAAGAAAACGGCGTCACCTTCATAGCCATGGAGTACGTTGCGGGACGCTCGCTGAACGCGATCATTCCTCCACAAGGTCTTCCGACTGAGCAGGTCATTTGCTACGGCACGCAGATCTCCGATGCTCTGGCCCACGCTCACCAGCGGCACATCGTTCATCGCGACCTGAAACCAGCCAACGTCACCGTGACTCCGGACGGTAACGCAAAGGTGCTGGACTTCGGTTTAGCAACCAGGCTCCGCACAGAAGAGATCGAGGAAGTAACGCGCTCGCAGGTGAACTTGGATAAATCGGAGCCAATTGCGGGGACGCTACCTTACATCGTGCCGGAACAACTGCTCGGCAAGGCCGCGGACGCGCGTTCTGACATCTGGTCGCTCGGCATTCTATTGTATGAGATGGCTTGCGGGCGTCGGCCGTTTTCCGGCCATTCGGGGTTTGAACTGACGTCTGCCATCCTTCGCGATCCTCCACCATCGCTGCCCGAGCACGTTCCAGCCGGACTTGCAGGTGTAATCCGGAAGTGCCTGATGAAAGATCCTGCAGCCCGTTATCAGAATGCCTCGGAAGTGCGGTCTGCATTGGAAACGCTCGATTCCACTCGAGTTTCGAGTCCGGCGGTCGCTGAGGCTCCGCAGATCGCCGGTTCGCGCGGGGCGCGGCTCACGTTGGTCGCCGTGGGTGTGGCCGCGCTGTTAGCCGTTTTATTCGCGCTGGATATCGGCGACGTGCGCGAGCGTCTCCTACACCCAGGCGCGGCTTCCGAGGTCCGTTCCCTTGCGGTGCTTCCACTTGCAAATTTATCGGGGGATGCGTCGCAAGATTTCTTTTCCGATGGCATGACTGCGGAACTCATCCGCGAGATCAGCGAGATCACGCGGCTTCGTGTGGTTTCCCGAACATCTGTAATGAACTACAAAGGAACACACACGCCGCTGCCGCAGATAGCGCGCGAGTTGAAGGTGGACGCGCTGCTGGAAGGTTCCATCACGCGATCCAAAAATCGTGTTCGGATCGCAGTGGGACTCTATGGCGGCGCTTCCGAACGTGAGTTATGGTCGGAAACCTTTGAACGCAACGTGAACGACGTTCTAGCTTTGGAAGATGAAGTGGCGCATGCAATCGCAGTAAAGATCCGGCTGAAAATCGCGCCCTCGCCAGGAACGCCCGCGAGCATCAATACGGAGGCATATGATTCCTACCTCAAAGGCCGCTATTCACTTGATCAAGGCAGTGCGGACGATTTGAAACTCGCCTTTGTGTACTTCCGCCAACGAGTCGAAAAAGCTCCTCAATATGCTCCTCTTTACGCGGGGCTGGCGGACGCCTATGCACTCCTTCCGTTTTACACGGACACGCGTCCCAGTGAGGCGTTTCCCCAGGCGAAGGAGGCAGCGGCGAAAGCCCTCCGACTCGACCCCACACTAGCCGAGGCGCATGCTTCGATGGCGTATGTCATGAATTACTATGATTGGGATCGATCGGGCGCCGAACGGGAATTCAAGCATGCTCTTGAACTCGATCCCAACGACGCAGCCACGCATCACGCTTACGGCCGATTCCTCGCATCAATGGGACGAGTGGACGAGGCGCAAGCGGAGCTTTCTCGCGCGCAGGAACTCGATCCTCTATCGCTGCTCATCTAATCCAACGTGGGGATGATTTCCTATTTCGCCGGGCAATATGACAACGCTCTGCAGCAGCTCCAGACGGTACTTGAGCTGGATCCGAAATTCCCCGTGCCTTATTGGGGAATCGGGATGTGTTACGAACAACTGAAGAAATATCCAGAAGCTCTCGTCCAGTTCCAAAAGGGTATCGAGCTTTCCGGACGGGGCGCGAACGGTATCGCGTCACTCGCCCATGCATACGGCCTGGCGGGTCAGGACACGGAAGTGCAGAAAATTCTGGTCGAGCTGAAGGAGCGAGCAAAAACAGAATACGTCTCTTCTTACCAATTCGCAGTGATTTATCTGGGACTCGGCCAAAACGAGCGGGCGATCGCCGCCCTCGAAGATGCCTATCGCGAGCGTTCCACGCTTCTTGGATACTTAAAGATGGATCCGCGATTCGCCCCTGTCCGCTCCGACCCGCGATTCCAGAATCTGTTGAGTCGCATAAATCTCCCGAACTGATATCACCCTTGACGTACGCTCGCGGTGGCAATGCCCATGACGGCTCGATTGCGGCGTAGGCGGAAGCAATCGACTGGATGCCGTTGCATCGACCGGTTTGAGCTGGCACGAGCAATCGGGCGTTGACGATGCAAAGGTTGTCGGGCCCACGAGTGATACGGTTTCCGACGCCAACGACCGAATCCGATCGGCACCCCATGTTCCTTTGCCACCCCGCCTGGCAACGCTACCAGGTTAATTACTCCCGCCTACCCGCTTCGCTGTATGGTGTGCCACCCCCATTCGTCGATTATAGGAACTGCGAGTGTTCTCCCCATCGTAGTCCGATTTGATCTGTAGTTGTTTCCGAATCGAAAAGGAGACTCAGATGCGATTCAAAAAGTACTTGTGGTTCGCGGCCGCGACGGCGCTTTTTGCCGCTTCAGTTCTAGCTGGTCCCATCCAACAGGATCAGCAGCCGGCTCCGGACAATACCAAGGCGAATCAAGGCGATGCCAACAAAGGTGCCACGACCGCCGACCAGCAGAAGATGAATCCGGCCGATCGTGCAACAACGAAGCAGATCCGAGCCGCGCTCATGGAAGACAAAACGCTGTCCACGTACGCGCATAACATCAAGATCATCACAAGGGATGGGCATGTAACGCTAAAAGGACCCGTCCGCACTGAAGATGAAAAGTCGGCGATCGGTGACAAAGCAACGCAGGTTGCGGGTGCAGGGAATGTCACAAACCACTTGACGATCGCGCCGCCGACTCCATAGCAGCCTTGCTCTGACATCAAAATTGCAACGAACAGGAGATTCAAAATGGAAAATAAGAAAACAGCAGTGTTCGGGATTTTCACGACAGTGGCTGGCGCGGATTTAGCCACCGACAGCCTGGTGAAGTCCGGTTTTTCCGCTTCTGATATTTCCGCTCTTCTTCCCGAGAACCTCGGCCCGAAACCAATCGCGACCGAAAAAGCCACCAAGGCTCCCGAGGGTGCGACAGCGGGCGCTAGCACCGGTGCGGTTCTTGGCGGGGCACTTGGTTTGCTCGCGGGCGTCGGCATGCTCGCGATCCCTGGGCTTGGTCCTTTCATAGCGGCTGGCCCAATCATGGCGGGACTCGCCGGGCTCGGAGTTGGAGGAGCGGTTGGCGGAGTCACCGGTGCGCTCATCGGCCTGGGCATTCCCGAGTATGAAGCGAAGCGTTACGAGGGGCGCCTGCAGAAGGGCGGAATTCTCCTCTCGGTTCACTGTGACACATCGGACGAAATCAAGCGAGCCAAGCAAATCCTAAAGAACACGAATGCGGAAGACATCTCATCGACCGGTGAGTCTTCTGCAGACGTTAAGGCCGACGACCGGCAGGTCCGCCGCACAACTTCGGGCGGCAGCCGGTAGTTCCCGAGGAGGAAGTTCGATTTTGAGCTTCCTCTTCACTTTCCTTCGAGAAAAGACCGAAAAGCGACTTACTGAAAGCGAAAGGGAGGGTTTTATGAGCGGCAGAATGAAATGGGCCGGGTCGGTTTCTGTATTTGCAGTGGGGCTCGGTATCGGCGCCGCTCTGGGGCTGCTGTTCGCTCCTGCGCCCGGCGATGATACACGCGACTACATTCTGGCTAGTGCGAATGACGGTCTGGACCGGGCAGTCGCTGCTGGCCAGAAAGTGACCCGGCGTGCGAAGGCAGGTATTGCTGAAGCGAAGGGCCGAGTTCGACAGGCGAAAGAGACTGGGGAACAGGCCTACCGCGAAGCGAAGAACTCGCAGTTATAGTTTAACCAAAGCTCTCCTTTATTGTTCTGCTGGTTCTGTGATTTGCGGCTACTACGGACATTCCCGATGGGTGCGGGCGATCTTTTCCCCTCGAAGTCGGATTCCGGAAGCCGGCTTCTACTACTGACCGCAGTCAGCGCTGCTATTCCTCGAACACCTTTTCTATTTGACCGACTTTCTTTTGAACCGTCCCGACGACCTGCTCGTCTTGACCTTCGGCCTCTAAATTCGGATTCTTCGTCGCTCGTCCGAGCTTTTCTTTGACCTTACCTTTCACTTGGTGAAGTTTGCCTTTTGCCTGGTCCCTGGTGCTTTGCTTCATGGAGTCGCTCCTTTGAGAAAATCACCTAGCTTATTGGCGTTAAGCCAATCACGATCGGGTTGAGTCTAGACAAAGAGAAATTCCGGGCCCATCCCCGGGACGCTGTATATTTCGCGCCGTAACGACTGTACATCGATGGCCGAGCCGAACGTGCGGATTTCGCAGACGACTTCTGCTGATTCTCCGGGGAACCTCCGGAAAAACTCTCTTCCGCCCGCGGCACGTACTCGGTCGACCAGGAGTTAAGGCGACGGGCTCTTGATCACAAGGCAGCCGTCCAACTCTTGCGACGCACTACGTTTGCAGCAGACCTCTTCTCGCCTGCCTGTTCATTGCTCGTTGTTTACTTCAACCGGCAAGGGCCGTCCCGGAATTCGTGACTGCAGCCGTACACCGTTCGTGATCCATCTATACAGCTTCAGCCCTATGGGTTGGGTTGTGCGGCATCGGCATAGTTAAACGATCCAAAAACTCTCCGGAGGTCTACCATGCAGCAATCAGAATTGAAAGAGCTTTACGTTGACGAACTGAAGGACATCTACAGTGCGGAAACGCAGCTAGTGAAGGCGTTGCCGAAAATGGCTAAGGCTGCCGTTTCCGCAGAATTACGCAATGGTTTTGAACGGCATTTGGAACAAACCAGAGGACATGCGACGCGTCTCGAAAAGATTTTCCAAGCTCTGGACGAAAAGCCGACCGGGAAGCATTGCAACGGCATGGAAGGGCTGATTAAGGAAGGCGGCGAAGCAGCGGAAGAAGACTATGAAGGTGACGCGAAGGACGCGGCTTTGATCGGCGCAGCGCAGCGAGTGGAGCACTATGAAATCGCGGCGTATGGCACGGTGCGGGCCATGGCAGAGAAACTCGGCGAAGACGCGGCGGCGAAGCTTCTGAGCCAGACTCTGCAGGAAGAGAAAGACACCGATGTAAAGCTGTCCGATCTAGCGGACAAGATGACAATTGAAGACAGCAGTGACCAAGAGGCAGAAAACCCGAAGACGCGATCGTCCAAGGGCAGAGCCGCGAAGGCATGACAACTCTGCCGCAGAGGCGGGTTATTTCGCGACCACTGCGGCAGAGTTATTTTCCTGCTATCACGAGCTGAATGGAAAATTTGCGGAGAAGCGCAGGCCGGAGCTCCACTCGGTGAGTCGGGTGGTTCGATGCGCCATCCAAAATCAGATCATTAAGGGGTAGCCCTCATATTCAGAATCGTGCGGACGCATGGTGCTGAGACACGGGTCAGCTCTCGGTTCCGCCACTCGGTCGTATTTTCGACTAGAGCAGTTTAGGTTTCTGAAAGAATTCTCAGACAAGGATAATTGAACCATGAAGCGTGAAAAACCGATTAAGGCACAAGTACGGCAGACCGAGCCCAAGCAGGTTAAGGCAGACGGCGGCGAAACCCACCAGCAAGCGCCGCTCTCTCAAACCCCACTGACAACCAATCAGGGACTCCCTATTTCTGACAATCAGAACTCACTGCGTGCGGGCGAGCGAGGTCCAACACTTCTTGAAGACTTCATTCTCCGCGAGAAGATCACACACTTCGATCACGAGCGCACACCGGAACGCATCGTTCATGCCCGCGGGGCTGGCGCTCACGGATATTTTCAGCCGTACCACTCAATGAAAAAGTTCACCAAGGCGGCATTCCTTGCCGATCCGTCGGTTAAAACTCCTGTTTTCGTCAGGTTTTCCACCGTTGCAGGCGAGCGCGGATCGACCGACTTGGCACGCGACGTAAGAGGGTTCGCGGTTAAGTTCTATACATCGGAGGGTAACTTCGACCTGGTGGGTAACAATATTCCCGTGTTTTTTATCCAAGATGCCATGAAGTTCCCGGACTTGATTCATTCCGTGAAGATCGAACCCGACCGCGGATTTCCTCAGGCTGCTTCCGCGCACGACACGTTTTGGGATTTCATTTCTCTGATGCCCGAGTCCATGCACATGATCATGTGGGTCATGTCCGACCGAGCTATACCGCGATCGTTCCGAATGATGGAAGGATTTGGCGTTCACACATTCCGGTTGGTAAACGAGGCTGGAAAAACTCATTTCGTTAAGTTCCACTGGCGACCCGTATTGGGGACGAGTTCGGTATTGTGGGATGAAGCTGTAAAGATCAGCGGAGCGGATCCGGACTTCCACCGTCGCGATTTGTGGGAAGCGATCGCCTCGGGTGATTTTCCAGAGTTCGAGCTTGGTCTGCAAATCTTTGACGAAGAAACAGCCGCGCGCTTCCCTTTTGACGTTCTCGACGCCACAAAGCTGATTCCTGAAGAATTTGTGCCGCTGCAAATGGTCGGTAAGATGATCTTGGATCGCAACCCGGACAACTTCTTCGCAGAGACAGAGCAAGTCGCGTTCTGCCCGAGCCATCTTGTCCCAGGGCTCGATTTCTCGGAAGATCCGTTGCTACAGGGCCGGCTGTTTTCGTACCTCGACACGCAATTGAGCAGACTGGGCGGCCCCAACTTTCATCAGATCCCCGTGAACGCACCGAAATGTCCATTCCACAATCTGCAACGCGACGGAATTCATCAAGTGAGTGCTCAGGCCGGACGTGTCGCCTACGAGCCAAATTCTCTGTCAGCCGACGCTCCTCGGGAGTCAATGGAGCGTGGATTTACTACATCCACGAGATCTGTCGAAGGTAATGCCGTTCGTGTCCGGTCGGAGTCTTTTTCCGACCACTATTCTCAGGCTCGGCTCTTTTACAGATCCATTACACCTCCAGAGCAAAAACATCTCGCGAATGCACTGACGTTTGAACTGGGCAAATTGGAAACCGTGGCCATTCGCCTGCGGATGCTCGGTCATCTCTCGCTGATTGACAGAGGCCTAGCAGACAAAGTGAGTGCTGCGCTGGGCGCCGACGGACAGGGCGATCAAGTCACGGCAGCCAAAAACCCCGTGGACCTTGAGCCCAGTCCCGCTCTGCGCCTATATGGAAAGTTCAAGCCGACCCTGAAAGGCCGGAAAGTGGGACTACTGCTCGGGGCCGGGTTTGATGACAAATTTAAGAAGGAATTGGTATCCGCCATTAAGGACGAAGGCGCCAAAGTGGCCGTCCTCGCAAGCAAAATTCAAGGCGAGTTCGATTCCGATAAGCGGTTGCACCGTGCGGACATGGCTCTGCGTGCGTCACCGTCCGTTTTATTTGATGCCGTCGTTGCATTGTCCGGGCCGGAAGGCGACAAGAAACTCGCTGGCGATCCGAATGCGGTTAGCTTCTTGACGGATGCAAAACGACACTGTAAAGCCGTGGGGCTTTCGGGCATTCCTTCGCTGGCGAAGGAATCGGGAGTCGAGGAAGAACCTGGCGTGATCTATATCACGGGAAAAACGGGGGTGAAGGATTTTATTTCGGCAAGCCGCATCGGTCGGTTCTGGGAGCGGGAAACCGAATAACAACAGATTCAGTGAAAGCGAGGGTGAGGCAAGAGATTCCGCGCCTCACCACGCCGCTGTAGCTGTTCTCGACCCTCTCTGAAAGCAGAGCGTATATTTCATAGCGTATTGCGAGCAACAAACGACTTCCTATCGTCTGCACCCACCCATGCTGGACGAATTCGGGCTTTCGTCTGCGCTTGGACCTGGAGGGACTCAAGAATCGCAGCGCACTTAGTATCGAGCTGAATATTCCTGCCTTTCACTCGATTCAGTAAGTTTTTCTTGGCTGACATTTGTAAGTGGCGCCGTATAGGCATCTTCCGCTTTTCCAAAGCGTTGCGCGATCGACTGGAATGCAACAAGCAGCGCCTCTACTATGACTTAGCGAAGTTCCCCAATCCTTGGAAAGGCGCCTCCCGGGTGGTCTCTCCAGTCTGTAAAGTCCCTTAGGTTTGTCCTCGAGCAGAACTTTTTCGCGCTGCCCGGGTTTTGTTCAACATACCCAGCCTTTAGAAGATCAGCCGAATGCCCGGCTCGGAAGATAGCCACGCCAGAACAGGAATTCATGACGAAGAAAGCGGCCCCGGTGCCTGCAGCGACCGGTGTCCGAATGACGGGACTCAGTACTGGACTTCTGCCTTCGACGCCGCAACCTAGTGACCGCGGCTTTCGGGGGACCTCGGCGACTAGCCCGCCGAGACCGAAGATTCAGTGTGAAGCCCAGGAGGGGAAATGGGAATGCGATCTGCTCAACAGCAATTGACCAAGGTCCCCGAAACGCTTTCCGGGGAACGACGACTGCACGTTCGCCGCAGTTCCTCGGCACTCACCTGTGTGACTGTCGCCGAACATGGCGTCGGAATCCTCGCCAACATTTCTGAAACAGGAATGGGACTGATTTTCGCCGAGCCACTATTCGAGAACTGCTTGCCTTACCTCTGCATCCGCCTCCCGCAGTTGTATGGCGCCGTCGAGACACGCGCTGAGATTGTGTGGATAACCGAATCGACAAGGGAAGTGGGTGTACGGTTTGTGGATCTGCCGGAAGAGGTTGGAGAACAGATCAGAATGTGGGTTTCTCGCGCGTGGGGAGATTGCAAATCCCAAGAGAGGAAAGAACTCCGCAACGTCGAGGATCACTTATCAGCGGCATCGACTGCTGCTGCGGCGACGCGCGCTCAACCAGCTTCCGGCGAATCCGTTCCCCCATCTTGGCAGCTGATGTTTCCATCGGAAACCGGCGCGAACGACTCTCTTGAAATCTCGGCATCGAACACAACTCCGCTGCACGAACCCGTTGAGGGAGTCGCAGCAGTTTTATCAACCGCCGGGCTTGAGCCGGAGTTCGTTCCCGCGCTCGCGACGGAAAGCGAATTAGCGCCGGGAGCAGGGCCGGATCGGAACATCGGCGACACGTTTGGGCAATCGGATTCGCGAACCCCCGCGCAAGCGCTACGGACTGCCCCGCCGATGCTTCGCGCGAGCGTCGATTATAGCGCTCAGGCGAGGTTCCGAACGGAATCAGGGGTTCTTGAGAGTGCAACTCGCGTGGCGAGAATGTGGCCGGTCGCGCCGCTGGCTAGTCTGCTGATCATAACCTGCTTCGTGCTGGGATTCGCGGCCGCCCCTAAATTTTGGCCTAACTGGTCGAAAGCGCAAGACGCGCGCCAGATGATTCTCGAGAAGTTGAGCAGATATGAGAGCTCGACAAAGAATGGCCGCCTGAGCGATCAAACCGTCGCGAAAGCAGCAGCTCCGAGCCTGAGCGCCTCGGCGAGCAGCCAAAGTGCTGTTCCGGACTCCCCCGCATCAACGGCTAGCGAGAACACGCTGGAATACAGTACACCGTCTGAAAACGACCGCGGCGACAACCCGGCGTCACAACTTGCAGGGAGGATCAGCAAAGGCTCCCCAGGGACTGGAACCCCCGACCTAGCAGCCCGCTCCGCGCTAGAGCCCGCTGTTCCTGAGGACAGGCTGAACTCCGGACCCGACGCACCAGCCGCGTCTCCCGAGGCAGCTCGTAGCACTCGCATGCCTAAAGCTACGACGCGCGATTCAAGACCTATAACTTCTGGGGCCCGCGACACAGCGCCGGAGATCCACGCCGAATCGTCACCTTCAATCACTGGCACCAATGCAGAGGTGAGTCCCGCTGAAAATTCCGCCGCGAACGCAACTGCACCAGCCAAAGCGGACGCGCCAACTGGATTACCGGATGCGTCGCTAGACCAAAGTGCGGTGCCGGCGAAGGGCTCATTGACACAACCATTTGGTCGAAGCGACCCTCCGTCGGCGAAAAGCAGCGTCCCCTCGACATCCGTGACACCTCCTGTTCACGCTCCCGAACTCGCGCTGCGTCCGGCGAATCCGCCGCCGTCCTTTTTCCTCGTCGTTCCGCCAGGCGCCGGCAATTCGCCGCGGTTACTGGAATTGCCGTCCGAAACCGTAATCGATACAGCTAGCGTTGTGATCCACTCGAGTCAATTTGTTTTCGTGCCGGCGGAGCCAGGTCCAGAATCGAGCCACAAGCCAAAGAAGGTCCAAATTGGCGAGCGAATTTCCAAAGTCGCTCCCGCTTATCCTGCTCAAGCCGCGCAAGGGATGCGGGGCAACGTGCAGCTGCGCGCGATCATTGGTAAGGACGGGACGGTTGAGAGCGTAAGAACAATTGACGGGCCTGCGATTCTGATTCCCGCGGCGATTGACGCCATTCGCCAGTGGCGATACGGGCCGACGCTGCTCGACCAGCAACCTATAGAAATGCAGGAGGAGTTCACCATCGAATTTCGGCCGCTTCGTTGACTTGCGGCCGTCGGCTAACCGGAGATTTGAAGGAGCGCTCCTACTCTCGACGCAGTTCGTCACGCCTATCCGATTTTGCAATTCTTTTCTTCATGATGTTTTTTCGCGCTTCGTCGTTTTTGGAACTCCTACCTGCTGTGGCGTTACGCGAAGTCCAACTCTACTTCGTCTATGTAGCACCAGCCCCAGGTCTCGTTTGGCTCGATTGATTTCATGATGGGGTGTTTGGTGGAATGAAAATGCTTGGTGGCATGTTTATTTTTGGATGAATCGCAGCAGCCGACGTGGCCGCATTCCAGACACAGGCGCAGGTGAACCCAGGTGTCGCCCATTTTCAAACATTCCTCGCAGCCTTTGGTATGCGGGCTCACTTTGCGAATTTGATTGAGATGCGTACACTCTGGCATTTGCGTGCCTCCTTTGAGCATGGGCCGGGTACGAGCCGCGTTTAGGATCCGGACGTGGCTGCTTTGGCTTTATCGGCGCGCACCACAGGAACGTCCACCAGATGTTCGGCGAGGAACCAGACCTGCAGTTCGTTGGTGCGGATCACCTGGCTGACGAGCAGATCGTTGGTGCCATCATCGCCAGCTTGCGCTGCTTGCTTGGCCACGGTGCGTGCTTCTTTCAAAATGATTTCGTGAGCCTCGAGCAAGCGGGAGATTTGCACGGGAGCTTCTTCGCGGCCGCGCGGCGGACGAGGGATGAAAGTGGTTTCAGCGACGTCGGGGGCCATGGCGATGCTGATGCCACCGAGAAGTTGGATGCGCTCCGCAATGGCGTCCACCAACTCGGACTGCTCCTCGAAATGTTTGTCAAAGAGCAGATGCAGTTGATAGAAAGTGGGCCCGGCGACCTGCCAATGATGTTTTTTGTACATGTCGCGCAAGGTCATGGTGTCCGCGAGGATCTGATTCAGCAGTTCGACGTCGGCTGCGCAAACCTGCTGATCGAGGGCGATCGGCAGCTTGGCAATCTTGCCGTAGGGCTGAATTTCGCTGGCGTGCTGGTGCAGTACCGGCCGGGCGCGTTCGGTGCCCTCGACGAGTAGGCTGGCTGGTGGGTTCTTCTGATTGGTTTTATTCTTCATTTGGCAATTCTCCTTTCT
>DATNLN010000108.1:0-14734 GCA_035602855.1 Candidatus Acidiferrales bacterium
GATCAGCATCACGGTCCAGTTGATCGACAGGTCGTTCAGCCGAGGCAGGCTCTCCGGAATCAGCCGCAGCAAGAATCCCTTCATGCAGAACAGAATCACCAACCCCGCCACTCCGCCCAGCAGCGAAAGCAGCAGGCTCTCCGTCAGCAATTGCCGCACCAGCCGCTGGCGCGCCGCTCCCAGCGCCTGGCGCACCGCCATCTCCCGTGATCGCGCGCTGGCCCGCGCCAGCAGCAGATTCGCCACATTCACGCAGCCGATCAGTAGCACCAGCGCCACTGCGCCCACCAGCAGGATCAGCGACTGCCGAACGTTGCCCACCACGCTTTCCTTCAGAGGCACCAACCGCACCGTCCACTTGCTGTCGGCCGGATAATCGTCCGGAAATTGCTTCCGCAACGAAGCAACCAACGCGTCCAGCTGGCTCTGCGCCGCTGCAACCGTCAGCCCCGGCTTCAGGCGCCCGACCGTTTCCAGGGGCACCCGCAAACTGCGGTTCGGGGGCGGAGCCGGATCCCCCGAAAAACCCGTCGCCGCCCACAGTTCGGTGTTCCTCTCGCCCACGGTTCGCCCCGGGTCGCGAAAACCCGGCGGCATCACCCCGATCACCCGATACAAATCGTTGTCCCCGCGCAAACTTCTTCCCACAATGTGCGGATCGCTCCCGAAAGCCCGCTTCCACAACCCGTCACTGATCACCACATCCAGCGTGAACCCCGGCGTTTGATCCTGAGGATCGAACGTCTGCCCCAGCTCCGGTTTCACCCCCAGCATCGCAAAATACGCCGGCGTCACCCCCTCATACTGCATCCGCGATGGCTGCGATACACCCGTCAGGTTCGCCGACCCGAAAATCTCCAGCACAACATACTGAAAAATTCCCGAACGCTGCAGATCTTTAAACTCCGGAATCGAGATGCCCGCGTCGGTAGCGCCCGCACCAGGCAGATCGTCCTCGATGCGTACCAGTTCCTCCGGGTGCGGATAGGGCAGCGGATGCAGCAGCGTCGCATCGACCAGGCTGAAAATCGCCGTGGTCGCGCCGATCCCCAGGGCCATCGTCAGAACCGCGATAGCCGTAAACCCCGGCGACTTGGCCAGCATGCGTATCGCGAAGCGCGAGTCCTGCAACAGGTTTTCAAAAAACGGCAGCCCCTGCTCTGCATGGAAATCTTCTCTCACTGTCCCCACCCCTCCGAACTTCATCACGGCCTGCCGCCGTGCCTCTTCCACATTCATCCCCGCGCGCAGATTCTCCTCCGTCTGCCGCGCCAGATGCTCCTCCATCTCTTCCCGCAGCCGTTTGTCGTCTCGCCGCCCGGTGGCAAAATTCTTGAGGCGCGCCAGAAACCTTCTCAGGAATCTCATGTCAAGTCCTCCGCCTTCACCGCGAAGAATCGTGCGATGATCGCCGCCGTTTGCTCCCAGTCCCGGGTCTCGGCCTCGAGCAGCTTTCGTCCCGACCGTGTCAGGTGATAGAAACGCGCTCGGCGGTTGTTCTCCGAGGCGCCCCACTCGGACGAAATTGCGCCCTCCTGCTCCAGCTTCAGCAGGACGGGATACAAAGTGCCTTGGTTCACGGCCAGCAGATCCCCGCTGATCTGCTCGATCCGCCGCGCAATCCCATAGCCATGCAGTGGACCGAGCACATCGAGCGTCTTGAGGGCCATCAGCGCCAGCGTTCCCTGCAGAACATCCGCTTTTTCAGTCATAGAGTCGATCTTTGGGTTTCCCACAGGAATCATCGTGCCACACTTCCTTTTGGAAAACAACAGGTAATGATTCGAATGGCCCGAATGTTCGCAACGTCCATGTTATTTCTGCTTGGATTAAACGGACCGAAAATTGCCCTTGCAACAATCGAACAACTCGCCGTAAGTGACCGAAGTTTTCTCCGCGAACGCGGTGCGTTCGATCCAACTTCACGCAGAAGCTCGACGCTGCTCGCGGGACGACCGGCGTTCACGCGACCAATGAGCTCTTTGAGCGTTGTACCAATGTTGCCGACGAATTCGACCTGCCGGCGGTAGTCGATGTCAGCCGAGAGAACGTCGAAGTGAATCAAATTCCGCTTCTTCCCGTGGTTCCAAAAGGTGGGTTAGGTGCCCGCCTCCTTCCGATGCCCGCTGCCGTTTTGTGTTCCCAAATTCTGGCGGCCCGGCTGCTAAAATTTTTCTCCAACCATTTCTTCGCTTTTCTTCCAGAGTGCCTCGGCGTTTTTCGGGTCGAGCGCATAACTGCGCACACCTTCGCTGACCGCGGTGATAGTCACATCATCTGGAACCATTTTGCCCACGTGGCAGTTCTCGCAATACTGTCCGCCGACCTCATCAGCCGGAGCAACTACGGCGGCCCATACCGAAGTTGCGGCTCCTTGAGGAATGGTCTTCAACTGGTAGGGTGCTTTGCCCTCGGGCGCACGCTGCTTATCGATCTGCTCGATCATCTTTTGGATGTGGATGGGGTCCATGTGGCGGCCCAGTTCCGTCCGGACGCCTCCTGGATGTACCGCCGCCGCGCGTATGCCATTCCCTCGATGACGCCTGTCAAAAGCAACGGCGAAGAGGATATTCGCAGTCTTGGACCTACCGTAGGCAACGAAGGGTTCATAAGGCGCCCTCACAAAGTTGGGATCTTCAAGGTCAACGTTGGAGAAGCGGTGCCCGGCAGAGGAGAGATTGATCAGACGCCCTCCCTTGCGGATGAGTGGCGCGATACGGTTGACGAGCACGAAGTGCCCCAGGTGATTAGTGCCGAACTGGGTCTCGAACCCATCGGCAGTGTGGCCTAAGGGTGTGGCCATAACTCCCGCGTTAGCGATAATCGCGTCGAGCCATTCGCCTTTCGCCAGCAGTCCATCGGCACAGGCACGCACGTTCTTAAGGCTGGCCAGATCGAGCTCGACCAGTTCGAAGCTGCCGACGCCAACGGTGGCGTCCTTGCGCACCTGTGCGGCGGCGTTTTCCGCTTTGGCGAGATCGCGCGCCGCGCCCGTGACATGGGCACCGTGGGCGGCTAGTGAGCGGGCGGTCTCAATTCCCAGGCCAGCAGAGACACCGGTAATAAGAATCCGCTTGCCCCGCAGATCGATCCCAGACAATACATCTTCTGTTGTTGAAGTTGCTCCAAATCTGTTCGTCATTGTACTGGCCATTTTTTCTCCTTTGTACGCCTCCGACACATCACTGGTGCTCTGATTGATGACCGCCAATAACAAACGCCGGGCTGCTTGCGGGTAGAGCTCTTTAGATTGACGAGCCATGTATACGGCTCCGCATTCAGTGCGATGGAATCTCTGCCGGTAACATTGAAGACTTCGGGGGGTTCAGCGGTCTCGCGTCTTCATAGAACGCGCCATGAAGTTCTTGGTGCAAATCTTCCCTCATCAAGAGATCCGCTCTTCGCTCAGAGGCGGGTGGCTTCCTACTGACTCCTTCAAGGTTGCTGAAACCACGGCGCGCTGAGTCCCCGATCATTCGAACGCCCGACTCTGCAAGTTCTAAGCCGCGCTTGCCCACTGAGCCGAGGAGATACGCCAGGCCGCTGAGCGCAAGCAGAATCGCAAAGGCAACGCCGAAGAGCAATTTCGCCGCGACCAACTCACGGACGAAATAGAACTGCAGAACGAAGAATGCTGTGAGGACAGCCACGGCGATGCCAGCCATCATGTTTTTGCGCATATTCGCTTTTCAACGACTGAATTGGCAAGCCTTTGAATCTGTGCCCAACCTTTTTTCATGAGCTCTTATCCACCCTCGCTACATTGAAAGCACGGGAAAGCCCAGAAGAGGCGGACCGTAAGTAGCTGAAAGCAAACGAGAATATGGGGAATTCGATGGTTTTCCTACGATGATGAACGATGAGTATTTGACGTTCTTGTCAATCCGCTGTCAGTCTGCGAGAGCACCTGCTTCCAGAGCAGGTAGTCCTTGTCACGAAATTGTACAGACTCACTATTAGAATCATATGGTTGCAGGGGGCGGTAGCTCAGCTGGGAGAGCACCTGCTTTGCAAGGAGGGGGTCGCCGCTTCGAATCCCGGTCACGTCCATCAACTTTCTTTCTGATTGCAAAACACTTACATTGACCAGGCCGAGCGTTTGTGCGACTAAATCTGGAGTAGCTATAGCGCGCTGAGGTTTTTTTTGGTTTGCCAGCGTTGCCCTCTTCCATTCTCATCCAAGATCAGAAACCTTGATCTTCCGCCTTGCGCCGTGGCGGATGTGGAGCACCCATACCACTTTCCTTCGTTCATCAACTTCATAGATCACCCGATAGACACGGGATTTTTCGCCATAAAGCAGGTGCCGCAGTTTTCGCCTTGCTCTCCGAGCTTCCGGAGCGACCGGGCACCGAAAAGGATACTCAGCGAGCGCATATACCGCTTCCTCCAACTCGTTGTACCAGCGAGAGGCAGCGCGTGATTCCGCAGCGTTTTTTTCTATATAAAGAATTTCAAGGTCGCGGGACGCACGAGCGGAAAACTCAATGAGGTATGCCATGTTTGCGGCGGATCTCGTCAAATACTTCTTCCGCAGGGCGAGTACGTCCGTGGGCCACGTCATCAAGCCCCTGACGGATGCCTTCCTCTGACTCGACACCGGCCGCAACATCGAGCAAGCGCTGATAGGCTTCGGCATCCTGGACAATAGCCGCAGCTTTCCCTTTCACCGTCAGAACCACGGGGCGCTTACTCTTCTTGAGCTGTTTCATGAAGTCGCCGGAACGTCGGCGGAAAGTAGTCAGCGATTGAATGTCCTTAGTGATGTCCAGCACCGGCCCGCTCCTTTTGATAGCACCTTATTAGGTGCTATCAGTATACTCGTTCCCTCCAGAACGGAAAAGGCCTTTTGGGGCGCATTTGCTCACGACCGGACTTTGGAAATCAGCGCGGGTCAAGAATGTGTCTCAAGACAGGAGCTCAGCCACTGTGCATGAACTGTGCAAGAATCCAACCTTTTCATGCCATTGGGGATAGCTTTGAGCGAAAAGCAGGTCCCCGATTTGTTGGAAACGTTAGTAGTTGGTAGTAATGGATGGAGCGGTTGGAATCGAATCCGATGCTTTGCAGGCAGGGGATCACGGGTTCGACCCTCTATCAACACTTTCCAAGCAAGAACGCCCTTCTGAGCGCAATCATCGAGCGTGAAGTGGCACCGCTACTTGGTGTCAATGAAGAGCTGGCCAACATTCAAAGATGCGACGTAGCGCTTCAGTGCTACATCCGCGCGTCTGTGCGGCATCAAATGCGCCGGCCTCATCTGGCGAGACTGGTCGACATTGCTGAGAAGCGCGAGATGTTCAACGATCAGGTCTCAAGTACAAGGTCTCGTCTACAGGCTGTCGTCGAAAAGATCCTTCGTCTCCCGGACGCACGTAGAGTTGCGAACAGGAGCGTTGCGGCGGCTGACCTGCTGGCGATCATAAGAAGTCTGATTGATGCGGCGGGCGAAAGAGGAGAAGGCGAGTCCGTCCAGCTCGTCCGACGTGTAGCTGGTGCCGTTTGGGGACATCTACGATGAACGACGCTGTCGCTAATACAGGCGACTGACCACGCGGTGTCACCCCGAACCTGCAGAGCCCCCTCCGATTTCTCTGACCTTATCCACACGTAAGATCAGTAACTACCCAAAATCTGGACAACGATTTCGAGAGATTGCACACAATCTTGCTCAAGAGGACGGCGGAAGGGACCGATGATCATGTTAACAAGACTAAACTTTTTGGCCCGTGGAGGCAGGCGGGCGAATCTCGATCCAGTTGGGGGATAGGGACGTCTCTGTTCACTTCTTTTTCCTCACTTTCCTAGCTGCGAATTCCAACGGAAGTTCATCACCCGCGATAGGAGGATTTCCCTTACCCACACGAGCTGGAATTCGGCTGACTTTTGCCGGATCGGCGTGTCGCGCACGTTCCTCAAAGTATTCTTCCGTGCGCATAGCGGAAACCTTTTCTCTAAGTGCGAGAGTGATTAGCTGGTTGAGAGCTACTCCTTCCGATTCGGCTGCCTTACGCGCTTCGGACAACAGGGCAGGCGGTACCCGCAAAGCAAAATTGCCTCGTCTCATGAATTCACTCCTTCTCTGGCTTTCACTTGGTTTCGTCTGCTAGTTCCCGAATCACTACCCCCGGCCGCACCACCGAACAGCGAAAACGTGCCACCGCTTCCAACATCCCTACGACGGTCGTTGAAGTGGGATCGCGGACTGGAAATGGCCGAACACAAAACCTTTACGGTAGCCACGAATGTGAAAGTCTACTTTCTGTGATCCGCACAGCCCCTGGCAACGAGGAACAAACGAAAACACCAACCGTTTGCTGCGACAGTACTTGCCAAAGAGAACCGACCTTTCCGCCTACACGCCATCCCAACTGGACAAGATCGCGGTGCGTTTAAATCAACGCCCGCGAAAAACTTTGGGCTTTCAGACTCCAGCGAGTAAACTGCGCGCAAGTTCGTGTCAAGCGTGGTCCCTGTATTCATTTTGGTCACTTTCGTAACCTCTCTGAAGTCCCGGCTGCGGTCGCTATGTCAGCATCTTTGCAGATGCCGGAATATTGGCACCAAGTCTCAATGGCGACAAGATTCGTTCAGTAGCAAGGTGCTTTTTTCCATGGAGATTCATGCGCTGGCAGTTCGGACCCCGGAATGCTGAATGCGGAACTTGGAAAGCCGAAAGGGTTCGATCATCGCTTCGGAGACGATTTCGGCCTCTTGGTCGATCGGAAAACCCAAGGATCACGCGAGACGTCATCAGCCCAGGACTTTTGTAACACTTTATGTTTCGTGGGCCCCCTGGCAAAGGATCGGTCCTTCGCGAGCGATGAAACTTTACTTAGATTCAAGACCACCGCGCCCGGGGAAAGTAGGACCAGGATTGCAAAAAAGGAGAAATACAATGGACGATTACGATAAACCCACTAGCGAAACGCCATACGGACAGTCGGAGGGTGGAGCTGCAACCGCAGCGCGCAAGAAGCTCTCAGAAACGGCCGCAGAAGTGAAAGAGAAAGTTGCCGAGTTCGGCCGCAAGACGGTGGACAACATCGACGAATCCCGGAAAGGCACGGCGGGCGCTTTGGGCCAAGCAGCTGCGAAACTGCACTCAGGGGGAGAACAAATTTCCGGCGTGGCGCACGCTACTGCGGACAAGCTTGAAGCCGCCGCGGACTATATTCGCGAGACGGACTTGAAGGGCATCGGGGAAGATTTAAAGGACATCGTAAAGCGGTATCCGGGGCCAGCGCTCGCCGCCGCGGCTGTGCTGGGCTTCCTTGTGGCGCGTGGCTTGCGCCGCGACTGACGAATGTGGAATCGGTAAGGAGGCTGCTGATGGCAGCGCCACAAGTGCAGCGGTCGGTGCCGGAAATATTGGAGAACATCGCTGCGAATCTGACGCAGCTGGTGCACGCTGAGATTCGGCTGGCCAAGAGTGAGCTGAAAGAAGGGGCGGAAAAAGTCGCAGGGCCAGGCGCCGCGCTGGGTGCAGGTGTGGCCCTGGCGTTTTACGGATTGGGGTTCTTGCTGCTTGCCGCTGTGTACGCGCTGTCGTTGGTGATGGCAGGCTGGCTTGCGACGTTGATCGTGGGCGGTGTGTTAGTGCTGGCGGCAGGAATTTTGATTGGCGCCGGCAGCGCGAAATTGAGGCGGGTAAATCTAACACCCGACGAAACGATGCAAACGCTGGAGGAGGACGTGCAATGGGCGAAACAACAAATCAAATAGAGTCGGAAATCGTGCAGAAGCGAAGTGAGCTGAGCGATAACTTGATCGAGTTGAAGCAAAAGGCGAAAGCGGCGGTGGATTGGCGCGCGCAGGTGGAAGAACGTCCCGGAACGATGATCTCACTGGCGTTCGCCGGCGGCATCGTCCTTTCGGCGCTGTTCAGCGTGCTGCGCGGACCGGCGAAGATTTATGCGCAGCGGTCGTCTTCGGGAAATGCCGCCGAACACGATGGGCCGGTCTCCAAGGGTGCGCCCCGACCACCGAGTAGGCTCGCCAGTGCAACCCGAAAAAATCTAGATGCTCTGGGCGGAGCTTTGCTCGGCATTGTGGCAACACGTACGACAAGGATCCTGGAAGGAATTCTGCCCGGATTTCAGGGTGAATTTGAACGAGCGAGGAACTCGCAGGGCCAAATCTAAAAGCAACAGAGATTAGAGTTAGAGGCGTCGTCCTGAGCCCTTGTCGTCAGGATATTTTAATCTGTCCGTTTCTGCGACTCAACAGCGAGTGGAATTACTTCCGACTGAATCGTTATCCAACTGCGATGGACGCCCAAAGTAACATTGGTACTTCGATCTTGGCGTGCTCGGGGGGTGCACTCTTGCAGGGTCAACTTCCGGTCATAGGCCGCGAGCAGCTCGCCATGATCATGTTCGGAACTGTGTTCCTGTTCATCGGACTGGCCGCTTGTGCCTTTGCGGCGGTTCGCCGCTGAAATGCACGAAATGGTTCGATTCGAGTCGGTTTCGTAGGGTCACGACTTTGGTCTTGTGCGATTTACGCGTAGCTTGGCAGTCCATGCGTTGTTCTACGTTGTTGTAAAGCCGAAGCAGCTACGCTGTCGCGGCATAGGCCGGTTGTCTAAGCCGCTACACGAATCATTGGCAAGCGGAACGCCAAGACTAAACAATTCGGATGGTTGCAGGCCTCCCCAATCAATTGTTGTTTCCTATGAAGAAGTTCTCGGTACCCTGCAACCATCCGAATTTGTAGAGAATTTGTCAAAGCCCATAACTATTCCCGTAAGTCATTTGCGTGGTAAGGAACGACCACCTCTTGTGCCTCTTTCTGCAGGCCGGGGACGAGCCAAGCGAAGAGGTACGTGGCAAACAATGCGCCGGCGATCTGCGCCGCGATGAAGGAGGGGACGTCCGCCAGTCGAATCCCGGCGAATGTATCGGACAATGCTCTTGCGATGGTTACGGCGGGATTGGCGAAAGAAGTGGACGCCGTGAACCAGTATGCGGCAACGATATAGCTCGCAACGGCGAATGGCGTTGCGCCTGAACGTGTCCGAGAGCAGCCCCAGATCACCGACAGCAAACCAAAGGTGGCAATGAATTCGCTCAAAGTCAGAGACCATCCACTGCGAACATGCGAAGAGAGCGAGTACCAGCGCAGACCAAACATCAAATGAGCAAGAATCGTTCCCAAGACTCCACCGACGCATTGGGCGACGATATAGACAGGAACTTCGGCCCAAGGAATTCCGTGTTCAATGGCATCTGCGAGTGTTACAGCCGGGTTGAAGTGCGCTCCTGAGATCGGTCCGAACGTTAGAATCAGGGCGATCAGTGCAGCTCCAGTTGCGATGGTATTCGCAAGCAGCGCGATTGCGACATTGCCTGCTGCCAGCCGCTCACCCATGATGCCGGAGCCCACCACAGCTGCAACGAGCAGTGCCGTGCCGAGAAATTCAGAGACAATGCGGGCACGCAGGTTGAATTTCATTGATGCCCAATCTTGTCAATTTCCTTTTTGATTGCGAGCCGATCCAAAGCTGGAAGAGGAAGGCACAAGAACAAACTTATTCTGCGGTCGAGCAGAAAAAACGAGTCGCGAAACGCTTTCTCGACTCGCTCCTTGCTTCCAGTAACCGCTGCCGGGTCGGGTACGCCCCAGTGAGCTGTCATGGGCTGGCCGGGCCAGACGGGACAAATCTCTTTGGCGGCATTGTCACAAACCGTGAACACAAAATCGAGATTCGGAGCACCAGGCTTAGCCAACTCGTCCCATGCCTTGCTTCTGAGACCATTCGTGGGAAGGCGGGCCTCTTGAAGTTGGCTCAATGCTTCCAGTCGAACGGTTCCAGTGGGATGGCTGCCTGCGCTATAAGCAGCGAATGTCGGCTTGCCCTTATGGTTGAGGATAGCCTCGGCCATAATCGATCGCGCTGAGTTTCCCGTGCACAAAAAGAGAACGTTATACCGTCCCTGCATTGGTGTTCCTCAGTTGCAGCAACTCGGGCCGCAACAAGATTATTCTGGTTGAGCCTTCACAGCTCGAATGAACGCGCTCATGAACTTGCCGTCAATTTGAGGTGCGATTGCATCCACATCGATGTTCTGATTGGAAAGGAATTCACGGGCATCCTCAATTCGATAGAGCCTCGTTGGTTCAACGTCGATTTGTTCAAATCCCGCCTCTTCGAGCTTCTTCCGGTATTCCGACTCCTCAAGAGCCCCGGCAACGCAACCAACCCACAGAAGGACACTTTTTCTTATTTCAGGCAGCATTTCGCCGCGTGTTACAACATCGGAAATCGCAACGCGCCCTCCTGGTTTGAGAACCCGGAACGCTTCTTTCAGGACGCTGTCTTTGTCTGCGGATAGATTGATTACGCAGTTCGAGATGATGACATCGACAGAATTGTCAGGGAGAGGAATATGTTCAATTTCGCCTTTAAGGAATTCCACATTCTCGATTCCCGCCTTGTGCTTGTTTTCGTTCGCCAGGGCGAGCATCTCGTCCGTCATGTCAAGACCGTAGGCTTTGCCGGACGGACCAACGCGCCTCGCTGACAGAAGGACATCGATGCCTCCGCCCGAGCCGAGGTCCAGAACGACTTCGCCTGCATTTAGTTTGGCTAACGCAGTCGGATTGCCACATCCGAGCGAAGCAAGCAGAGCTTCTTGGGGAATCTGACCCGCTTCAGACGCGTCATAGAGGTCCGATGTGATCGGGTCGCCACAGCCGCTCGGACTCGCCGGACTGCTACCGCAACAAGAGCTTCCGCCAACCGTGACTCTCAAAGCGGCCTCTGCGTACTTCTTTTTAACGACTTCCTTGATATCTGGGACGCTCATTGATCCTCCTATTTGCAAATCTGGATGATTGCTTCTGGACTGAGTGCCTTGTTGCGAGTGCAGCATTCCGCGTACAGAAACTGTAAGAGTTCCTGAAGTGATTCCGTATTTGCCGTGTAGTGCAGGAATGTGCTGTCGCGGCGTACACGGACAAGGTCTTCGGCCTTCAGCTTATCGAGATGGTGAGATAGCGTAGAGTTTGGAATTTCTAGTTCCTGCTGAATCTCGCTTACTACGAGGCCTTCCGGGTGCGCCGACAGCAACAACTGCATGATTCGCAACCTTGCTTCTGTTCCCATAGCTGAGAACATATCGGCATATTTGACGACTCGTTCGATCGATCGCTTGGATTGCGCCGTACTCATGTTTCTATATTTGCAGAAATACGGTTACATGTCAAATGGCGACAGGACTCCACATTGGAGAGTGACAAGCCCCAAGGGGCTACGATGTCCGCCTTGTTCCATTGTGCTCAAATTGAATGTCGATTTACGATAGCTGGTGAAGTCGTTTGCTGTTGGACAAGCTAGACTTGAGCGAAAAGACCAGATCGCGCCGCGATTTCTTGAAGCTGACGGGAAGTGCCGCCTGTACTGCACTGCTACCGGGCGGCGCGAAGTCTGGTTTGGCGACAATGCTTCCTGATCTTGGAGCGTCAGGACAATCCGCGCCGGATCACACTTTGCGCATCGCCGCAAGCCCGGTTGAAATTGCGCCGAAGCATATCTTTTCCACAACAACTTATAACGGTCAGTTCCCAGGACCATTGCTGCGTTTCAAAGAGGGCCAGCCTGTCACCGTAGATATTCACAACGACACCGATGCTCCCGAGCAATTGCACTGGCATGGTCAGATGGTCTCAACAGAAGTAGATGGCGCAGCGGAAGAAGGAACACCCTTCGTGCCGGCGCGCGGAATGCGGAGGGTCTCGTTCACACCTCGTCCTTCAGGTTTCAGGTTCTATCACACGCATATTCGCGGGGGTGCCGACCTCCACCTCGGACAATACAGCGGGCAGGTCGGTGGAGTTTACATCCAACCTACGCGCGAGCCGGGAAACTATGACCGCGAGGTCTTTCTCGTTCTCAAAGAATTTGAACCATCGTTCAGTCAAGGCGGGGACATGGCTCAGGATTTTCTTGTTCCTGTCATGCGGGTCAAAGAACTGGAAGCGAGCGGCGAATCTGCGATGAAAGCATCACTCGCGAAAGGCATGCCGCACGGTTATGAAGTGGGCTATCGCTATTTCACGATCAATGGCCGGATGTTGGGGCATGGGGAACCGGTGCGGGTCAAACAAGGTGAGCGGGTGCTCTTTCACGTGCTGAATGGTAGTGCAACTGAAATTCGCAGCCTCGCGTTGCCTGGACACAGTTTCAAAGTCGTCGCGTTAGACGGCAACACGGTCCCAACGGCGGTCGAAGTTCCAGTGCTCTGGCTGGGAACCGCAGAACGCGTTTCCGCGATTGTTGAGATGAACCATCCCGGTGTATGGATCATGGGTGACCTCGCGGATGATGACCGCAGCCACGGCATGGGCATTGTCGTCGAGTATGCAGGACATAAAGGCAAGCCCCTGTGGATGCCGCCAAAGTCAGCTCATTGGGATTATTCGCGTTTCGCAAAAGCGGACGCAATAACGCTTGCTCCAGACGAGACTTTCGATATGACGTTTGCGAAGGACAATGCCGCCGAAGAAGGTTTTAACCGTTGGACGGTCAATGGCTCTGCGTTTCCGATGACTCAAAGCGTAGTCCCTGCCTCGTTTCACTTGAGGCAAGGAAAGCGCTATCGCATCCACATGCGCAATGGCAGCGACGATATTCATCCCATCCATCTTCACCGGCACAGTTTCGAGCTGACCAAGCTGGCCGGCAAGCCCCTCGCTGGCGTGATGAAGGACGTAGTAATGGTGGGCGGGTATCAGGAAATCGAAGTGGACTTTACGGCAGACAATCCCGGTCTAACGCTGTTCCACTGTCATCAGCAGTTGCACATGGACTTTGGCTTCATGACCCTGTTCGATTACATTTGAAGAGATTGATCTCGCCTCTAATAATTCGGTGTTTCGGAAAAAGAGAGCAATGCCGATAAACGCAGAAGAAATGTGGGCGAATCGAGCGAGTCGGGTCCGCATTCTCGTTGGTTGGGTTTTCCTTTCCGAAGGTATCCAGAAGTTTTTGTTCCCGGAGTCCCTGGGAGTCGCGCGGTTTGTGAAAATCGGCATACCGCGGCCCCAAGTCATGTCTCCTTTCGTCGGGATGGTCGAGATTATCTGTGGCTCCCTCGTGTTAGCCGGTCTTCTTACGCGGCTGATGACCGTTCCCCTTCTCATCGATATCGCTG
Organism: Candidatus Acidiferrales bacterium; assembly: GCA_035602855.1. Taxonomy (GTDB): domain Bacteria; phylum Acidobacteriota; class Terriglobia; order Acidiferrales; family UBA7541; genus Palsa-295. Next base: position 13,158 of record DATNLN010000108.1, read on the forward strand.
TCGCTTTGTATTCCACCAAGATCGTGACGTTTGCAAAGAACGGGTTTGGGGGAACATTGCATGAAGCCCGAACGGATGTGAGCATGTTATTGGGTCTCATCTTTCTGCTGCTGGTCGGTGGTGGCGTGTGGTCCTTAGACGCATGGTTGGCAGGAAGACGAGGCGCAATTCATGGCTGAACAGCCAACGCTTCAGTCCTCAGATGTCATTTCCGAAAGCAGACAAGTTCCTCTCGGCGAGCTTGCTTTGTTCTTTCTCCGCCTAGGCACGACAGCGTTTGGAGGCCCCGCAGCCCACATCGCGATCATGGAGGATGAACTCGTCCGCAGGCGTTCTTGGCTTTCGCGTAAGAAATTCCTCGACCTCCTCGGCGCAAGCAGTCTCATTCCTGGACCGAGTTCAAGCGAACTAGCTATTCATATCGGCTATTTGTGCGCTGGCTGGAGAGGACTGCTGCTCGCAGGAAGCTGCTTCATTCTTCCGGCGGCCTTGATGGTTGGCGGCCTGGCGTGGTTATACGTCCATTTTGGGAAGCTCCCGGCGATTGCAGGCATCCTCTTTGGCGTAAAGCCGGTGGTCATCGGTATCGTTTTACAAGCTCTGTGGAGCCTCGGACGAACAGCAGTAAAAACAACGTTTCTTGCATTTGTGACCGCGTTCTCTCTGTTGTTATCTGCCTTCGGTTTGCATCCTCTGCTTTTGCTTGTTTTGGCCGGAGGCCTAGCGTGCCTCCCCGCTCTAAGGGCCTCGCGCGGGCACCTCTTTTCGATCACTTTTGTACGCTTAGTAAGCTCGACAGCGGCAACAGCAGTATCGTTCAGTCTGATTTCGTTGTTTCTGGTCTTCCTGAAACTCGGGGCTACGGTATTCGGAAGTGGGTACGTTCTGTTGGCCTTCCTGAGGGCCGATCTGGTCACCGATAGGGGGTGGCTGACGGACGCGCAACTCGTCGACGCAGTTGCTGTAGGGCAGGTGACGCCTGGACCAGTGTTCACCACAGCCACTTTTATTGGTTTCGTCTTGGGGGATATTCGCGGTGCCATCCTTTCCACCGTCGGCATCTTCCTTCCCGCATTTCTGCTGGTGGCAGTAAGCGGTCTTCTTGTGCCGCGAATTCGACAATCCAAAACTGCGGGAGCTTTTCTCGATGGCGTTAACGTCGGGTCCCTTGCATTGATGGCTGCGGTCACTTGGCAGCTCGGTCGAGCGTCCCTCATTGACGCCATTACGGTGCTTATAGCTGTGGCGTCGCTGATTGTATTGTTGCGGTTTCGCGTGAATTCCGTGTGGCTTATCTTGCTCGGGGGAATTACTGGTCTGATCGCGACGGCATTTCATCGATAGCAGGGCTGTCCGAGGTGGCCGTCAAAAATTCTCCGTAACGGACCAGCACAGCCTTATAGGACTTCGCTACGATGGTCAAGGATTTCGACCAGCCCTCCGAAGATGCAGACGAAACTAGAAATCAGTCGACAAGCTGAGCTCTTTCCATCTTCTGGCTTCTTCCAACCGCGCAAGGTCGTTCTTTTCTGCGCCATTGTACGCGTCGCTGCCGAGTAAAAGCCGCAACGGTGGAT
>DATNLN010000129.1:0-18922 GCA_035602855.1 Candidatus Acidiferrales bacterium
GTCCACAATCACTTTGTCCCAGACCTTGGTCTGCTGTTCGATGCCTTTGCGGTCGCCGAGCAGGCGAATGTATGTGAAGTCCGCAGTAATGGGGTCGAACCTCTCAAATAATTCGCGGGCGAGCGGCATCCACGCTTGGTCAATGAGTGCGTAGGCTACTTTATGCTCGCGTAACAGGTCGAAGAACTGGGCAGTCAGCCACTGTTTGTTGCGAATTTCCAGCGCGAACTTATGGTCTGTCGGCAGTTTTTTCAAGAAGGGCTTGAGACGCGCCAGAAATTCATCGCCACTCTTGAACGCATTCTTGTTGAAATATCCGAACTGGAACAGCAACGGCCCGAGTTTGTCGCCCATCAAATCCATTGTTTCGAGAAAATATTTCAGGTCTTCGTCGCAGTCCTGCAGCACCTTTTCGTGAGTGATTAATTGTGGGACTTTGGCGGCAAGAATGAATCCCTTGGGCGTCTTGCGCTCCCATCCGTTCACAGTAGCCACGGCCGGGGTGCGGTAGAACGTGGAGTCAACCTCAACGGTGTCAAATTTCGTTGCGTAGTAGGTCAGAAAATCGGCGGGCTTCATTCCCTCGGGATAGAAGGAGCCTTCCCAGCCAGCAGCAGTGAATGCGGATGTGCCCAAGTGGATTCCAGCCATGGCACATTCTACGCCGGGAACGACGCGTCGCATCCTTGGAAGAGCAAAACGGATGATAGAATTTTGGCAGCCGAATCCGTCAAGGAGTTTCAACAGGATGCCCTCTTCGCCGTACGTCCTTGCTTTGAGAGACAAAATCGGCCACGAGTTGCTGATGCTTCAGTCAGTGTCGGTCATGCTCTTCGACGAGGGACGACTCATGCTGGCGCAGCACAGGGACACTGGTCTTTGGGTGACCGTCGGCGGCGCGATTGAGCCAGACGAGACTCCGGCGGACGCAGTAGTACGCGAATGCTGGGAAGAAACGGGGATGTTGGTCGAGCCAATTCAATTGCTGGGCGTTTTCGGCGGTCCAGAATTCCGCATCCACTATCCGAATAACGATGTGGCCTCATACACGGTCGCTGTCTTTGAAGCCCGACGGATTGAAGGGAAAGCCCGACCTGACGGCGTAGAAGTGACCGCACTGCGTTTTGTCTCGCGCGACGAAGCTGCTGCGCTGCCGATGTCTGTGGGAACCAGAGTCATGGTCGCACGGGCATTTGAGCCCGGGCCGAAACCTTTCTTTGCTCCCGCGACTTGGCAGCCGTCGAGAAGCGACCGTAGTTAAGCAGTCCTGCGCTGCGATACTTTCCTGTCAACGTCTCTGCAACGGTCACGTCGTGTCAACGTGGTAGCAGGCGTCTCTACTTAGGCGACTCTCCGCCCGAGTCCGACTTTGGGGGCTCCAGACTTGTGATGGGCTTCTTGATGGGAATATTGTAGAAGAAGGTGATTCGCAACTCGACGGTCGCACCCTCGAACGCTGTCGGGAAATGGGGAAAGGGCGCCGAGGCACGAACCGCCGCTACAGCCGCGCTATCAAGTGCGTCTCTACCGGAGCTTCTGTCGAGCTTAGGGTCCGGGTTCAGGAAAGTTCCGTCTGCCCGAACTTGTACGATAACGGCAACGAGCCCGGTTTCTCCCGACTTCACCGATTCTGGCAACGAAGCAATCCAGTTGCGCTTAATTGACGCCAGCATATCCCGCACGTAGCCGGAAAAATCCGCACCTCGGGTGGGTGTCAGAATCTGCACTACATTTCCGAGCTGCATTTTCGGCGGAGTTTGAGGTTTGTCCTGGCCGAGTACAAACGGCGAGAACAAAGCCAGCATGGCTCCAGCGGTAAGAAACCCTAGAGGCCTTGAGAGCGAATTCACGAGACCTCGCTAAATTGCTACGCCCTCGGTCGGAACTTCACTCGAACGAATGGTTGACGCAGTCTCCCCCGGATTTTGGGCGTGGTCAAGCCTCGAGCCGGGTCGAAGTGCGGCGCACAATAGTTTTCCAGGTGGCGGCGAGTTCAGCGGTGCGACCACGGGAGACGGAAGAGAGATGCGAATGCTGAAGCCGAGGCAATTCGCCGCGTTTACACCGACCTGCAGGGACGAAATTCGTCGCGCGTATACATTCATCCTTCGCAACCGCCATTGAGTCCGGGCAGGCTACCCGCACTAAGTAACTCTTCAGTGGGGCCTGCCCATTAGGACAGGTACACCCGTGCTCCTCGTCTCCGGATACTCGGGTCCATGGAGCGAGCACAATGAGACCGAGGCTGTCTCGGTTGTTCGGGCTGGGGCTGCTTGCCTTTGTGTGCCTACCCGGTGGCGTATTAGCTCAGCACTTTCCACAGACGGAACGCACGAAAATCGGTGAGTATGAACTCGGCGAGAGGTACAACGAAATGGTCCCGCCCGACGCGCAGAAAAAGATGGACACCGTTTGTCCCCAGGCCGAAGCACAATACGCTGCGAGCATCCCGAAGTGGTCTCTAAAAGATGAGAAGCTTCACGTCGGTGACGAGCTAGACGCAACGCTACTCATCTGCAGAGCCTTCGCCGACTTTCGCGCGGGTAAGGACGGAGAATTCAAGCTTCCGAAAGAGAAACTGAAACCCGGAGTAGAGGACGTCACGGTCAAGTTTCACGCGGGCAAGATTTACGAGGTACGCACGGCCTGGAAGCAAGACGAGACATCATTCGAGGGCCAACGATTGATGCTGGCGCAGAAGTATGGAGAGCCGACGAAAACGGACACGGTCAAGTTTCAGAACGGAATCGGCGCGTGGCATTGCGAGGAGGCGAGCTGGGCACTCAAGAACGGCGACACAATCATGGCGTTCGACGGCATCGTCAGCGGCCATCATCGTGTTTTCGTCGATTTCGCTTCGAAGGATTAGCCGCGCGAGCCTGAGCTAAAGAATCCGTACTGAGGTACCGCATAACAGCGCCTCTAAGCGAGAACGAAAATTCTTGCTCACCATGGCGCAGGACATGTCACGACGCAACGCAAAGCAGTAGCGAGCCATCTACAACCAGGAACTCTCGCCAAACTATCAGACGATGCCCATTTCCCCGGCAGCGTCCTCGCGAACGCAAATAGGCTCGTCCATTTACGAATTTACGCCAGCGCCTGTCCCAATCAATCATGGGCACAAAACAAGTGAACGCGCTTCGATTACTTCTCGGGCGCGGTTGCAGGATACTTGAACGGCTTACTGCTCTTGGTGATAATCACAAGCACCTCGACCGGACTGCTCCATTGGGAGATGGTCCTTACGGGCAGCTGGAGCAAACCTTATGCGGGTTCTTGCAATTGTCCTTTTTGCGTTCGTCGCCCTACCCTCGATTTCTCAGCAAGACCGAAACGCGCAAAATCCGGCTTTGCCTAGGAAGCCATTCACGTTGACGCAGGTTTGGACGCTGGATGCGACCTACTCCGACGAGCAACACGGCGTAACCTTTCGGTATCCCCGTATTTGGGACTCTACGACGCAGTTTGGATATAATCCAGGCGCATTGACTCTGATGACGCCGACGCTGACTGCGGGGTTTGGATATCGTGAGGACGGCTTCCCACGAAGCCAGATAGTAGGCCCGTACTCGACAACGAACTTGGAGGGCTTCGGCATCGTTTACTTGGCTATTTCAACGGCGAGCGCATTCGAATGCGAAGCTAAGGCATCGTCAGTGTCCGATGTGCATCAGCCTACTACTATCGAAATCGCAGACCGCTCCTATTCGGTGCGTGAATCCGGCGAGTCGGGCATGTCACAGTCCACTGCGGGGAATCTATACGCAACCTATGCCCGTCCTACTTGCTATCTCTTCGAAACGGATGTGGCGCTGGCTTCGCCGGAAGTGGTGGGTGTCATCCGCGCGCTTACTCCGGCACAGCTGCGCTTTATCAACGCACACCTGTTGACCATTATGAAATCTGTACGGATAGTGGCGAGCGAGGGCAAAACAGACTGAAGAGAGGCAAGGCACTAGCCACCAAAACAGTTTGTGCTCGTCCTCAACTGTCGCAAACACGCGTTAGCGCTCAAGACCACACACGACAGGTTGCGGCGCAAGTGCCAAGTTCTGGTCATTGAATTGCGCCATTGCGGTTTGGCACGCCGTTTCAAAGGAGAACTCCCATGGTGACCAAAAAAACCAAGAAGTCTACAGCCAGCAAGAAACTCAGCCGCAAACCGCTTTCGGCGGTCAAACCCCTGACTCCATTACGTATTCCACCGGCCCCTTGCCTGCAATAGCAGGTGCCGAAGGGCCAGCATTCTGACGAAATAATCGGCTGGGCAACATCTCCGTCCAATCCCCGAGTCAGCTACAAGGGCTGGTAGTTGAAGCAGAAGTGGAGCTTATCCGACAACTGTTCCGGGCGACGACCTGCCACCGTCCATTCGTCCTGCGCCATGTGTCAACAAGAGTAACATTTAGTTTGAAAGGATGTCCGTCTTCAGTGTACGCCACGGCAAAGTCGCCGTAGACCTTCGGGGCGAGTTCGCGCATGGTCCAGGGCTCCTTGATTTCCATGTGGTTAAGCAGATTATCCAGCCATTGCGACCGAGTTGCCCACAGTTCACCGTTCCAACCGTAGAGCGCGAATCCCGGCGCCCATAAGCGCTTCCAGCTTCGCGCGGTCCTTAGCGTTGCTGGCGTCGGTCCAAGCATTTGTTAGCGTCACGAGTTCAGCGGAGCCTGCGTCTAGACCTGCTGGTGAAGTCGGTTGGCTCGCCGATTTTTGTGGCTGAAGAGACGCCGCAGAGAAAAGAAGGCCGAGGAATACCGCCAGCACTTGCTTCATAGGGCCCTCCAAGCTCCGGTAAATCTATCGCAAGGACGGACAAAATCTTCCTCGACGCACCAAACAATCGAGTAACTCCTGGTGGTTCGAAAGGGGTTTCTTCGGTTTGCTAGTTATCGTGCAGTATAATTACGGGCATTGATACATCGGGCGTGGAGGTCTCTATGCCGCACCCTCGAACCGTAAGATGCGACGCTCTGTTTGTTTTTCTTGTTGTAGTGGCATTCCTGGGTCCAGGAATCGTTACGGCTTCGCCCAATCCGAGCACTCAACAAGGACATCTGATTCCTGCGCAACCATCCCGCGAGGAGACGGTGGGGTTTAAAGTCCTGAGTTCGACTGGAGGAATAGACTTTAAACCTTATTTGATTACTCTATTCAATCCTATCAACCGTAGCTTTCACGTAAAGTTACCCAAGTCAGCAGCGGCAGGAGAAAAAGAAACCGTGGTGGTTCAGGTCCGCATACAAAAAGACGGGTCATTGGCCGATGAGTTCGTGACAATCGTGTCCAGCTCGGGAGAGAAGGAATTCGACGCCGCGGCCTTGAGCGCGATTCGCACCGCCGCCCCGTTTGGTCGTCTGCCTGAGGGGTACTCCGGCGCTTATCTTGAGCTGCAAATTAGCTTCTACCACTACAAGCCGCCAGAGCCAGAGCAGAAGCCAACGGTCGTTCCGGTAGGGCGTTAGAACGAGGCCGCCCGCGGCGGACGCTGCGCACAATTTCACTTCTTCCGCGAAGACGCGAGTGCGATAAAGCGCTGAGGTTAATCAAGAGATACGCGGTTTCGACAATCCGACGGAGGTATGCAGCTACGCCAATTCCAGTACTCTCCATACGAGGGACAATCGAGAACTATAAAGAAATGCTTAGCGCCCTCGACTGGATGATGGCAACGCTGAGGCCCGGAGGATTTCAGAGCTTGCATTAGCCGATAGTGCCCGATTCCCCGGTAGGGCATGTAGCGGTAGCTTCCGGGTTGGGATGGAAATTGTTCTTGTTCAAAATAGCCTACGGGCGCTCCATCGAAGAAAAAGGACTTGGGTTTTAGGTTTTGAATCACTTCTGCAATGATGCACGAGGCCACTTCCTTATCATGTGAGCGGCTATGTCGTCCGCGAATCCTGCAGCCACGAGAAGGTCTCGCCGATCAGATTTAGCCAGCTTAACATGGTCCAGTGCTTGGGTGATTCTGCGACTTACCGAGCACTGTAGTCAGGTGATGTTGTGGTCTCTAGTCGCCGCTTAGGCATTCCGATTCGAGGTGAACGAATATGTGGATACGACGGCTCACGCTAGGGGCATCGCTTGCATTGTTCGCGGCTTTTACCGCTTCCGCTACCGACAACGTCGTGCTCAATCTCTTTGTCACGACGACCAAACAGGACAGCCCTGTAAAGATTGTCGGGTTCAGGTTGCCTAATAGCGCGACCGGGGACGAAGGTCCAAGCGAGATGGCTGAACCACCGGAACAGGGCCCGGTTCTGGTGTGTCGGTGGTGCCCGCAGGTCCTGCTTCGCAATACGACTCCGAAGCAAGTCAAGAACGTGAGCCTTCAGGGGCTCATGGGAGACCCGAATCGCCCCGAGGAGATAAACGAGGTAGTGCATGGGATGGGGATTCTCACCGAGTCGAGACTGGGACAGAGGTCACCATATGTTATCGCGCCAAACGGGGATGCGAACTTTGGGGATAATGGGCTTTGGCCTTCTAGTATGGCGATAATTGCCGCATCGGCTGTCAATTCAAATTGTCTGCATGTTGCAGTGGCTGTCTGGAGGGTCGAGTTCTCGGATGGGACTCTATGGATGAGCGACCGCGAGCAAGAACAGTCACTGTGGAAAGAATCTCTCAAGCAAGAAAACACGAATTCGTGCAAGGACTCGTCTGCGGTTGACCTAAAGCAACTTCACAGGGGAACAGGCACGCGTGCGCTGCTAGTCCGAGATTTCATGTCGGGGACAACGCAATCCTACTCAGCAGCGTGCCCGGTTCAGTGGGTTAACGGCGAGTTAAGTATGGGCCACTGCGCTTGGTGAAGACGTCCAAAACCTCCAGACCCCGCATTATGCGTCCAAGACTGCAAGTGTCTCAGCAACAAGTGCGGCAGGCTGCGGCGGCGGATAGCCGGCCAGACTAAATCTTTGGAACCTTCGCGGCCTGGCCGTGGGCTAGACCGTCATATTTAGAATTTTCCCCGTCGGACCGCCGGACGCAAGAACTGTCGCCAAGTCATCGGACGATGCCCATTTCCCTGGCAGCATCCTCGCAAACGCAAATTGGCTCGTCCCCATTTTGGAATTTCCGCCAGCGCCTTTCCCAATCAATCAGGGGCACAAAACAGGTGAAGGTGGAAGCTATAGACTGAGGGTTGCCGTCCTTTATCCAGACACGGAACCGTGCGTGATGCTCTCCTTCATTGACGCAGGAAGTTGGTTTACGCATTTTATTCGCTCTTCGGGAACTGTCGCTCGCCCTGAATCCAGAGCACCTGCATTGCCGGTCGAGAGGGAGGTTCTCCCAACAAGGATATGGCATCGCTTGGGTGGGGCAGCCCTGCGATGACCTGCGGGACGAAGCGCAATTGGAAGTCCAAACACCTCGCGAAGATTGCACGGCGGTTAGGAGACAGGATTTCGTCAATCAAGACTATTCCGCTTCCGGACATGCGCAACCTTATGCACAACTCGGGCGAGACCGAGCCTTCTGGTTCGGGGGCGATAGGTGACAGTGTCACTGAAAGGGAGTTACTTTAGGGTCGCGGCGGCAGGCGGTCGAATTTTGGTAACCGGGAGCCGCAGATGCGGTATTTGTTGCTAGGATTATTTCGAGAGAATCAAAGAAGGGTACACATGCCAGAAGTCGCCACCGTGGTTTGTAAATTCGACGCCGATTTTTCTTCTCCCCCACAGTTTTGATTCGACGTACACCACGCGGCACTCACGCTCTTCGTCCGTTATCGCGTTAACCAGCAGAACGGTCTGGCCCTGCTTCACCTTCGCAGCCAACGCCAGCAATCCCCCGTGAACGCTCACTGCGTTTGTCTCGGTAACGTCGCGGAATGGCCGGTTTTTCGTAGTTTGCCCATAAACACGCACCGGAACAGACAAAGGCAGTCGTCTACTCCGCCGTTGCCTCCCAAGTTTCTTCACGGTTTGGCTCCTTGGCCGACAACGGATTTTGTCTGAATCAAGACTAGTTTCGGCCTCTGATTCCGCCAATAGTACTTGTGTCCAGACGGCACGGATTGCTAACTAAAGATGAAGACCGTAATGGAAGCGGAGAACTCCCTCGCACCTGTACGGCCAATTGGGTTCGCCGCGCTCCACGAGAAGGCGAAGCTGGGTTGCGAGCGTGGGGAGCAGCAAGTCGGCGAAGCGCGGTCGGATTTTGGTTTGTTGGTTAATGGAAACCGGCTAAATCGATAGATTCAGCCGCAAAAAGGTGGCGGAATTGCGATTCTGCCAACACTGACAGAAAGCATGATTTCTCGGAACAGAGCGGGAACGCATGAAGCAAAGCGGCGGCGGCTCGGAAGCCACGACACAGGCGCGACTTAGAATTTACCCCCGACTCCTTCGAACCAGAGGGTCGGGAGTTCGAATCTCTCCGGGCATCCAACAGCCCAGGGGTCCAGCCCGGAGACATGGGTTACACAAGCTGCTTAAGACATAGGTAACACTTTTGGGCCGATGGATTTTCCAGCGGTTCCAACACGCGCGTCTCGAGGTCGAAGCGTCCGAGATCAGAATCCATAAACTAAACCGTGCAGACACCGCCGTGCACTTCTTTAATGCCGACGGCTTGGCGACGACGATGATATTGTCCTGCAGCGAATAATCGATATCCGGCAATCCCGGGTAGGCGCGAGTGGAGGGTAGCTAGACCTCAGCCGGGCACTTCATGTCCGCGTTGCATGTCTACCCAGCCGCTTTCGAGGACTGGCCGAACGACTTAATGGCGCTCGATTCGTCCGGATGAACGTCGAAGACCGCCGACAACATAGTCATCTGGAAGAGGTCCTGGACTTTCTTGTTCACATTCGTGAGTTTCATGTGGCCGCCCTGCTTACGGACAGTGGTATGTGAACGAACCAGTTCTCCGATGCCGGCGCTATCCACGTGAGCCACATCCGTCATATTCAGCAGGATGTGCTTGCGACCCTTCTCTAGCAGGCCAGCCATGACTTCGCGGAGGATCACGTTTCCTTCACCGAGTGTGATCCGCCCTTTTATATCGACGATGGTGATTTCGCCAATCGCTCGAGTGGCGGCTTGCATCCTGCCGGCGGGCTGCATCGGCATGCTCATGCCCAGGCGATCGAGAGTGGTGCATGCTCTTGCGGCAACCTCGGCGAAGTCGGTTCGGACCACAACAAGGGAACGGCCTTGCTTCAACGGCTCCAGAAACAGGGCGGTGTCTTCGGAGGAAGCGGCGGCCGGGGCTGGGTGTGGTGCCGCCTCGTCTTCGGAGATGGCTTCGCCGGCCTTTGCACCAGCCCGAGCGCCAAGAAAGCCAAGGAGAGCGGTTGCGCCGGCGCCAAGAGCGATGACTTGGCCGAGTCCCGGTATTAAGAAGACGGATGCGGCAACAACACCAGCCGACAGCCCCGCAGCTCCTCCCAGAAACCCGCCTGCGTAGGATCCCAATTCCTTGGCGAGCGAAGAAGCCTCGCTCTCCGAACGGGTCAGGTACGTAATCGATTCTTGCGGGACGTGCTGGTCTAGCAATTCCTTCAAAGCTTCTTCAGCGCGTTCACGAGAAGCAAATACTCCAATAGCAGTTTCCAAGTGATCCTCCCTTGAAATCGAACGCGGTTTAGAGAGTCACGAGCCGAACCGGAGATTGATGGCTTCAATGCGGCTTAGTTCGAGAGCGCTGAAAACACAGAGGGCCTCATTGTGCGCCGATTTCTTGAGGCAGAATCTGCTCCCTGACCCGACTTTTGTCAAGCGGAATCGCGGGAGCGGCCTATGGGAAAGAGCCTGTCGACCGCAATTGGTTGCAACGCTGATGGTCCTGCGCCAGGGACTTGGTCTTACCGCCGCTAGCGCCGGTCCGCGTCTGGTCGCTGCGCTCATCGGTCGCCGAGTCCGGTGATCGGTTCGAGAGCGGCGTCGACCAGATCGAACAAGCCACCCAAGCTGCGAACTTTCCCGCGATTGCCCCGCCTGTTCCGACGGCACGCCGAGAGCTTGCTGCAGAGCAACCCTCTTGGGACGGCGCTGATGGTAGTGACGCTTGTCCCGGCAGTTTTTCGGGAGCGCTGCTTTTTCGATCGCTGCAGGAAGCGATGGCTGATGAGAAAACCAGTCAAGTTTGGCCAGTACTTTTGGCATGATGCGGCTTATGTCGGTGCGACTAATGGCGTCCAACGGCGAAGGCACAAAGCTCACCTACAGAAGCCGTACGAAGTATTCGGCGTCTGGTTGCTGGACGGTTCCGTCATCAACATGCCGGCTTCGCGGACAAATGAAATCCCGCGCCAAACCCTCATAATGTGGCGCTCGAAATGCTCTATCAATCTACAGGAATCATTCACGCGCAGCCCTGACCGAACGGAGCCAGTACCAGATTTATTGTATTTTGGGGAACCGGTCCGGGGCAGTACCATCTAGGCGCTTCCAGCTGTGCCCAGGAGATTCTTATTGCCGAGATAAAAAACACCTCTGCATCCATCCCTGAATATCAAAAGCCTCCGGTCCCAGCCGCTCCCGCTTCGCCACAACCTCGGCGTAAGGTACCGCAGTTCGTTTGGTGGGGCCTGTCACTTCTGGTCCTTGTGATTATTGCCCTGCTGATTTTCCGCCACCACGAAGACGCCAAAAAAGCCGCGGCCAAGAAAGTTCGTCCCGCGGGCATCACCATCACCACCACCACGGCGCAAAAAGGCGATATCGGCGTTTACCTGGACTCCATCGGCACGGTCACTCCGGTGTACACCTCTTCCATCACCGCGCAGGTTACCGGGATAATTATTGGCGTCCACTATACGGAAGGCCAGCGTGTTGCGAAGGGCGATCCGCTGATTGACATTGACTCGCGCACCTACCGCGCCATGCTGATGGAAGCCGAAGGCGCGCTCGAACGCGACCAGAATCTTCTGGCGCAGGCACAGATGGATCTGGCGCGTTACCAGGAAGCGTGGGCGCACAACGCCATCGCCAAACAGATTCTGGATGACCAGGAAAAATTGGTGCACCAGGATGAAGGCACTGTAAAGAACGACGAAGGCACCGTTCAATTCAATCAGGTGCAGGTGGAGTACTGCCACATCACCGCGCCCATCGCCGGCCGCGTCGGTCTGCGCCTGGTCGATCCCGGCAACGTGGTGCAAACCGCCGGCACAACCACGCTCGTGGTCATTACGCAGCTCGAGCCCATTACCGTAATTTTCACGATACCGGAGGACAGCCTCGACCCGGTGCAAGCCCGCCTACGCGCAAAAGCCAAGCTCAGCGTGGACGCCTTCGATCGCACCGCGCAAACGAAAATCGCCAGCGGCCAGTTGCTTACGCTCGACAATCAGATAGACACCACCACCGGCACGGTGAAAGGCCGCGCGCTTTTCGCCAACACCAATGACGCGCTCTTCCCCAACCAGTTTGTGAATACGCGCCTGCTGGTGAATACGCTGCAGGGCGTGACACTGGTTCCGTCATCCGCCATTCAACAGAATGGACAGGCGTCGTTCGTGTATGTGATTCAAAACAATATCGCGCACATGGTCAGCGTCAAACCCGGAGTCACCAACGGCGGCGTAACCCAGGTTGACGGCATCAATCCTGGAGATGTCCTCGCCAACAGCAGCTTCGATAAGTTGCAGGACAAGATTGCGGTGGTCGTGTCGAACCCGCCCGCCACCGCCGGCACCAACGGTGCAAGCGGGAGCAGCGCTCCGTGAGTCCCTCTCGTCCGTTTATTTTGCGGCCGGTGGCCACCTCTTTATTAATGGCCGCAATCCTGCTGGTCGGCATCGTCGGTTACACGCAGCTCCCCGTCTCCGCATTGCCTGAAGTTGACTATCCCACCATCCAGATCCTCACGTTTTATCCCGGAGCCAGCCCCACCGTGGTTGCGACCACAGTGACGGCCCCACTCGAGCGCCAGTTCGGCGAGCTGCAAGGCTTGAGCCAGATGACTTCCTCCAGCTCCGGTGGCACTTCCGTGATCGTCCTACAATTTAATCTCACGCTGAGCATCGATGTCGCCGAAGAAGAAGTGCAGTCGGCGATCAACGCTGCGCAGAGTCTGCTGCCGTCCATCCTGCCCGCGCCGCCTATTTACAGTAAGACGAATCCAGCTGACGCTCCCGTGCTGACGCTTGCAATCACTTCCAACTCGATGCCGCTGCCGCAAGTAGAAGACCTGGTGGACACGCGCCTGGCGCCGAAAATTTCGCAGCTCAGTGGCGTCGGCCTGGTAACCATTAGCGGCGGACAAAAACCGGCCGTGCGGATTCAAGCCAACCCCACAGCGCTTTCCTCCTACGGCATTAACCTGGAGGACCTGCGCACCGCACTGACCTCCGCCAGCGTGAACGCCGCCAAAGGAAACTTCGACGGTCCGCGTCAGGATTACCAGATTGACGCCAACGATCAGCTGGTCACCAACACGGATTACAGAAACGTGGTGGTCGCCTACCGCAACGGAGCGCCGGTGATGCTCCCCGACGTAGCCGCCATCGTGAATGGCGTCGAAAATAATGCGCAGGCCGCGTGGATGAATCAGACGCCTGCGGTCATCCTGAACGTGCAACGCCAGCCCGGCGCCAATACGATCGCCGTGGTGAAAAGCATCAAGGCGCTGATTCCGCAGCTCGAAGCCAACCTGCCCACCGGCATTCAGGTCACCACACTGACCGATCTGACGACCGCCATCGAAGCGTCCGTATCGGACGTCGAATTTGAACTGCTCCTGACCATCGGCCTCGTCGTGCTGGTCATTTTTCTTTTCTTGCGCAGCCTCTACGCCACCATCATCCCGGCGGTGGCTGTGCCGCTCTCGCTCGTCGGCACCTTAGCGGCGATGTACCTGCTCGGCTACAGCCTGGATAACTTGTCGCTGATGGCGCTGACCATCTCCACCGGCTTCGTGGTGGACGATGCCATCGTGATGATCGAAAACATATCGCGTTACATCGAGGCGGGTGATAAGCCGATGGACGCGGCGCTCAAAGGCGCCGAACAAATCGGCTTCACCATTCTCTCGCTCACCGTCTCGCTGATCGCCGTGCTGATTCCGCTTTTATTCATGGGCGACGTCGTGGGCCGTCTGTTCCGCGAGTTTGCCGTGACCCTCGCGGTCACCATCGTGCTCTCGGCAGTGGTCTCCCTCACGCTTACTCCGATGATGAGCGCGCGCATCCTGCGCCACACCCCGAAGGACCAGCAAGGGCGCTTCTACAAAGCTTCCGAGCGCGTTTTCGAAAACATGATCGCGTTCTATGGCCGCACGCTGAAGTTCGTCCTGCGCTACCAGACCATTACGCTGCTCGTCGCCGTCGCTACGCTCCTGCTCACAATTTTTCTCTACATCATCATCCCCAAAGGATTTTTCCCGGTGCAGGATACCGGCGTAATCCAGGGCATCTCGCAAGCCCCGGCGTCGATCAGTTCGCAAGCCATGGCCGAAAAACAGCAGGAACTCGCCAAAGTCGTGATGGAAGACCCGGCGGTTGAAAGCATCTCGTCGTTTATCGGCGCGGACGGCACGAACATCACCACCAACAGCGGCCGCATGTCCATCAACTTAAAACCGCTCGACCAACGCAAAATCAGCGCCTCCAATCTCATCCGCCGACTCAAAACCCGCTTGGACAAAGTGCAGGGCATCGAACTCTTCATGGAACCGGTGCAGGACATTACCGTGGACGACCGCGTGAGCCGCACGCAATACCAATACACGCTGGAAGATTCCGACGCCAACGAACTGAATCTCTGGACCAGCCGCTTCATGGACCAGCTGAAAAAACAGCCGGAACTGGAAGACCTGGCGACCGACCAACAACCGGGAGGCCTGGCCGTAACTCTGGTGATTGACCGCGTCACCGCCGGGCGCTTGGGCATCGCGCCCGCAACGATTGACAACACTTTGTACGACGCCTTCGGCCAGCGCCAGATCAGCACGATGTATACGCAGGTGAATCAATACCACGTCGTGCTGGAAAGCGAGCCGCAATTTCAGAAAGATCCCAACAAGCTGAACCACATCTATATCCAGTCCAACGCGTCCGCTGGCACCAGCGGCGCCGGAACTGTTTCCTCTTTCGCGTCCTCCAGCTCGTCCTCCGCGGGTTCGAACGCGCTCACTGGTTCGGCGCTCTACACTCCGTCGGCGAATACGCTCGTGCCTCCCGCGAACGCGCTTTCACCGAATTCTTCCTCCCCGACGAGCGGCGGCTCGACCTCCGCCGGCGCCACCAGCTCGTCCACGAGCAACGCGGTGCCGCTCAGCGCTTTCTCGCACTTCGAGAACACCATGGAGCCGCTGGTGATTACCCACCAGGGCCAATTTCCCGCGATCACCGCCTCCTTCAATCTCGCGCCGAACGCAGCCCTGGGCAACGCCATCACCGCGATCAACAAAGTGCAGAAGGACATGCACATGCCTCCCAGCCTGCAAGCCGGCTTTCAAGGCACCGCGGCCTCCTTCACAAACTCCCTGGCCAATGAGCCGCTGCTGATTCTCGCCGCGCTTGTCACTGTCTACATCGTCCTGGGTGTTTTGTATGAGAGCTTCGTGCATCCGATCACGATTCTTTCCACGCTGCCTTCAGCCGGCGTCGGAGCTTTCCTCGCGTTGATTCTCTTCCACCAGGATTTGAGCGTGGTCGCGATCATCGGCATCGTCCTGCTGATCGGCATCGTGAAAAAGAACGGCATCATGATGGTGGATTTCGCGCTGGAAGCAGAACGCAAAGGCGGAAAAAATTCCACGGACGCAATTTACGAAGCCTGCCTATTGCGTTTCCGCCCGATTATGATGACCACCATGGCCGCGTTGCTAGCCGGCTTGCCGCTCGCGCTCGGTGCCGGCTTCGGTTCCGAATTGCGCCGGCCGCTGGGCATCGCCATGGTCGGCGGCCTGCTGCTCAGCCAGGCGCTCACGCTCTACACCACGCCGGTCATTTACATTTTCTTCGATAATCTCGCGCAGCGTTTTTCGAGCAAATCGCCAAAGCAGGAAACTTCTGGCGGCGAAGCGCCCAACCCGCAACCGCCAGGCACGCCAAATGCAGAAGCCCCAGGCCCCGCATGAACATCTCCGCGCCGTTCATTCACCGCCCTGTCGCCACTACGCTGCTCACCGTGGCGATTGCGCTTGCCGGGGCAGTTGCATTCGAAGTCCTACCGGTTTCGCCGCTGCCCGAAGTTGATTTCCCGACCATCTCCGTCAGTGCCAGCTTGCCCGGAGGCAGCGCCGAAATTATGGCCTCTTCCGTCGCTACTCCTCTCGAACGCCAGTTCGGCCATATCGCCGGCGTCACCGAGATGACCTCCACCAGCACGCTCGGCAGCACCTCCATCACCATTCAGTTCGATCTCAGTCGCGATATCGACGGCGCCGCGCGCGACGTAGAATCCGCCATCAACGCCGCGCGCACTTATTTGCCCGCCAACCTGCCCTCCAATCCCACCTACCGCAAAGTCAATCCCGCCGACGCGCCCATCATGATCCTCGGCCTCACCTCCGAGAAATACGGTCCCGAAAAAGTGTATGACGTGGCCTCCACCGTCATCGAGCAAAAACTCTCGCAGATACAGGGCGTCGGCCAGGTCAGCGTCGGAGGCGGCGCCTTGCCCTCGGTCCGGGTGGAAGCCAATCCCACGCAACTGGCAAGCTACGGGCTCACCCTGTCGAATTTGCAATCCGTGCTCAGCCTGCAAAATTCCGACCTCGCCAAAGGTCAAATTTCCGACGGCATCGTAACCGCGGACATCCTGGCCAACGACCAGATCTCGGCCGCCGCCGACTACAGGCCGATCATCGTCGGTTATAAAAATGGCGCCGCTGTGCGCCTCTCCGACGTCGCGCAGGTAATTGACTCGGTGCAGAACGTCCGCGCGGCTGGCTATCTGAACGGCAAGCGCGCCATCACCGTCATCATCTTCCGCCAGCCCGGCGCCAACATCATCGACACAGTGGACCGCGTGACCGCGCAACTTCCGTTCATCAAGGCCTCGATTCCGCTGGGAATTGAAATCACCATGGTTCTCGACCGCACCACCACCATTCGCGCCTCCGTCGGCGACGTCGAAAAGACCCTGCTGATTTCCATCGTCCTGGTGATCCTGGTCGTCTTCGTCTTTCTGCGCAACGCGCGCGCCACGCTGATTCCCGCCGTGGCCGTGCCGGTTTCCCTCATCGGCACCTGCGCGGTGATGTATCTGTTTGGCTTCAGCATCGACAATCTTTCGCTCATGGCTCTTACCATTTCCACGGGCTTCGTCGTGGATGACGCGATCGTGGTGATGGAAAATGTCGCGCGTCATCTGGAAAACGGCTTGACGCCTTTTGCCGCGGCGCTGAAGGGCGCCGAAGAAATCGGCTTCACCGTGTTCTCGATCAGCATTTCGCTCATCGCCGTTTTTATTCCCCTGCTGCTGATGGGCGGAATCGTTGGCCGCCTCTTCCGCGAGTTTGCGGTCACGCTTTCCACCGCCATCGTCGTCTCCATGATCATTTCGCTCACCACCACCCCGATGATGTGCGCCTACCTGCTGCGGGACGAGCGCCATGCAAAGCACGGCCGCATCTATAACGCCAGCGAGAAGGTCTTTGATTGGGTGCTTTCCTTGTATCGCCGCACCCTGACCTGGGTCTTGGACAATCCGGCGCTCACCCTGATCGTGCTGTTCATCACCATTGCGCTCAACGTTGTCCTCATCATCAAAATTCCCAAGGGCTTTTTCCCGCAACAGGATACCGGCGCGCTTTCCGGCTCCGTACGAGGGCCGCAGGACTCATCTTTCGCGGCGATGAACAATTCCATCCAGCAAATCGGCCACGTGATTAACAATGATCCGGCCGTCGCCAACGTAATTACGTTTACCGGCGGCAACGGCGCCACCAATACCGGCTCCGCCTACATCGCGCTCAAGCCGCTGGCGGAACGCAAAATCAGCGCCGCCGGGATCATTAACCGTCTGCGTCCCAAATTAAACGCGTTGCCCGTCGCTTCTGCGTTCCTGCAGGCCGTGCAGGATCTGCGCATTGGCGGCCGCTCCAGCAATGCGCTCTATCAGTACACGATCCAATCGGACAACGTGCAGGACCTCTCCAAATGGGCGCCGATTCTTTTGGCCGCGATGCAGAAACTTCCCGGTCTACAGGACGTCAGCTCGGACCAGCAAAATGGCGGCCTCGATGAACTGCTCAACTACGATCGCATCACCGCGGCAAAGCTCGGCATCACGGTGCAGTCGCTCGATTCCGCGTTATACGGCGCCTTCGGCCAATCCGAAGTCTCGATCATTTACACGCAGCTGAATCAATACTACGTGGTGCTCGAAGTCGCTCCGCAGTATTGGCAAAGTCCGGAAGGCTTGAAAGACATCTACCTTCATTCCGCGAGCGGCGGCAATATTCCGTTGCTCGCCGTGGCCAAGGGCCAGGCCAACACCACGCCGCTTTCCATCAATCACACGGGCCTGTTTCCCTCCGTCACCGTTTCCTTCAACCTCGCTCCCAACGTGTCCATGAGCCAAGCCACAGCCGCCATCAACGACATGCAAAAACGCCTGGGCACGCCTTCTTCGCTGCAAGGTTTTTATGCCGGCACGCTCGAGGCCTATCAGCAATCGCTGGGCACCGAGCCTCTGTTGATCATCACGGCGCTGCTAGCCGTTTATATCGTGCTCGGCATTTTGTATGAAAGCCTGGTCCATCCCTTCACGATCATTTCCACTCTGCCCTCGGCCAGCGTTGGGGCGATGGTCGCATTGATGCTCTTCAAGCAAGACTTGAACATCATCTCCATCATCGGCATTGTGCTGCTGATCGGTATCGTGAAGAAAAACGCGATCATGATGATCGATTTCGCTTTGCAGGCGGAGCGCGAGGAAAGAAAAAGCACGCGCGACGCGATTTTCGAAGCCTCGATGTTGCGCTTCCGCCCGATCCTGATGACCACCATGGCCGCGCTGTTGGGCGCTCTGCCGCTCGCGCTCGGAACCGGTACCGGCTACGAACTCCGCCGCCCTTTGGGCATCACGATTGTGGGGGGATTGATTCTCAGTCAGATGTTAACGCTCTACACCACTCCGGTCGTCTACCTGGAGTTCGACCGCTTGCGCCTGCGCGTGCTGGGAAAGCAGCGCAACGGCGCGGAGCACGGCTCGCAGCCGGCTCCAAGCGAAGCAGACTAGCTAACGAGATCGGAACCTGGGAATGGATCGTAAGAAGGAACGTCGTCCGCAGTTCGAGTTACTATTTAACGGTGCAGCGCCCATGGGAATTCGTGCGCCCGCCGCCGCAGAAACTCTTCGCAGTGGCGCACTGCCGCAGACAGGCCGCGCAGAGGTCGTTCCACGCTAGCGGCGATTCCCGCAAAGGAAACCGTCCGCGCCCATTCGAACAGTTCCCCGGCGTTCAGCGCTACCCAGCCGGCGGATCCTGCCAGAATCAGCAGCATGAGACCGCCGCCCAGCGCCATGCCCGTGATCGCTACCGATACCGGCGCCCCTCTCTCATCTCCGGTCGCGACCATCACGCCAACCATAAAAAAGGCGCACGATCCCAGCGCCATAATCATCGCTCCGAAAAACGTCAGCACCGCCGCGACCGTTACACCCGTGGGACGATTCATATTCACCCGCCCAGCCTCACAATTTACCCAGCACCGCCAAAATCAACAAAATCACCAGCAGCAGGCCCAATCCACCGCTGGGGTAGTACCCCCAGCCCGCGCTATACGGCCAAGTCGGCAACGCTCCCAGAATCAGCAGGACCAGAATAATCAACAGGATCGTTCGCATCTCGTTCCTCTCTTGGGGCGCCACCGCCCGCGCTACAAAAGCTCGAGCTCTGAACGCCGCGAAAATCTTGCAGCCGCAAGCCTCCTGAGCGGGCGCAGTATTGCCGATTCCAAAGAAGGGGGCCATCGGGGGAACACCTTACGTGCTGACCAGCAATGCCTTAG